>JACSRH010000293.1 GCA_014879855.1 Caldilineaceae bacterium | reverse complement strand
GTTTCAGGCAGTGGCATAGTGCGCTTCAATATCCATCGTCAGGTCAAAGAGACGCCCCCACGGCAGCTCAACAGCGGTCACCGCCAGTGCATCCAGTACGATGGCTGTGGTGGCGGCGGCCACGCGCTGACCGACGAAGCGCTCCTGCGCCAGCCGCGCCGCTGCCTCGCGTAGCCTGTGTTCGACGATCTGGCGCACTGTCTCGGCGTGGTCGCCTACGCTGCCCAGCGTAATCGGCAGGTCGAGTGCGGGCAGCGCCTCCACCGCAATCTGTGTGCGCAGCTTCGCCATAAACAGGTCATCCTCGACCAGGCGCAGAAAGAGAAAGCGTACGTGTGCAGCCAGCGCTTCCGGCGTTGCGCCGTGCAGCACCTGGAGATGCCGAATCACTGCATGAGAGAGCACGCAGCCCAGTGTGTTGCCCGCCGTGTTCCAACCGCCGTAGGCCGCCAGTTGGCTCAGTCCTGGCATCCGTTCGAGCAGTTCGCCCAGGGCCAGGTCGCCGGCATTGACAAACGCGACATCGACCACTGCGCACGTCTGTTCAGCGCCTATGTCATGGGTCAGGCTGCGGATAAATTCCGGCAGGTCGCGACGCACAGTGAACATTTCGCGCAGGGTCGTTGCACCGCTGCTGTGGTGACGATACGCAGCCAACGCATGTTGCGAGGCCGCGGGCAACGCTGCAAGTTGCGCATCGGTCAACGCCAGCGTCCACTGCTCGGGACCGTTGCCCTGCACTTCGGCGGGGGCGTTGATGTAGAGCGTGATATCGGCGTCGTGTTCACTGGCTACGCTGCCGCCGAGCGGCCCCAGGTGCGCCTTGACCATCTCGGTCATCGGGCGATCTTCGTAGGCGGTGATTACCTGATCGCTGGTGGAGCCGCTGGTGCGCAGCCGCACGCGAGGGGTGAATCCGGCGCGTTGCGCTGCATAGCGCGCCAGCAACAGCATCGCCGTTTCGTCGGCGCCAGGGTAGATCGACACCCGCCCCGCGGCGCCGATCTCGTTGATATAGCGGCGTAGGCGACGCGCCTCGGCGATGTTCCAGCCATAATCGACCGTGTCGTCTTGTGCAACAACCAGATAGTCGAAGACGCCGCTTGCCGCCCAGTCAATCATCGTGCGGTTGACAGCGTGATTGCGCGCCCGTCCGGCCAGGAAATCCTCAATCAGCTCAGGCGGGATAGTGCGGCGCAGGGCTGCGATCTCGTCTGCCTCGGCGTTTGAACCAACCGCCATCGCTGCGCGATCTTCGAGATAGGAAAGCCGAAAGATGCGCGCGCCGTAATCAGCCCAGTAAGCTTTTTCTTCCTCTGCATCGTTGCCGCGGGTGATGCGCATCAGCACATTGAAGGCGAGCAGCGTTGTCTGAGGCTGCCGCTGCTGCACCGTGCGCAGATAGGCCAGCCGCTCTAGCACCGTATCTGTGCTGTCGGTTGAGCGGCGTGAGTTGACCAGACCCCCGTAGCCCAACGTATCGATGGCGACGATCAGGGCATCGGCGAGGGGAGCGTGTTCGAGCAGCCAGCCCTGGAGCTGCGCTGTATCACCTGCGCGCCAGGGCGTGCCCAACCAGGCTTTGGGCGGCAGCAGCACGTCGAAACCGGCGGCTTCACCCAACATCTGCAAACATTCATAGTTGACCGAACGATCATCGAGGGGAATGACGCCGACGATAGAATTGGACAAGCAAAGGCTCCTTTGTGAAAGAAAATTGGCGATTGGAGATTGGCGATTGGGAGATTTCCTCGGAGGACAGCGATATCTGCACTCGCCAATCTCCAATCTCTAATCTCTCAATCCCCCAATCCCTCAACCGCACGCACGAATCTCGCCGTAATCTCCTGTGGTCTGGTGATGGCGCCGCCGACGACCACGCTGAGCGCGCCGGCATCAAAGGCCGTCACGACCTGCTCCGGCGTGTGATAGCGCCCTTCGGCGAGCAATGGCGCCGTAAGCGCTTTGCTCAATGCCGCCACCAGTTCGATATCCGGCCCGTCACACAGCGCGCTGTAGGGTGTGTAGCCGGACATCGTGGTCGATACAATGTCAGCGCCTGCGGCTTCCGCGGCCAACCCCTCGTCGTAGGTCGCAATGTCGGCGAGCACCGGCAGCCCAGTGGCGGCATGAATGGCGGCGATGAAGGCGGCCAGATTGTCGTATTCGGGGCGCGGGCGCGCTGTGGCGTCGATGGCGATGATGTCAGCGCCCGCGTTGGCGACAGCGCACGCGTCCGCCACCGTGGGTGTGATGTAGACATCGTAGCCTGGCACATCGACTTTGTAGAGGCCAATGATCGGCAGGGCGATCGCGGCGCGAATGGCGCAGATGTCGGCTGGCGTGTTGGCGCGGATCGCGGCAGCGCCGCCTTGCTGCGCGGCCACCGCCAGCCGCGCCATGATGTCGGCGCCAAAGAGCGGCTCGTGCGGCAGCGCCTGGCACGAGACGATCAGGCGTCCGCGCACTTGGTTGATAAAGGCTGCGACGCGTTCTTGGCGGCCCACAGCATCTCCTTTTTCTTACTCTTGGCGCACCAGTTGTTTGCAGATCAGCGGCGACGCACCAACGCCATGCGGTAGCGGTCGCCGCGGTAGAGGCTGGTCGCGGCTTCGACAACCTCTCCTGCATCATCGTGTGTGATGCGGCGCGTCAGCAGCGCCGGAGCGCCAGCGGCGACGCCGAAAATCTCCGCCTCTTCCGTCGAGAGCAGCACTGCCTCTACGCTCTCTTCAGCAAGCGACGGACGCACGCCCAGCGCGTTCTCCATCACAGCGTAGAGTGATTGGCTGGCGAGGTCGAGCGTAAGCAGGCTGGCAAAGCGGGCGTAGGGGAGGTGGACGCGCTCCAATGCCAGCGGTTCATCGTCGGCAAAGCGCAGCCGTTCCAGATAGATGACCTTCGCACCAGCTTCCAGATTGAGCTGCGCCGCCACCGAAACATCGGCGACCGTCGCCGTGATCTGCCGGATCACCGAATGCGGCCGCCAGCCGCGCGTGCGCATCTCCTCGCTAAAGGACATGAAAGTGGCGCTGCGGCTGATCTTGTCGCCAGCCACCA
>JACSRH010000481.1 GCA_014879855.1 Caldilineaceae bacterium | reverse complement strand
GACCTTTGGCCTGGCCTCCCGTTCGCCCGCCTCCGTCATCCGGAAGGTCTCGACACGGAAAAGCGGCTGACGCTCCCACTCGTCACGCGCACGCTGGATCGCTGTCGCCAGGCTCTCCTCGATCTTGAGCAGCGACCCTGCCTCGCCCGCCAGTTTCATCTCGTCCCAGACCACGCGCACCAGGTCGCAGAGCGCATCGGCCATGGTCGGCGTGGCGCGCACACGCTGGTGCGCCGGCACATCGAGCACGCGGCGAATCAGCGACTCCAGCCGTTCGTCGCGCAGCGTCTTCAGGAAGGCATCCAACTGCGCCCGGTCGCCCGGCATGGGTTCGGCGCAGGCGACGTTTGACTTGCGGATCGTCGGGCGCTCGGCCGGCTTCACGCCCTGCCGCTGCCAGCTTCGCTGCGCGCGCAGCCACAGGCTCAACCCGGCAATCTGCACCGCACGCGGGTCAATGTCGATGCCGTGGATGTTGTGCTCGATGATCAGCCGCGGCATGTCACGCAGGAAGCGGCGCTGCGCCGCTTCCTGGCTCAGCACCGGCAGTTCCTCGTATGTCCAGCAATCCGTAGCGTAGATGAACCGTTCTCCCTGTTCCCTGGTAAATGCACTCGCAGCCAATGCAGACTGATAATCGAATTCGCTCAACTTTTGCTCAAAGTCGAGCGGTACGCGCAGCCGCTGATTTGCACCAAGAAGATAGGGGAGGCCCGCTTCCACCCCGTCACCCGCATCGTGGGTGCGGGCGACGACAACACGCGCGTCGTCAAAGGCGATGCGCGTGTTGCTGTAGTTGGAATAGACCGCGCGCACAGGTCGCAGCCGCACACTTTCGTGAAAGAGCACCGGCTTGTCGCGCAGGCCGAACGCTGCTCCGTCCACCAGACCCTTGCGCCATGCCTCTTCGTAAATGATTTCATACAGATCGAAGCTGTAGAGGCCAAAGTGCATGGAGCCACAGCCAGGGTCGAGCATCAGAATGGTGCGCGGATCCTTGGGGCGCCGGTGCGGGATGAAGACCGGCTGTTGCAGCAACTCTTCCTGGCTGAGGTCGGCCGGCGGATGCTGCAGCGCAGCACGCAGACACTCGTAGATGGTGCGAATTGCGCGCAAATACGGGTCCTCTTCCTCACTTTGCCGCCAGCCATTGCGCAGATAGCCGCGCTGATAGGCAAAGAGGATCAACCACAGTTCGAGCGCGTCCTGGGGGAAAGGGATGTCATCCTCCAGATAGCGTCGCATGTGCTCGCTGGCAAAATCCAATACATCGCCGTACCCGAACTGCGGCGCAACTTCATAGCCATCCACGAGCAACGCAAACTCACCGATCTCCTCCATCCGCGGCCGCTCGGGCAGCGAGGCAAAGTCGCCAGCCAACGCAGCCCGCACCCAATCGGCTGCTTCGTCATGGCTCAGCGCCGGATGGCCCAGAAAAATCTCCTTTGGCCGGCGCACCAGATAGCGGCAGCGATCAACCAGCGCCGTCTTCCCGCGCATCATCTCATACCAGATGCGCCCTAACGTGTTGTCGGTGAGAAACTCCACCACATAGCGCGGGGTGAAGAACTGGTTGCGCACGGCCAGCTCGCGGCTGTTGCGCGGCGCCTGGCTTTCGGCGCGCATCTGCCGGCGCTCTTCCTGCGAGTTGAAGTACTGGTAGATCCAGCCCAGCGTCTCGTCCTCGGCCCACAGGTCGCGCAGATCGACGTGGTTGATCAACTCCAACAGGTCGAGCAGCGCCGCCGGCCGCGGGAAGAGGCGCCCCAGGGGGCTAAAGCGGTCAAAGAGCACCGGCAGCTCCACGGCCAGCTCGTCAAAGAGGCTGAACAGGTAGTGGCGGTAGGCGTCGCCGGTCTCGCCCAGCGCCGCACCCGCCACCTGCTGGTAGGCCGGAAAGCCGCGCGAGCGATACCCCTGGCCGACCGACTCGATCACCACCTCGCGCGCCTCGGCCATGCGGATGGCGCACAGCCGGTTGAGAATCGTAAACGCCTGCTCGCGCACGATGCGTTCGAGCGGGACGGCAAGCAGGCTGCGCACTTTCGACGTCTGCCGGGCATCGCCCTCCGCGTCCGTTTCGCGCAGGCACCATTTGGCGGCAGCTGTGCGCAACTCGTCGTCGCCAGCCTGCCCGCCCAGCACGTAGTGGCCGAGCGTCGTGCGCAGGATGTGCGCGGTCTCGCGCTGCGCGTCGTCCAGCGCGGTGAGCCTGGCCAACGGCGCCACATCGCCCGTCGCCGGGTCCATGCCGTAGTCGTTCTGCAACTGGCGCGTGAACTCTTCGGTGAGCAGCGTGCGCGCGTCGCCGACAAAGCGGTTGAGGCGGTTGCGGGTCGATTGGTCGAAAGGCATGGCATGTCCTCTCTGTAGGGGTTTGCGTTGGGTGATGGGCAAATTCCTGCTGCGAGGCAGCAGGAATTTGCCCATCACCCAACGCAAACCCCTACCATTGATTGAACTGATTGGGCGGAGCGTCGGGATGCAATTGGTCTTCGTGCCAGCGCGCCGGGTTGGCAGCAATGTATTGGCGAACATTCGCCAACTCGCGATCATCGCGCACGATGCGATCCCAGAAGTTGCGCTGCCAGAGCGGCGGCCCCGGAATCAGACAGGCGCTGATCGCCCGTTTGGTGACTGTCATCTTGTAGGCATTCACCAGCGTCGATAACGACCCTGCAATCGGCTGCCCATAGCGGCGCGGTTGACCGGCCACCGACTCGCCGTCATGTATCGCTGTCTCCACAATCCACATCAGTGCGTGCGCGTGGTTGGGCATCACTACGCTGCTCTCCACCCGGATATGCGCGTGCTGCTTTGCCAGATCCCCCCAAGCCTGCTGCGCAATCACTCCCAGTGGATTCAACTGCATTGTCTGCTCGACCACCACCCCAAAGATCGGCCGCCCGCGGTGGGCGCAGATCGTGACAAAATAGGCGCCAGGCTGCGTGTAATCATACCCGGCATAGCGCAAGCTGTTGCGACGACGCATGGGTGTTCCTTTGGTAGGGGTTTGCATTGGTGGCGAATTGGGCGCTGCCGCGGCAGCGCCCAATTCGCC
>JACSRH010000223.1 GCA_014879855.1 Caldilineaceae bacterium | reverse complement strand
CTGAAGCCCGGTTGCCAGACGGTGCGATCACCGGTTTGGCAGTGCGTTTCAACGCACTTTGCGTGCCAGACGAGGGTTTTAACCCTCGGCGTCGCTTGTTCTCGCTATCAGGACCACGGCCGTCGCCATGCCTACATAGAGCCAGAAGAGCGCGGTCATGTGCGGGTAGGTCATGTTGAACCAATAGTGGTCAAAGACGCCACTGACCAGCGCACCGAGAATAGCGCCGGTGTAGCCGAGCAGCAGCGCCTCCAGCCTCACGTTCAGCCCGCCGCGCCACGCGCGCAGCGCCATCATAAAAAAGCCCGCCATCACCGCCACAAACATGACAAGCCCGATCAGCCCCATATTTTCGGCGATAATCAGGTAGAGCATACTGACGCCGAGATAAATGTCCATGTCGGGCGTGCCAGTAAAGCCGACGCCAAAGAGCGGGTAGCGCTCGATCAGGATCAGCGCGTCCTTATACTCGCCAAAACGCATCTGCGTCGCCAGATCCTGCCCCACAAAGCCTTCCAACAGCCGGGCGACATACTCCTGGGTGACAGGCAGCAGCAGGAGCAGCAACCCCGCGGCAACGCCCAGCGGGATCAGCCGGCGATATTTGAGCACTGCCAGCAGCGCCACCGCCGACGCCAGGCCCAGCAGCGCCGACCGGCTGTAGGTGAGATAGAGCGCCAGCACCGCGGTCGCCAGCATGAGGAAGGTCAGCCAGCGTGGAAAGATCGGGCGGTTGGAGACAAGCTGCGGCAGCAGCAGCGCGGCGACGATGATCATCATACCGCCGAGCACGTTGGGATCGACCGCGGCGCCAATGGCGCGCATCGTGCCCGCGGGGTCATCTTCGATAAAGCGCAGCGCGCCAAAGCCGCCGGGATAGTCGAAGCGCGCCATGCGGTCGAGGATGCCAACGGTGAACTCCTGGGGCAGCACGTAGAAAAGCACGGCGATCGCGGCCGCGCCCCAGCCCGTCAGCATCACCCAGCGCGTCACCCAGACCGCCTCCGCCTCGCTGCGCACGGTGTTGACGACGACAAAAAAGAGCGCGATCCCGATCAGAATCTCCAGAAAACGGCGCAGCAGAAAGGTGCTGGCCGGGCTGTGCGCCAGCCCCAGCGCAAAGCTGAAGAGCGCCAGCAGCAGGAAAAGCACCACCAGCAGCCCGATCGGCGAGGCGATGAACTCCTCCTGCTGACCGATGATCAGCTTGAAAAGCCAGACAAAAAAAAGCGCGCCGAGCGCCACGTCGAGAAAGGTAGGCTTAAAGCCAATTGAGAAGGGAAGCGTAGCGAACGGTATCAAAAAGAGGACGCCGCACAGCGCCACAAAACCCCAGTGCGTGTCGTTGAGGATCATAGCGCCGCCGATGATGGCCGCGGCGGCCACCAGCGCCAGCAGCGGTCCCGCCGCGCCGATAAAGAGGGTGATCAGAAGCAGACCGCTCGCCAGCAACCCCGCCAGCACCAGCCCGCGCACCAGCGGGTTGGGCGAGAAGAGGGCGTTCTGGAAGTTCTGGTAAGTGTTTTGCAACATGCTGGCTATTGTACCGCAGGGACGGGGAGATTGAGAGATTGGGAGATTGAGAGATTGAGAGATTGGGAGATTGGGTGTGTAGGCGTTTGTCAGAAGGCGGCGGCTTATGGCGGGGCTGTGGTTCGCCAGACGCTTGAGGTGGCAGTGTTCAATCCTCTTCCGCCAGTAGCTCGGGCAGCAGCTCTGGCGGGATCGCAAGCTCGGTGAAGAGCAGGTTAAGCACGGCTGTCTCCGCGGTGGAGAGGCGCGGTTGTGGCTCTGCTGGCGCTTGCAGCAGCCCCTGGCAGTAGCTTGTCAGCAAAGCGGGATGGACATAATAGGTGCGACAGACGGTGGTTGTATGGCCCAATCCTTGGGCGGCCACTTTAATCGCGGCGGTGATGTGCTCCTCTTGCGGCGCCTCTTGCTGAGCAACGTGTTGCAGCAGCGCTTCGGCGGCAAGGGTGGTGGCGCCCCAGGTGCGGAAATCCTTGGCAGAGAACGACTGGCCCATCTGTGCGCGCAGATAGCTGTTGACGTCAGTGGAGAGCACCTGGCGCAGCTCACCTGCTTCATCTTCGTACATGAAGAGAAACTGCCCCGGCAGCTCCTGGCAGCGCTGCACCAGCCGCGCCAGCCGCCGGTCGTGCAGGTCAATTTCGTGGCGCTTGCCGCTCTTGCCCGTAAAATCAAAGTGCAACTGCTCGCCGTTGACCGAAAGATGCTCGCTCAGCAGCGTCGTCAGCCCATAAGCGCCGTCCTGTACATACTCCAGGTTGCCAATGCGGATGTGGGTCTTGTCGAGCAGGTAGACGACCAGGGCCACCATGCGCTCCAGGGGAAAGTTATGCCGGCGCAGGTCACGGTCCACCTGCGCGCGCAGCCCTGGCAGCTTATAGCCAAAAAGCGCCAGCCGGCCAAATTTGTTGGCGCTGCGTGCGGCCTCCCACACTTCGTGGTAGATATACTGCTTGCGCCCCTCGTCGTCGCGGCCGGTTGCCTGAATATGGCCGCTGCTGTCTTCGCAAATCCACACATCGGTCCATGCTGGCGGGATGGCAAGCGCCAGGCAGCGGGTGCGTATGGTTTCGTCGCGCAGATGTTTGCCCGCCGCATCGACGTACGTGAAGCCGCGGCCCCAGCGCTTGCGGCGGATGCCAGGCTCTTCGTCGTTGACATAGCGCAGGCCAGCCAGCGCCGCGGCTTCGGCGGCATCCTGTGAAAGCAGTTGTTCCAATGTTTTTCTGGCGCGCTTCAGGGCGCGCTTGCGAGCTATGGGCGTCATCGTCTGGTCAAAGCGCTTACATGATTCACGGAGGTTACTGATAATGGATTTTACCCCCCTGCTTTTTCCGGCTATTCTAACAAATTGAGCTGGGCCTGTGTTGTGCAAAAGATACAGGCGCAGACACATCAACAGGAATATCTTTTAATGATGTGCATCGTTGTGCGCTCAGGTTGTACGATCATTTTTGTAACAGAGCCAATAGACTGGTCTGGCAAAGACCTGCATCGCAGAAGGAACTGAGCAGGGGGTGAGGATTTTACGAAT
>JACSRH010000357.1 GCA_014879855.1 Caldilineaceae bacterium | reverse complement strand
CGCCCTCACCTCGTCGCCGACTTCCATTGCCACGCTCATCACCTGCCCGCCCACCTGCGCGGCGACGACAACCTGATGATCGGCGACGATCTCGGCGCCATAGACCGCGCCAGTGGCTGAAGTGGAGACAAAGGCAGTGGACGCCGCTGCCTCCGCCAGCGCCACGGGTGCAGCAGAAGCATCCCCCGCGGCTTCACTGCTGGTCGCTTCACTGCTGGTCGCTTCACTGCTGGTCGCGGCGGCCGGCGCCGCGGGTTGCGCGGGCGTCGCGGTTTGCGGCGCGTAGGCTGGCAGTTGAACATTCGCTGCCGCGGGCGCGCCGCCTCCAAAAGCGCAGCCGGCCAGCAGCGACAGCGCCAGCAGCAGTGATATCTTTGCAGACGCGCGCCCGCGCGCCATTGACCCAAAGCGTTGCATACTTGATCTTCCTGACTATTGACAAGTTTTGGTGGAAATGCCGGACAAAAAGAGATCGAGTGCGCGAGCAGCGACATCGGCGCTATCCTGCACTTCGTCGAACATGATGCGGTAGGCCATCGAGGCGTTGAGCATCCCCAGCAGGCAGAGCGCGCTCATCTGCGCATCGACCGCGCGGAAATCTCCACCTTCGATGCCCGCGTGCACGATCTGCGTCAGCGGGCCGAGGAGGTGCTCCTTGTGCGTCTGGACAAACTTGCGCAGCTGCTCCTCCGTCTCTGCGTTGGCGCGCAGCGACCAGAAGAAGACCATGCGCCGCTCGACCAGCATGTCGCAATAGGCGTAGACCATCGCGCGCAATTTCTCGACCGGCGTCTCACCCCTCGCCGCCGCCTCGACAATCCGCTGGTGCATCGTCAGCGCCGCGTGGCCGAGCACGCTGAGGAAGATGTCCTGCTTGTCCTGGAAATGGTGGTAGATCGTCGCCTTGGCCAGCCCGCACTGCTCGGCCAGATCGCGGATCGACAACCCTTCATAGCCATATTTCACAAAGAGATCGCGGGCAGCGTCAAGGATAACCTGCTTCTGCGGCGACAGCCCCGCTTCGATCTCTGCCTGACCTTCTTCTATCATGTCGTGCATCGTACGCTTTGCCCTCTCCTGTGCGACTGCCGACCGAACGTTCGGTCGGCAGTCGCACAGGATACCGCGTCAATTTTATTGATGTCAAATTGCACGCCCGTTCATCAACTATTGACGCACAAAGCGTGGAGACTGCGCCAGTCAACGTTATGGAGCGCCTGGGCCGCCCGGGCGCGCGCCACGCGGGAAGATACTGCCCTCTTCCGCCGAGGGCATGCTGACACTGCCCGCCACTTGGTCACCTGCCTTCAGGTCGTCGGCATAGACCACCGTCCATTCTCCCTGCACGATGCCCGTGCGCACCCGCGCCGGCGTGGTGACGCCGGCGCGCAGGAGCGGGATGGTCGCTGCGCTGCCCTCGCCCTGGATCGAGCTGGTCGGGACCAGCCAGCCGCCAGCGATCGTCGGGTCGACGAAACGCGCCACCGCGGTCATGTCGGGCAGCAATCCGGTGGCGGCGCCGTCGAGCGCGATGGTCACGGCATAGCTGACCGCGCCGCTTCCGCCACTGTTGACCGGCGCCACACGCGCCACCTGCCCCGCAAAGCGCTGGCCGGGCAGCGCATCGACGGAAATGTCCGCCGTCTGTCCCAGCGCGATTTTGTTGATGTCCACCTCGGCCACATAGACCGTCAGTTCCAACTGCGCCAGGTCGGCCAGCGTCGCCACCTCTTCGCCGCTGCGCGCCTGGCTGCCCTGCTGCGTGCTCACCGTCAGCACACGGCCATCGCTCGGCGCCACGACGCTGGCTTTGGCAAGCTGCTTGCGCGCCTCGCCGAGCGTCACCAGCGCGGTCTGCAACTGGATGGTCGCCGCTTCGATCTCCAGGTGGTCGACGCCGGTGAGCAGGTTGTCGAGCCTGGTCTGCGCGGCCGCGACCTGCGCCTCGGCTGCCGCGATGTCGGCCGCGTTGGGCCGCGCCAGCAGATCGTTGAGCTTCTGCTGCGCGTCATTCGCCTGGCTCACCGCCGACTGCACGTCCGCCTGCGATGCCGCCGCCACCGAGACTTCATAGTCGGCCTTGGCCGCCTCGTAGTCGATGGTGGCGTCCTGCAGCGCGGCGCCCTGCGCCGACGCGCCCGCATCGCCCGCCCACTTGACCTTGTCATAGTCGCGCTGCGCCTCCTGCATGGCGACCTCGGACTTGCGCAGATTGGCCTCCAGCTTGACCAGCTCCGCCGCGCTGGGGCCAGCCTGCAGATCGTTGTACTTGGCCCAACCTGAAGCGACGCTGGCGCGTGCGGCGGTGATCTCCGCCTGCGCGGCCGGTTTCTGGGCATCGGCCAGCTTCTCTTCCGCCGAGAGCAGATCCGCGCGCGCCTCGGCGATCTCCGTTGCGCCAGCCGGCTTGCGCAGTTGGTCGAGCGAATTCTGCGCGGTGGCGACATCCAATTCGGCAAGCAACCTGGAGCGCTCCAGATCGGCTGTGTCGAGTTGCAGCAGCAGCGCGCCCGCCTTCACTTCATCGCCTGGCTTGACCAGCACATCGAGCACCGCGCCATCGACGCTCAGCACCACATGCTCGATCGCCTGCGGTGCGATGCTGCCCGACGCGCTGATCTGACCCAGCATCGGCTCCGCCGAGCGGATCGTCACCGCCGGCGCCTGGTCCGGCGTCTGCGCCGAAAGCGACGCCGTCAGTGGCCCGCCCGCGCCGGTCAGCAGCACGAACGCGCCGATCGAAAGTCCAGCCACCACCAACACCCCGATTGTCCACAGAAAAACCCGTTTCATAGTTTGCCTCGTTAATTTTTAAAAGCTATCCACAGATGACACAGATGACACAGATAAGACAGAATTCAAGACTTTTCATCTGTGAAATCTGTGTCATCTGTGGATGATTTTTACGCCCCTCGCCCCGCGCAATTCGCCCCTGCTACTCGTAGCGCAGCGCCTCCACCGGGTCGAGCCGCGTCGCGCGCAGCGCCGGATACAGCCCAAAGATGATCGCCGCGCCCGACGCCACGGCCAGCGCCATCAGCACGGCCACCGGCTCGATCGCCACT
>JACSRH010000382.1 GCA_014879855.1 Caldilineaceae bacterium | reverse complement strand
CTTACTGTGGCATTCGCCATCCACCGCCCACGTAAAGCAACTGCCCCGTCAGCCAGCGCGCCTGGTCGGACGCCAGGAAGAGCACCACATCCGCCACATCTTCCGGCGCGCCGAGCCGGCCCAGCGGCGTGCCGGTATTGATCATCGCCTCACTTTCTGGGGTGATATAGCCGGTCTGGATCGGGCCAGGCGCGACGACATTGACGATGATGCCGTACTTGCCCAGCTCCGCGGCCGCCGAACGGCTGTACGACTCGATGGCGTGCTTGCTTGCCGCATAGCTGATATTGGCGGGGTGTGCGTGCGCGGCGTCGGTGCTGATGTTGATGATGCGCCCCCATTGTGCGCCGCGGCGTAGATAGCGCTGTGTGTATTCGTGCATGAGCAAAGCGACCGCGCGGCTGTTGACGGCGAAATGGCGGTCGATGACCGCGGCGCCTGGCAGAGAAACACCGCCCTCTGCATCGCTGACAAGTTCCGGGTCAAAGGTTTCAAGGACGCAGAAGGTGTGGTTGGCAACCAGGATATCGACTGCCCCGCACGCGGCTTCACAACGGTCAAACAACTGCGGGATCATGGCGGCGTCACCCAGGTCGGCTGACCACGCAGTCGCCGCGCCGCCAGCGGCGCGGATGGCCTCCACCACAACCTCCACCGGCTGTTGCTGCCGCGCCCGGTAGAGCGCATCCCCGCCGACGCCTGCCACGCGCGCACGCGCCAGTTCTTCGTCCGTGTAGGCGACCGGCTCCTGATAATAGGTGAGAAAGACGCGCACGCCCTGCGCGGCCAGAGCTTGCGCGATGGCCGCGCCGATCCCGTGATTGGCGCCGGTGACGAGCGCGGTTCTGCCAGCCAAACCAGGGTCAATCATGCATATCTCCAGGCCCTCGGCGGCTGTCTGATGACAGACAGAAAGCCGCCGAGGGTATCGTCTTGCTTGCCTTAGCCGAGGGCGGCCAGCGCCGTCTCAACGCTCACTTCCGGCTTGACTTTCACTTGGGCGTCAACGATGCGTCCATTTTCGTCGATGACGAAATGACTCCGTTCGATGCCCATATATTGTTTGCCGTACATGCTTTTTTCCACCCACACGCCGTACGCTTCGGCGATGGCGTGGTCTTCATCCACCAGGAGGGTGAAAGGCAAATCAAATTTCGTTTTGAATTTTTGGTGCGATTTGGCGCTGTCTGGGCTGACGCCGAGCACAACGGCGTTCTTCTCCTCGATCACCGGATAGTTGTCGCGGAAGCCACACGCCTGCGTGGTGCAGCCAGGCGTATCGTCCTTCGGGTAAAAGTAGAGCACCACGCGCTTGCCGCGATAATTACTCAATGATACGGTTTCACCGCTGTCAGTGACGGCGGTAAACGCGGGCGCCATTTCGCCTACGGTTAATTTGTTCATCATTTTATCTCCCTGAATGTATGATATGCTTGCAGTGAACATGTCAAAGAAATGCTAAACTCAATAGTTCACGACTTTGCCTCACGCGAAGGCGCAAAGTCGCAAAGTTGAAGATGAATTCCTTTGCGTCTTCGCGACTTCGCGTGAAATTCGTGAAGTACTGAAACTGTTCTCTATTATGGCGAGATACATGTCCTGCCAGCAGCAACATGGCTCTCATTTCGGAGCGATAAGCATATCATGAAGATCAGACTGGTTCTGCGTCGCCTGGTGGTGGCGATCAGCCTTACAACACTTTTACTCTGGCCGCCGCGCGCACTCCTTGCCCAGCCGGTGGCGCCAGCTGCGACCGATCAGACAGCCGGCGAGATGAAGATCGCACAGACCTTGGCCACAGAATTAACGGCTGCACCGTCCGATGTTTCGTTTCTGGTGATTCTGGACGACCAGCTTGCTCCAGAAAGCGTCGTGCAATCCGCTGCGACCGAGGACGCACTCGCCAGGCGTGCGGCGCTCTATACCTCCCTCACCGCCCAGGCGCGGCAGACCCAGGCGCCGCTGCGCGCCTGGCTGGAAGAGCGGGGCATTCCCTATCGCGCGCACTATCTTGTCAACATGCTGGAGGTGCGCGGCGACCTGACGCTGGCGCGGGCGCTGGCGCAACAGCCCGGCGTCAACCGGCTGGTGCGCAACCCCAAGGTGGCCGGCGTCGATGTCGCGGCCACCAACCGCCCCACCTGGCAGACGCTTGCCGCGCTGCCGCGGCTTGCGCCCGCCGCCACATTGCCGTGGGGGTTGACCTACACCCATGCCGATGATGTGTGGGCGTTGGGCATTCGCGGCCAGCATATCATCGTCGCGGGGCAGGACACCGGGGTGATCTGGGATCATCCGGCGTTGAAGCCCGCCTATCGCGGCTGGAACTCGGCCACAATGACCGTGACGCACGCCTACAACTGGTTTGACGCCTGGGGGCGCGATCCGATTGCCGACAGCGAATGCCCAGGCGATGCGCAGATCCCCTGCGACGACGACAACACCTTCTATCATGGCACGCACACGCTGGGCGCCGTGGCTGGCGACGCCACCGCAATGGGCGATACAGTGATCGGCATGGCGCCGGACGCCACCTGGATCGCGTGTCGCAACATGCTCGACGGCTTGGGCACGCCAGCAAGCTACACAAGCTGCTTTGAGTTTTTCCTGGCGCCCTATCCCCAGGGCGGCGATCCGCTGACGGACGGCAAGCCCGAACTGGCGCCGCACGTCATCAACAACTCCTGGGGCTGCCCGCCTGCCGAGGGGTGCGACGCCGCCAGCCTGCGCCAGGTCGTGGAGGCGATGCGCGCCGCGGGCATCTTTGTGGTGGCGTCGGCGGGGAACGGCGGCGCCGGGTGCTCCACCATCAATGCGCCGATTGGGATGCACGACGCGGTCACCAGCGTGGGCGCCCACGCCAGCAACGGGGTCATTGCCGGCTTTAGCAGCCGCGGCCCGGTGACGGCTGACGGCAGTGGGCGGCTGAAACCCGATCTGAGCGCGCCGGGCGTGAGCGTGCGCTCGCTGGGCTGGAGCGGCGGCCAGCCTTCGGTGAATAACTTGTTGAGCGGCACCAGCATGGCGGCGCCCCATGTGGCGGGCGCGGTGGCGCTGCTGTGGTC
>JACSRH010000308.1 GCA_014879855.1 Caldilineaceae bacterium | reverse complement strand
AAGTTCTCAAAGGCGCGGTCCACAAACACGACGGGAATGAGTTGGGTTTCGGCTTTGGAAAGCTCGACCCACGGCTGGCTGGTCGCAGCGGCAATGATGCCATCGACACGCTGGTTCAGCAGCAAGTCGAGGTAGTGAGCCTCATATTCGAGCGTCTCATTCGTGTTGCAGATGATCAGGGCGTAGTTTTCGGGGCGCAAAACCTCTTCGATGCTGAGTAGCAGTTCGCCGAAGAACGGGTTGGAAGAATCAGAGATGACGATGCCGATGGCGCCGGTGCGCCTGGTGGTCAGGCTGCGTGCAGCGGCGTTGGGCCGGTAATTCAGTACGCGAATGGCATCCAGCACTTTCTGGCGAGTGCTTTCTTCGACGAAGCGGGACGTGTTGATCACATGCGACACGGTGGTCTTGGAGACGCCAGCCCGTTCAGCCACATCCTTGATGGTTGCTTGTTTCAAAACGCGATTCTCCTGGGGATGAACGGATTCGCTTGCAACAACATGCTCCCTGCCAAGGTTTCTAAAGCGTGCCTGCGACCGCACAGGAAACAGATTGTGCGGTCGCAGGCACGCTTTGAGAATCCTTACTTGGTAATCTCTGCCCTGGCGATGTACAGCGTATCGGCAGTCGAGATGAACCAGTTTTTGACGTAATCCTGCATCATCAACGCGCCAGACGGTACGGAGACCGGCACAATCGGGCTTTCTTCGACCAGAATGTGCTCAGCTTGCACCATCAAATCCAGTGCTTCGGCTTCGTCAGTCGCCACGCGCGCTTTGGCGATCAGATCATCGTACTCGGGATTGGCCCAGCCGGTGGCGTTGTCATAGGCGGTGGAGGTGAAGAGTTCCAGGAAGGTCATCGGGTGGGTGTAGTCGCCGCCCCAGCCGCCAAAGGCGATGTCGTACTTGCCTTCAACCATCATGGGGAAGTTGAGCTTGGTGTCAACCGGTCTGATCTCGGTCTGGATGCCCAGGTTGGTCAGCAGCATCTGCTGGAGGATCTCGGCATTCTTGACCATGTTGTCGGCGACGTGCAGGTGGTAAACTGGCAGCCCGGCGCCGTCGGGATAACCGGCTTCGGCGAGCAGCGCACGCGCTTCTTCGAGCTGGGCAGTGGGCGCCAGGCCATTATCACCGGAGACTTCACGGAAGTCCTGGCCATCCAAGATCAGGCCGCTGGGGACAGAGCCGAGGGCAGGCTGGGCGGTGATGTTGCCCAAGCCGTCCAGGTAGCCCTTGCGGTCGAAAGCCAGGCTGATCGCCCGGCGCACCAGCGGATCGGACAGGCCTTCCGACCGGGTGTTCAGGCGCAGGAAGGAGAAGCGCAGTTGGTCGTAAGCGTGGAGGCGGTCGTCCGTGGCGAGGATGTTGACCAGTTCGGTGGTGGGCACCCCGGCAATGCCGTCAACGTCACCAGCGACGAAGGCGGAGTAGGCTGTGTTGGCATCGGTGATAAACGAGAACTTGACCTGATCGATGGCAACATTGTCAGCATCCCAGTAGTAGGGATTCTTTTCGGCGGTGATATACGAGCCGATTTTGTACTCCGTCAGCCTGAATGGGCCATTGGAGATGGCGGTTGCTGCGTTGAAGGGCCACGTCTCGGGGTCGGCTTCGACCACATCCTGGCGCACGGGCAGCCAGACGCCGCTAAGTAGCGCCTGCAGGAAGTAGGCGGCAGGCATGTTGAGTTTGACATTCAGCGTCTTGTCATCGATCGCTTTGACACCCACTTCATCCGCGCCGACCTCGCCCTTGGCGTATGCTGAGCCGTTGTGGATGAACATTTCCACGAACCAACTGTAGGTGGAGGCAGTTTCGGGCTGGAGCGCGCGCAGCCAGGCGTACTCGAAATCCTTGGCGGTCAGGTCTTGGCCGTCGGACCACTTCAGACCATCCCGCAGGTAGAAGGTGTATTCGGCGCCGTCCGCGCTGACATCCCAGCTCGTGGCGGCGCCGGGGACGATGTTGCCGGCTTCGTCCACCGTGACCAGCCCCTCATACAACGTGGCGTAAATGGTGGATTGAGTGCCGCCCTGGGAGACGGTCGGGTCGATGCCCGGCGGCTCATCCAGAAAAGCATAGTGGAAGGCGCCTGGCGCAGCAGACTCTGCCGCCGGCGCCGTGGTGGATTCTGCTTGCGCCGCGGGCGGCTGGGCCTGCCCGTCTGCAGCCGGGGGCGGCGCCGCACAGCCAGCAACCAGGCTCAGCGCCAGCGCGCAGACCACAAAAACCATAAACGACTTTTTCATTGGAAGATCTCCTTTGGAAAGTTTGTACCGTCTGGAACAAGATCGTTTCTTTGCTGTGAGTCATCTTGCTTCTGCTCAGTTCTTAGCGGGGTGAGGGCACTCCCCCTTGGTTTGCCTCCTTTCTGTAATAATGGATGCTTGATCATCGCTGCCTGACCACGTTGACAATGCCTGTCGCCCCCAGCTATGAATGTTCAGATAACGATTCGTGGTAGGGGCGCACCCTTGCGGTCGCCCCCTGGCGTCGAGACCAAAGGGCGACCGCAAGGGTGCGCCCCTACTCACTATCGAATAGATGGCAGGCAGCAAAGTGGCCGGGCGCGATCTCTTTCATCTCTGGGACTACTTCCTTACACGTTTCCATGACGAAACGGCAGCGGGTGTGGAAGCGGCAACCCGATGGCGGGTTGAACGGGCTGGGAATCTCGCCCTCGATGGAAATCTCATCTTTTTCACGCGCTGCGCGCGGGTCGGCGATCGGAATGGCCTGCATCAACCCGATGGTATACGGGTGCTGCGGCGTGCGGTAGAGGGAGTGACTGGGCGCCATCTCCACCAACTGCCCCATATACATCACGCCCATGCGCCTGGAGATGTATTTGACCATGGCCAGGTCGTGGGCAATAAACAGGTAGGTAAGCCCCAACTGCTCTTGAATCTCCTGCAGCATGTTGACCACTTGGGCCTGGATGGAGACATCCAGCGCGGAGATTGGCTCATCGCAGATGATGAAGTCTGGCTGGGTGATCAGCGCGCGGGCGATGCCGATGCGCTGCCGCTGCCCGCCAGAGAATTCGTGCGGATACTTGCCCATATGCGCTGGGTCCAG
>JACSRH010000480.1 GCA_014879855.1 Caldilineaceae bacterium | reverse complement strand
ATGGCGACCGGGTCGCCCAGCCAGATAACCGGCGCCTTGCTCACTAGCGACTGGCCGGCCAGCAGCTTTGCCAGCGCCTGATTCTTCTCGATCTTGCCCGGCACATTGCCCTCAAAGATGATTGGCTCGAAGGCGGCGTACTTGCCGGCGTTGGCATCGGCGTGGGCGCGCAGGTCGGCCAGGGCGCGCTCCAGTTCCTTGGACTCCTGGTCGAGATAGGCGACCTGGAAGAAGTTGTTGCCCTCGGAGCGGCCATTGGCGGTGTTGTAGATCGCCTGTCCCGGCCGTTCCAGCAGCCGCGCCGCCGGGTTGTCGTCGGCCAGGATCAGCCGCGAGTCGGCGTCGGAGCATTGCAGCGCGATACGCACGCCCATCTGATCGACCGTGGTGCGCGGCAGCGCGTAGGAGCCGGCCAGCGTCTGCGAGGCCAGGATCACGTGCACGCCAAAGGCGCGGCCCTGGCGCACCAGGTGGTCGATGATCTGCGCCGACTGCGAGGCGATAGCGTCGTCCTCGGCAAAGAAAAGCTGAAACTCGTCCACCAGCAGCAGCAGGCGCGGCAGCGGCTTGCCCGTGCGGCTGCGATATTCGGCGATATTGGAAGCGCCGCGACTGGTAAAGAGTGTGCCGCGGTCGTCCGTCTCCTGCTTCAGCCCCTGTAAGACGCTGAGGCCGAACTCGCGCTCGCTTTCGATGGCGATGACGCGGGCGTGGGGGAGCCGGGCACGGGCGTAACTCTGGAACTCGACGCCCTTCTTAAAGTCGATGAGATAAAGCTGCACTTCGTCCGGGCTGTAGGTAAGCGCCAGGTTGGTGATGAGCGTGTGCAGCAGCGTGGACTTGCCGGAGCCGGTGCGCCCGACAATGAGCGCGTGCTGCGAGGTGCCCTTGCCGCCCAACACCAGTTCCTGCGCTTTACTGGCGCCTGCCGGCCCCAGCTTGACGCGCAGGCTCTCGGCAGCGTCCACAAAGTTTCCGTCCAGCCGATAGCCGCGCCACCATTCAGCTTGAGGCGGCGCAATGCGCGCAAAGGGCACCTTGACCTCGCCTCCCTTCTGCGCCTGCTTGCCGACGGTTTCCACAATGCGGTTGAGAAGGGCGAGCGGTGGCGCTTCGTCCAGCGTCAGCGTGCATTCCTTGAGAATCTCATCGCGCCAGCGCCAGCTCTTGCCGTCCCATTCGATCACAGTGGCGCCCTGTTCCAAGTCGGCGATCGTGAAGCCGTAGGGAAGTGGTTTGCCCGTATCTACCAGTACAATCGTGTGCACGCCGCAACGTGGGCCATTTTGGGCAATGCTGACCAGCCGCCGCGCCGCCGCTTCGGAGAAGTTGGCGGGGAAGTCAAAGACCATGAGCACGCGATAGGGTTCGGCCACCTCACCGGCCTGAGCATTGTATTCCTCGATGTTTTTGTACTGGGCGCGCAGGTATTTCTGGATCACATTCTCCATGTGCTCGCTCAGGGCAGCGAGTTGCTGCTCGATGTGATGTGGCTCGCTCCATGCTTTTCCGGTGACTAGGCCTTCGTCGTAATCCGCCAGTGACATGAAGGCGGCGACATTCTGGCCTAAGCCGACGGGATCGATGAAGGTGAAGCGGAGCTTGCCGGGCGGCACCGTAGCAAGCAAGCGAGCGGCCACCGACTGCACCGCATGGATGGCTGACATTTTTGTCGCATCCGCCGAGCGGAAGAGTAGCGCACCACTTTCTCCGCTCAATGACAGCAGCGCTGGTAGCTTGAGCGTGTGCCATTCGCCATTGGCTACTAACTCACCGGCGCGGATCCCTTCAGGGGCGTGGGTGCTCGTAGCTGGGCGCCACGCTTCCCATCGTTGCTTGCCCGCCCACCCAAACGCTGCATAGCCCTGGGCTTGCGTCAGTGCGCTGACCTTGCCTGGTAGCGGATCGAGCACGGTAGAATAATCTGCCACCGCAGCGGACAGCGCCTTGGCGCGCTGTGTAGCCAGATTTGCCAAGGATGTATCACGATCGCGTGCCGCCTTTTCGAGCGCCTTTTTGCGGGCGCGCTCGGCTGCCGAGCGCGCTTGCTCAACGTCGGTGGCGATCTGCTGTTCGGCTTTCGTCTGCCAGAAGCGTGCCTCAGCAATGGCCGCAGTCATCTGGCGGGCGAGTTCCTGGGCTTGTTGGCGAAAGTCGGGCATGGGGTTTGGCTCCTTCCGATGATACGCTCGTAGTCCTTGTATAGGCCAGAATCTCAACCAACGCGGCGGGTCTGCGCCAATCCTGGAGCATTCAATGCACAGTTACGATTTTCGACGTTGAGACAAGGCGCGCAGGTCTTCGTACTGATAGGGCGGGCGCTGCCGGATCGCCAAAATCGATACGACCTCATCTTCCGTGTTTACGACGTAGATCACCCGCCACGTATCCAGGCGCACGCGCCATAGCGACATAGTGGGCGCCAGGGTTTTTTCCAACTGCGCCGTATCGAGCTGCCGGCTGCCCGGTGGACAAAAGTCTTGCCCCAGCGTGTGCAGCACTTGTAGGATTCGTGCGCGTAGATGACCGGGCGCGCGACGTAGCTCTTTGCGCGCCTCCGCCGTCACCTCAACCCGATAGGAGGCCATCGCGCCGCAACTCATCTTCCAGGTCTGCCAATGAGATCGTTGCGGCCGTGCCGGCCGCGCGGGCGCGCAGCCAATCGCGCAGCAAGGCTACATCTTCCTGATCCTCCAGATGATCGGCCATCTCCTCCAGCACAGCGAGCAAGGCTTCCCAGGCTGAAAGCGGCACAATCACATCGGTGCGATCGCCGGCGGGATTGGTGATGTAGTGAACATCGGCGATTGATTCTGCGATACGCATCTAAACATCTCCCTTCTGACGGTGTCACACCGCTGCGAACGTCAAGACAACCTGTGCGCGATGGATGAGTACTCATGCCCCTGTGCATCATATCACAGAATGCCGGCGGAGTCGGGTCTGCGCCAATCCGGGCTATGGCCGCACTCAGACAGGGGGCAGACCCCTTCTGTATATGCCCGGCGCGACGGCAGTTTCGCCGGCGGCGCGGGCAGGAATCGGCTGCGCCGGCTTTCTTTCCGCGCTGGAGAAGCCGTAACCGCTCC
>JACSRH010000478.1 GCA_014879855.1 Caldilineaceae bacterium | reverse complement strand
ACCCAGCGCTGGCACGGTGAAGCTGATGTTGCCCGCCGCGCCGACCGTCAGGGTTGCCGCACCGAAGGGCTCGTTCAGTTCCGCGCCCCACGGGAGATAGCCCGAAGTATCGAGGCTGACGCTCTGCGCGGCGTCGCTGCGGTTGACAGCAACGATGGCCGCGCCGCTTGCATCCTTGCGTCCGAAGACATAGAGACCGGCGTCGTCCACGCGCAATGTGTCCCAGGCGCCAGTGCGCAGGAAGCTGTGCTGCTGACGAAGCTGGCCGAGCTGCTGGTAGTGGGCAAGCAGCGCCGCATCCTGCTGGCGCCACGCGGGCAGGCTGTCGTACCCTTCGGCGTCGGGCCACGGGTAAGGCTGGCGATTGTACGGATCGTCGCGCGGCTCGTCGCTGCCAAAACCGACCAGCCCCACCTCGTCGCCATAGTAAATTGTCGGCGCGCCGGGCAGGGTGAATTGCAACACCGCGGCCAACGCCAGCCGCGCGCGACCGTCTTCAAAATTGTTGATCGGTTCCTGCGCCGCCACGTCGATGCCGTCATGGTCGAGCACGCGCACCGCGCGATTGACATCGTGTGAGGAGAGCAAATTCATCGCGGTGGCAAAGGCCGCTGGCGGATAATCCTCCTGCAAGCCGCGCAGCGCGGCCTCAAACTCTGTCGCGCGCAGCGCGGGGACGCCGCCGTCGTTGTCCTCGAAGTTGCTGTCGCGCAGAAAGCCGAGCACGGCCAGCCGGAAGCGATAGTTCATGGTCGAGTCGAATTCATCGCCCAGCACGCGCAACCGCGCCTGATCCTCCGGCCACGTCTCGGAGATGAGCAGCGCGTCGGGATGCTGCGACTTTACGGCTTGGCGCATCAATTCGAAAAAGTGCGGGTTGATCGCGACGACATCGGGCACGACGTCGATGCGCCAGCCGTCCACGCCCGGCGCGTCGAGCCACTTCAGCGCAATGCCTTCCTCGCCCAACCAGTTGTCGATGACCTCTTCATTGGCGGTGTCGAGCTGTGGCAGCGTCGCCACGTTGAACCAGCCGCGATAGTTGACGTCGCCGGCGCACGCACCCGATCCAACCGGACGCGCCGGGTCGAGGAAGTACCAGTCGCGATACGCGCTCTCTTCACTCTCGCACGCGCCCACTGTGTCGTGGCGCGCGTATTTGTCAAAGAAGGGGCTGTCGCTCGACGAGTGGTTGGGCACGCCGTCCAGGATCAGGTTCATCCCGCGCGCCTCGACTTCGGCGGCAAATTGAATAAACAATTCGTTGCTGGCGTCAAAGTCATCGACCACGGCCAGGTTGTCGTCCACCTGCCGGTAGTCACGGCCGTCGTACTTGTGGTTGGAGGGCGAGTCAAAGATGGGGTTGAAGTAGATCGTTGTCACGCCAAGTTCCTGCAAGTAGTCCAGCTCCTGCTGCACGCCCTGGAGGTCGCCGCCGTAGAAGGTGCAGCCGTAAGTTCCATACCAGTCAGGATTGCGAGCAGGGTCGAAAGGCTCCGGGTCGGGCACGAGGGTGTTCCACGGCGTGACCGGGCGCGCGTGGCCGCCGCATTCTTCTGGATAAAACCAGTCAGCGGCGGTAGGGTTATTGTTGGCGTCACCGTCACGGAAGCGGTCTGGGAAGATCTGGTAAATGGTGGCGTTCTGCGCCCATGCCGGCGTTGCAAAATCGGGCGCGTAGACGTAAATATTCCAGCCCAGGTCGCCCGCGGGCATTTCATTGTAAAGCTGGCCGAGACCGCCGTCGCGGCGTGCATCGTCGGCGTAAAAGATCGTGGCGTCGCCGTCGGTCACGGCAAACCCGTAGGCCAGCACGTCGAGCGCGTCGCCTGTGTTCAGCGTCGTCTCCCACCACGCGTAGCGTTCATCCGCCGCAACGGGTTGCAGCAACGTCTGGCGCAGGCTCCCGTCGCTGACGCCCCCCCACAACAACGTCACCTGCTCGACATCGTCGGCCGCGGTGCGCAGGCGCAGCGTCACCGCGGCGCCGGTGGGCTGCGCGCCAAAGGGGGTGCGATAGCGGTCGCTGCGGCTGTCATGGCGGATCGCTGGCGCAAAGATCACGCCGTCGCCTGCAAAGGCCTGCGGCACGGGCACGGGCGCAGACGGTGCGCTCACCTCGACCTCGACGGCATCCGTGGCGCGGGTGTAGCGGAAGGTGACGTCGCCGCCCGCATCGGGCACGCTGAAGTGAATGTTGCTCCCGTCGCGCTCGCCGCCCGCGCCGTAGTTCTCGTCCCACGCGCCGTCGATCGCCGCTTTGAATGCATAGTCGCCGCTGGGCAGCGTGGCGGTGAGTGTCCAGACGCCGTCGCCGTCGGCGTCGCCTGCCTGAATAACCGGCTCGGCCGGCTGCCAATCTTCGCCACCCAACGCCAGTGCGTAATTGCCGGGAAAGGAGACGGCGCGCGGCGGCAGGCGCGGCTCTTCCTCCGTGGGCAGGCCGGTGGGCAGATCGTCCGGATCGACCGGCTGAAGATAGACTTCCGGTATGCCAGAGACGACCCAGGCTGCGCGACTTGCGTCCAGCGCCAGCACCTGGTCGGGGCCGGGGTCTTTGGCCTCGCCGTTATGAATGATAAAGCCCAGCTCGCCGTCGGCAACCGTGACTGGCACTTCCCAGGAGACGCCGAAATCATCGCTGCCAGTGGGCGCCAGCGGCTCGGCCCACGACGTCTCCTGGGCGGCCGCACCCCACACGTGTAGACCCCAGCCTTCATACGCGCCATCTGGGCGATGATAGTGGATCGTCGCCGTGTCCTGCGCGAGTGCAGAAGGTGCAGCGGGCAGCAGCAACGCCGCAATCAGAGTTGCGGCCAGTGCGATGCGCAGCAGACGGTGGATCGATTGCATGGATAGCTCCTTGATGTCTGCATTCCGGGAATAAGTTCAGCGCCCTCCGTGGCATTAGCACGGTTTGCCCCATTCCTGGAATCCAACGCCAAACTTCATAGTTGACCTGTCACCAGCGATGAGAAGTGTACCATGCTTTGTGATGCGCCGATCACTCCGTTATTCCGACAAGTTCAGTGCAAGCAAGTTCAGTGCAAGCAAGTTCAGTGCAAGCAAGTTCAGTGCAAGCAAGTTCAG
>JACSRH010000477.1 GCA_014879855.1 Caldilineaceae bacterium | reverse complement strand
GACGGTGCTCTTGGGCATCTCCATGCGCGCGCTGATGGTCGCCAGGCTCAGCCGTGGCTCGGCGGCGCTAAACAGATTAAGGATACGAATGGCTTTGACGACTGAGTTGATCACAGTGTGTTCTTGTTTGGCGCTTGCTTATTCAACAAGCAGCGGCTGGTGGCGCGCTGAAATTGTTTCACAAAGATCCAAAATTTCGATGATGCGGCTGTCAGGGACGCCCAGATCGATGTCGGCGCAGACAAGGTCGCAGGCGCCGTAGGCGGCAGCGCTCGCCAAAATCAATGCCACCGGTGGCCTCGCTGCACCAGCGCGGCGTAAAGCCGATCTCCGGGCGCAGGTAGCTTCATCACCGGCGGCTGGCCGGCGCGTCGCAGGTGCAGCATGAGCGATGCAGCGGATCAGCTGGCGCAAGACGCTCCTTTTTTGGAAAATCATTCATTATGATGGAATGCAGTTGGGGATGATAGAACAAATATAGAAGGTGTTCACGGCTTTGTCAATAGGGCCCGGCGTTCTTTCCGACCCGCCGATGGGTTATATCTTTTTAACAGGCAGAAGTATAGCGGGGACAGAGCAGCGAAGCGGCAACGATCTCAAAGGAGGGCCGAGGGGCGGAGGCTGGTCAGCCGGCAACGCGTTGCTGGTCTTCTTCCAGCGTGGCGCTGGTGTAGCGACGCAGCCGTGGATAGCGCCAGGCAATGACGCCGGCCATCACGGCTGTCGCCATGCCGCCGCTGACGATGGCAAGCGGCACGCCGAAGAGCGCGGCGACAATGCCGGCCTCCAACTCGCCAAGCTGTGGCCCCCCCATGAAAAAGAGCTGATTGATGCCGGTCATGCGGCCGCGCAGGCGGTCAGGCGTCATGACCTGACGGATGGTCTGGCGGATGACCGTCGAGACAGTGTCGCTGGCGCCGACAAACATGAAGAGCAGATAGCTGACGGCAAAGCTGGTGGAGATCCCAAAGAGCGCGGTCGCCAACCCGTAAAGCGCCACGCTGCCCAACAGCACTGCACCCTGTCGGTGGATATCCTTGCGCAGCGAAATCGCGGAGCCGGCAATCAGCGAACCGACCGCGTCGGCCGTGGCGAGGATGCCATAGCCCTGCGCGCCGACGTTGAGAATCTGCCCGGCGACCAGCGGCAGCATCGTGCGCGCCGAGCTGAAGAAGGTGGCGAAGAAGTCGAGCAACATGCTGCCCCAGATGATGCGCGTGCCGCGCACAAAGCGCCACCCCTCCGCAATCGCCTTGACATTGAGACCGGTGTCCACCGCGGCGCGTCCCCCACGGTGACGCAGCAGCGCCAGCGCCACAATAATCGCGCCAAACGACAGTGCATTGGCGACGTAGACCCAGCCGACATTGAAGCGGCTCATCATCAGACCGGCCAGCGCCGGCCCGGTGATCGTCCCCGCCTGGAAGACAATCGAGTTGAGACTGATGGCATTGGTCAGGTGTTCGCGCGGGACAAGGTTGGGAATCAGCGACTGGAAGGCTGGCCCGGAAAAGGCCGCGGTGGCCGAGGTCAGCGCAGTGAGCAGATAGATTACCCAGAGCGCGTCGCGTCCGGCAAAATTCACCACGGCCAGACTGAGCGCCAGCCCAGCCGCGATGATGTTGGTCCAGATCAGGAGGGTGCGCCGGTTGGCGATGTCAGCCAAGTTGCCGCCGATCAGCGCAAAGAGCGCGATAGGAATGACGCGCACCAACCCCACGCCTCCCAACCCCAGCGCCTCCGGACTTAGCTGCAGCGAACGGCCGAAAAAAGGAATCGAGAGCGTGGCGCCGGCCAGCAGCGTGTAGATATGCCAGTTAATGGCGACCAACTGCATCTGCGTCCCAATGATCGAGACAAAATTGCTCGCCCAAACCAGCCGAAAATCGCGATGGTGGAGCGCGACGAAGCGCTCGACCGGCTCCGCCATCAGGCGCGCTCGACGTACTCGCCGGAGCGCGTGTCGATCTTGATGGCGTCGCCTTCCTTGACGAAGTCCGGAACCTGAATTTCGGCGCCGGTTTCAACCGTAACCTTTTTCATTACCTTGCCGGAGGTGTCGCCGCGCAGCATGACGGGCGCATCCACTACTTTCAACGTGACAAAGTTTGGAATTTCGACCGAAAGCACCTTGCCGCCATCCTCCGTCAGCAGCACGACCATATCGTTTTCCTTCATCCAGGACATGGTGTCCTCGAAATCTTCCTTAGGCAACGCGATCTGATCGAAGTTCTCGTTATCCATAAAGTGGTAGGACGCGCCGTCGTCATAGAGGTATTGGGCGTCGCGCGTCTGCGTGGTGATCACATCGATCTCGGAGCCGGCGCGCACACGATCTTCGATGGTCTTGCCGCTGTCGAAGTTCTTGAGCTTCATACGCACCATCGCGCGCCAGTTGCCCGGCGCGATATGCTGGTACTCAACAACGCGATGAATTGCGCCGTTGTAGCGAATTAACATGCCTTTGCGGAGATCTGAGGTTGTAGCCATTTGATTTCTCGTTTCCAATCGTGCGCGGCGAGCGCAGAAAGCCTGGGCCAACACGCAGAGGTTGGCCTGCTATCGAATCATTTGATTGGGCTTGATTATACCTGTCAGCAGCGAGAGGGAAAATATCACAGGGTGATAAAGATGCGTTTTGGGAGGGAGTCGGCTGCCGTGTCCACTTGGTGTGCTGCCGGCCATGACATCTGACAACAATGCCATTCATTCCACCGTCCACTTTATTTGTAGGACGGTGAAATGAATGGGTGTTAAGCCAGGTAGTTGGTTAAGCCAGATGGTTGGTCAGGCCAGGCGATTGGAACGTAAACGCGCTGCCATCAGCCTGCGCCTTGGGCCAACTGCCGCGCTTGTTCAATGATCTCAGCGCGTTCCACGCGCGCCTGTGGCCATCCGATCACCGCGGCGATCTCGCCAGGCGTATATGTCGCCAGCTCAGCGAAAGTGCGCACGCCCGCTGCCTTGAGTCGTTGGTCGAAAACCGGACCGATGCCAGTGATGCGCGTGAAATCGTCTGCTTCGGCCGGCGCGGCAGAGGGGGGAACAATTGGCGCCGCTTCTTCAGCGCCTGCGTCCGCAGCATCAGCTGTCAGCGTCGCTGC
>JACSRH010000327.1 GCA_014879855.1 Caldilineaceae bacterium | reverse complement strand
GTGACCTGCGTCTCCACCGTCACGCCAGGATGATCCTGCTCGAACTGATCGACCAAGCCGGCCCAGCCCGCCGTCTGATCGACGGCATAGAAGCTGGCAACCACCAGTTTCTTGGCGGCCTCAGCAGGGGCCGCGCCACCTTCGGCGGGAGCAGCGCCCGGAACGGCTGGCGCACAGGCTGCCACCATGACCCCTACGCTGCCAATGCCGACTGCCTTGAGAAAATCGCGACGACTCAAGCCATTCATTTGCTCCTCCTCTATCTGGAAAATTTACGTGAAAACATTGGCGATCCGATGCTACATATTGCACAACGCTGCGAACAAACAGCGAAATGCACGAGCTAAATTTGAACTGCTAGGTTCAGATACTGTGCAACTAGAGAACTACTAAAGTGGAAGCGCACCGGGAACCGCTTGACTATACTTCATCCAGGCGCTATAGTCTTGCAGAATCGTCCGCTCTTCCCCACCGGTAAATTTTGAACATTGCCCCTGTTGCTGGACTAGGAGGAGATTCCATGCATGAAGCGCCTGCCATTTTTCAGGACGGGGAGTGCACCTACTTTGCCGACACTTGTGAGCCGCTCAAGAACGCAGCGGACAAAGGTGAGTTGCACCTGCACGCCTGGGGCCACGCCCTCTACCCTGGCATTCGTCTCCCACACGATTATCTACCCGCCGTGCGTTCGATTGGGGTGTGGGATGCACCGGCCGCGCAGTCGTGGGGGCTTGACTTGCACTGCAATGAGGGCATCGAATTCACCTACCTCCAGCGCGGCAAGCTGGCATTTGAAGTCGATGCAAAGCAATGGCCGCTGCACAAGGGTGCGCTCACGGTGACGCGTCCCTGGCAATTCCATCGCGTGGGCGCGCCGCACATCGGCGCGGGCCGGCTGATCTGGCTGATTCTCGACGTGGGCGTGCGGCGGCCCAATCAGACGTGGCGCTGGCCGGAGTGGCTGGTCTGCTCGCCCGCCGAGCTGCACAAGCTGACGCAGTTGCTCAGCCACAACGAGCAGCCGGTGTGGCAGGCGGATGCAGAGCTGGATAGCTGGTTCGATAAATTGGCCGAGTTGGTGGAGGAAAACGACCCGCCAGAGGCCGAATCGAGGCTGAAACTGGCGATCAACGGGTTGCTGCTGGCGCTGATGGAGTTGCTGGCGCGCGAGCAGATCCCGCTCGACGAGTACCTGTCTACCACGGAACGCGCCGTGCAGATGTTCCTGCACGCGCTGCCGCAACATGCCGCGTCCAACTGGAATCTGGCCGCGATGGCGCATCAGTGCGGCCTCTCGCGCAGCCAATTCTCCGAATATTGCCGGCAACTCACCAACATGACGCCAATGCAGTATCTGACGCAGTGCCGGGTGGAGATGGCGGCGCGCCTGTTGGTGGAACGACCAGAGGCGAGCATCACTGAAATTGCGTATACCTGCGGCTTCAACTCCAGCCAATACTTTGCGACGGTCTTTCGCAGCATCAAAGGATGTCCGCCATCGGCGTTTGTGGCGCAAAGCCCGGTTGCAGTGCTGTAGCCACTCTTTACACGCGGCGCAACCGCTCGAATAATGATTCTATGTCCTGTCAAACCGTTGAGCACTACCAAC
Source organism: Caldilineaceae bacterium (assembly GCA_014879855.1). Classification (GTDB taxonomy): domain Bacteria; phylum Chloroflexota; class Anaerolineae; order Caldilineales; family Caldilineaceae; genus Caldilinea. The sequence goes on along the minus strand of JACSRH010000327.1, from coordinate 14,664 downwards.
AGTTGCCCATTGTTCCGGCTGACCACCGCTACGCCTACGGCGCCGATGCCAGCCACTTCGCTGATCTTTTTCTTCCTGCCGCGCCCGGCCCTCATCCCGTCCTTGTGCTGATCCACGGCGGCTGCTGGCAGGCGGCTTATGGCTTGGAGCCGCTGGGCCAGCTTGCCCGCGCCATCGCCGTGCAAGGAATCGCTGTATGGAATATCGAGTACCGCCGGCTGGGCAACGGCGGCGGCTGGCCGCACACTTTGCTCGATGCAGGCGCGGCGCTCGACTTTCTGCCCACCATCGCCAAAGCTGCCTGTCTTGACCTCAGCCGAGTAGTGACCGCAGGGCACTCAGCCGGCGGACAGTTAGCACTGTGGCTGGCGGGACGACGACGACTGCCCGTTCGCAGCCTGCTGTATGCGCCGGCGCCGTTGCCCGTGTATGGCGTCATCTCGCTGGCCGGCATCCCCGACCTGGCAGCGGCCGCACGGGAAGGCATCTGTGGCGCGGCGGTCAGCAATTTGCTTGGTGGGTCGCCGCAACAGAGGACGGAGCACTACGCCGCGGCCTCGCCGTACGCGCTGACACCGCTAGGCGTGCATCACCTCCACATTCACGGCGAAGATGACGAAGTTGTGCCAGTGGAAAGCGTGCGGCGCTATGTTTCTTACGCGCTCCAAGCTGGCGACCAGGCGACCATGCTGGCGCTGCCCGCCGCCGGCCACTTTGAGCTGGTCGATGCCCGCACGCACGCGGCCGCAGTTTTTCTGCGCGCACTCACCCACCTGGTCAAGCCAGGCTGAACGCTACTTTTCTCTGCGCCTCTGCGTTTCTCTGCGTCTCCGCGCCTCTGCGTCAAAAAAAGGGACAAATTTGACGCAGAGGCGCAGGGTCGCAGAGGTTCGCAGAGGCACAACAGGCAACTATCGGCAAGCACTCTCTGCGTTTCTCTGCGTTTCCGCGCCTCTGCGTCAAAAAAAGGGCTTTTCAAGTCAGTTGCTTAGTGGCGGAAGTGCACAAAGATGCGCCCGAAGTTCTTATCATCTTTCTCGACGCGGTGGTAGAGCGCGCGGATTTCGGGCTGGTTGAGAAAGCGCAGCACGCGCTTCTTCAACTGGCCGCTGCCCTTACCCGGGATGATCTCCACCAGCTCGATGCGCCGCGCCATCGCCTCCTGGACGATACGGTTGAGCTCCGTCTCGATCTGGTCGCCGCGATTATAGATGTCGTGCAGGTCAAGCTTCAGTTTTGCCATGACTCTATCTTAGCGAGGATAGGCATCCGGGGCAATTCGTAACACGCCAGTGCAAATAAGCGAGCAGCCAGAAACCGAGTTTCTTGAAGAAACTCGGTTTCTCCGCAGGTGCCTATGGAGAATGGGGCTGTCCTGCGGAAAGCCGGGGGTGCTTTCCGCAGGGCAGCCAGAGAGAGGTGATTAGCGTGACACGACCGGCAGGAAGAGCTGGTTGCCGGCGACGGCGGCATTTTTGCTCACCACGACAACGCCACGGTTCAACGAGTTCTCGCCATCCACGTACGGGAATGCGCCTTCACTGGCCAGCTTGATCTTGTAGCCCTCGCCCGCAGCCAGCGCCCCGCTGTCCCAGCCACCCCCGCGCACCGTGCTGTGTTCGGCCAAGTCGAGATTGACCCACTCGACCACGCTGCCCGGCGCCACGGTCAGCACCGCGGGGTCGAAGCCATTGGCCGTCATGTAGACGGTGTGCGTGGCGGCTTCGGCCACGACAGGCGTCAGCGCAAGGTCGGCGGCCAGCCCGCCCGCGGCGTCGATCGTGCGACTGCGGTAGGGCTGGTAGCCGGCGCCGGTCACACTGAGCCGGTAGGTTCCCGCCGGCGCGGTGAAGCCGTAGCTGCCGTCCGCCGCGGTCGCCAGCGGGTTCGGCTGGCCCAGCTCGGCCGCAGTTAGCAGGTCGAAGAGTGCGCCGGCCGCGGCCGTGGCGCGCGCCAGCAGCGCGGCGACGCTGGCGTTGGCGACTGGCTGGCCGCTCAGCAAGTTGCGCACGACGCCCACCGGCGGCGTCTGCACGCTGGCCGCATAGAGCTGCTGCACGCTGCCGCGCGTGACCAGCAGGTTGAGCTCATCAGCCGCCGCGTCTGCGCTGCGCACTGCCGGGCTGTAGGTGAAGCTGCCGGTGTAGCGCCCGTCGCCATCCGCGTCGTGCAGCGAGGAGATGATCACGTCGGTCAGCACAATCTGCATCTGCGTGTTGGGGTCGCCGCCGCAGCGGTCAACGCCGATCTGGTATGTTTCACCGCTGTACAGCCAGCCGCCGCTTTGGGTGACGCCCCACGAGAAGCCGAGCGTCGGCAGCGCACCGGTGCGCCCCTTGCTGTCAGTCAGGATGACGCTCAGCGGGTCGAAGGGCAGGCTCGTGTCGACCTTGAGCAGCAGCGGCGAGCTGGCGTCGTAATACTTGTTCGCACTGGCGCCGGCGTAGCGCGCCTCGATGCGGTGGAGGCCGTCGTCCAGCGTCACCGGGAAGCTGAAGCTGCCGCTGGCGTCGCTGGTGGTCGTGCCTACCTGCACCAGGCCGATCAGGATAGCGATGATGCTGTTTGGCGCCGCGCGCCCGCGCAGCACCTGGTCGGCGCGGCACGTGGCCGCGCGGCCGGTGAAAGTGCGGTCGAGCAGCGCGTCGTCAGTATAATCCATGAACGCGCCGATCAGCGGCGAGCTGAGCAGCCCATAGGCCGTGGCGCGGCTCTGGTTGTTGCCCGCGTCGATGTCGCCCGGCTGCGTCACCTGCGCCGTGGCCTGCACATCCATCTGCACGTCGCTGGCGTTGCTCGCCGCCACCGTGCAGGTGAGGCAGCCGGTCCAGCCGAGCACGATTGCGCCGCTCTCGCCCGGCTGCAGCGCCGGCAGCTTGAACTGGATCGAGTCCGGGTTGCGCACGATGCTGCTGGCGGCGATGCCCGGCGCGCGCAGGGTGACAAGCTGGCTGCCGCGCAGTTGCGGCGGAATCTGGAAGGTCAGCACCGCACCCTGCGCCACACGCGTGCCGCGGTTGCCGTACTCGATCTGGAAGTCCTGAATCTCGAAGTTGCCAAGCTTGTCCGCGTCCGCGCTTTGCACGCCGCCGGCCTCGCCCACGCTGCGCCGGCTCTTTGCCGTCAGCAGCACGTCCATGTCAGGCCCCGCGCCGTCGGCCTGCGCCGGGCGGTAGAAGTAATCTTCTGTCTCGCCCGTCTTGAAGGGGATCGGGTAGCCGCGGCCGTCGCCGTAGCTCAGCCCGCCCGCGGCCAGCGTCTTGTTTGCCGGGCGCTCGCTCAGGGTGATGCGCACCCACGCCGGCTGGTTGGGGTTCTGCCACGGCACGCGGCCGGTCGCTGCGTTGACGATGTGCAGCCCGGCGCCCAGCGCCACCACGTTCACAGGATAGTCGATCACGATGTGCTCCACCGCGGGCTGGCCGTTGCACGCGGTGGCGTCCTTCCACTCGCCGTTGCGATTGCTGTCCACCCAGATATTGAGGTAGCCAGGCCCGCCAAGCTGCTGGAAGTAGGCCACGGCCTGCGGGCTGATGAAGACCTGCACCGGCAGGGTGGTCGTCTGGCAATTGTTCAGGTTCCACAGCGCCAGATTCGTGCCGTCGTCCCCGCGGTCGTTGTCCGGGTCGTTGGCCGCGGGCTCAATGTTGTGCAGCGGGTCCTGGTCCGGGCCAAGGTCGGCCTCCGCCTCCAGGCTGACGCGCTTGCCCAGGTGGAAGGGGCGCGGGTGGCGGTGCAGCGGGCCTTCGGGCAGGCCGGTCGCCGGGTCGAAGACGGTCGGGAAGAGCGCCTGCACGCCCGGGTAGGCAAGCATGTTGGCGCCGGCCGTGTGGTTGCTGGAGTCGGGCGCGTCGCCGAGATCGTTGGGACGGATCGGGATTACGATCGGCGGCAACTCGCCGTTCAGGTGCGGATACTGCTGCGCGTCCGGGCACTCGTTGCTTGCGTCGGAGAGCACGCAGTAGGAGATGCGCGCGCTCGGCGCATAGTTGTCGGGCAGCGCCAGCTCGTCGCTGATCTCCGCCTCCATGCGCAGGTCGAGATCCACGACCGTGGGCGCATTGGGTTCGATCGTGACGCGGTCGAGAAAGCGCGGCGGCGCACCGGCGTTTTCCGGCTGCTGGAAGAAGCCCAGCGTGGCGCTGACCGGCGCGCGGCTGGTCACGTGCAGCCGCACCGGCACATGCGTCACATCGTCCAGATCGAACGTATTCGTGAACGGCTCCAGGTCGAAGTCGAAGCTGCTCCCGTCGTAGCCGGGGCACTTGGCCGTGAAGGTGGTCGCTTTCGTCAACTCCGGGCCGCCCGGCGTGCGCGCCTGCGCCGTGTTGGTGACTGTGAATGTCTGCTGATTTGCCTGGCAGAGCGGGTGGACATGAACGGTAAAGCTCAGCACGACTTCGGCGTCGGGCAGGATCGAGCCTTCCCACTTCACCACCTGCTGCAACAGATTGCTTCCCTGCGGCTGGATGTACTCGATGGCCGCCTGCAACGGCATGGCGCCGTTGGTTGGACTTTCCACTGTGACATAGCGAACATTGCCGCCGTCAATGGTCGGCAGCACGTGCAGCGGGTAAGGCAGCTCATCGCGGATCTGCGCCTGGATGGACTGGTTGCCGCCGACGTGGCGCAGCCGGATCTGGTAGGTGACCTCGCTTGGGTAATCGACCGGCTCGCCATTGGGGGTGAGGACGCGCTTCTCCAGCTCCAGCGCACCGGGCTGGCCGGTCACCGGCTTCTGGAAGATATCTTCGGTCTCGCCAAAGCGGTAGGAAGCGAGCGCGCTGGTGGGATGCGGGCCGCGGCCATCGGGCAGGCCGGGGCCTTCGCTGCCCAGCGGCGGCTGCACCGCGGGTTCCTCGCTCAGCATGAAGCGCATCCAATGCGGCTGCGCCTGCGTGCTGTTGAGCACCTTCTCGGTGTTGACGGCAAAGTCGCGCCAGCCGCCCGCGGGGATCGCGGTCATGTCGATCACGTAATTCTGCACGATCCATTCGTAGCCGGCCTGCGCAGGCTCCGTCTCCGTCGCCTGGCAGGGGTGGATGTCGGCCCAGTCGCCGTCGCGGTTGCCGTCGAACCAGACGTTGAGGTACATGAAGTTGCGCGTGGCCGCGGCGTCCTTGCTCACGCGCACCTCCAGCGTGGTGCGGCGGCAGTCGAAGAACTTGATCTGGCGGTTGCGCCAGCCATCATCCCCGCGATCCTGGTCTGCCACGTCGCCGATCGCGCCGGCGGCATTGCGCAGGATGTTGTTGGGGCCGTCCTGGTCGGGGCCTTGGTCGGCCTCCGCCTCGCGCGAGAGATAGTGGCCGAGCCAGCCTTCCATCGTCTGGTTGGCGTGGCGCGGGCCGGCGAGCTGGCCCGCGGGAACATCCCACACGGTGGGGAAATTGCCCGGCACGCCCGCGTACGCGCGGTTGACGACGCCGTGGTGGTTGCTGGAATCGGGCGCGTCGCCCAGGTCGGGGCGCGGGCCTTCATCGGGCGGCAGGGTGTAGGTGACGACGAGACGAGGCGCCACCGCGCCCTCGCGTGTGTCGGCGCGCACGCCGCCGGTGGCCGGGGTCAGCCCGCGCAGCACGATGCCGTAGCTGGGCTGCGTGCCGTCCAGCCAACTCGTGAGCAGCGGCTTGAGCGGCCACTCCACATTGCCCGCGGCCGGCGCGTTCTGCACCGCGCCGCTCCAGGTGATCGCCGGCTTGCTGTTCCAGGTCAGCGTCGTTTCGTCCCACGCGGCGTCAACGCGGCCCAACTCGATGTCGAGCGGGTTGGCCGAAGCGTTGACGTGCAGCCGGAAGACCGCGCTGTCGATGGTGGCGTTGGCGGGCAGCGCCGCGAGGTCGAACTGCACAAAGTTGTAGTCGAAGTCGCCGCCCGGCCGCGCGTTGAGCACGAAGTAAGGGTTGCCTGCGCCGTTGAAAGTGGGGACGCTCTCGATGGCGCCGACATCCTCGCTGGCGGGAATCTCTACGCTGAACGTGATTGCGGCGGGTGCGGCGGTGAGCGCGCTGGCGGGCAGCAGCATCGCCAGCAACATGCCCAGCAGGGCGAACCGCGCCGCCCTGCTGAGCCTAAAACGAGTGGTTTGCCTGTTCATTGGTTCTCTCCTTTGGAAAAGTCAGCTTCTGTCTCTACACCTGTGCGCTGGCGGAGAACCAGACGCATGTCCAGCATAGCGGGCGGAAAGCTGCTTTTGTGGCAGGAAGTGGAGAGAAATGCGTCAGAAATGCGTCAAGGCGCAGTTTTTGAGGAAGTGCAGCGGCAGATAATTCGTCAAGATGCCAAAGGATCGCAATCTGGCAACCACCAGTGTTTCGCGCTCGCCAGCGTCGAATGAAGCGGACAGCGCGCTCTTTTGGAGGATTTCTTGCGCGCTGGGTGCGATCAGCTTGATTTGTCCCTGCTCGATCAGATCGATTACGGTTGAAGGATGGTGTATCCTTTGGTTACACCTGCTTGGAATTCTTCATAGACGGCTGGCGTCACACCCAAACGATCTGTTTTGAACAATTGTAGCAGCAGCGATATGCGACCAACCTTGGCAAACGTCGAGAGGACATTTGTGTCGGCTAAAATGACGTTACTCATTGCTTTTGCAAGCGTGTCGTCTCTCCATCAAGATAGAGTTGCAGCGCCGCCTCCAGCTTGAGTTGCGGCCGCGTGACAAAAAGCATCTGGATCGCTTCTGCAACTGCCTCTGCACGGCTGCGAAAGATGCCGGCTTTGACAAGTGCATTCAGTTGAAGATCTTGAATCGCCATAGGAGCTTCCTTGAACGGCTAACGATTGAAATAATAGAGCATGTTGCGAAGGTAACACCGGCCAGCAATCCCATGCTAGCCTATCTGACAAACTTTCTCCACTGTCACCAATTTTAAGCAAAGGCAAATCTCACTTGACAGACAAAAAGACAAGGAGATTGGGAAGCAAGTTGCTAACTTCCCAGTCTCCAGCCTCTCAATCTCTTCATCTCTTCTACCGCCCAATCCACGGCAGATAGAGCGTCGGCGTGGGCGTGGGCGGCAGTGCGGCCGGCACCGTCACTGTCAGATCGTTGGAGCGGGCGACGCCGGCGAACTCTGTGTCGCGCGCCAGCAAACCGAGGCGATACGCGCCAGGCGCCAGCCCGCTGAGCATGGCCGTAGTCTGGCTGGCCGGAAAGCTGGCCGCGATATTCCAGCCGATGGCGTTGGGCCGCACGACGTAGAGCCGCGTCTCGCTGGCGCTGCTGTCATCGACCGGCGTCCACGTCAGGCGAATGGCGTCGGCGCCGCTGAGCACTGCGGTCAGCGTAATGCTTTCGCCGGCGGACAGCAGCACCTGCTCCGGTGGGCTGTAGTTGCACCACGCGCCGACCGTCGGCGTCAGCCCCGTGAACCACGCGTGCAGAAACTCGTCCCAGCGCTGGTCGCGCACAAAGGCCAGGCCGCGCGTGATTGTAACTGGCTGCGATGGGTCGATCGCCCAGCGCGCGGCGAAAGGCGCGTCGCCGCGATAGATGCTGGCATGCCACGCCACCAACGCGGGCGAATTGCGCGGCAGCGGCGCCAGCAGCGTGATCGCGTCGCGATAATCCCAGAATTCGTCGGGCGCGAGGTAGGGGCTGCCCGTCTGCACCTGCTTCTTCACCCCTTGCAGCGCGCCGCGCAGCGCGTCCGCCGCCGCGTAGACGCCCGCCGAATCACCCGCACCAAAGCTCTCCTGCAGCTTCTGCGCAAAGCTGTCCGCGCCGATCAGTTCGTCGGGCGGGCCAAGCTCCAGGTTTTGCCGGCTGCACTGCGTCGTATCGACGTACTGTCCCTGCTGCACCGCGGCGGCGATGCGGTCGTTCTCGCCCGCGTGCAGCGCCCGGCCCAGCGCATCGCCCAGATTGCTGATCGCCGCGGCGATTCCGGCGATGTCGCTCGCCTTGACCGCAAAGATCGAGTTTGGATGATGTTGGTCGAGCGACGCTTCGTAGCCGTTGATGATGCTGGTCGCCAGCTCCTCCGGCGTCGCCGACGGGGTGAACTTGATCAGGTAACGGTCATAGGCGGCTACCAGCCAGGCATAGTTAGGCGAGGCCACGAAGTAGTGCGCAGCCGCGGCCACCTCGTAGAGAATGTCGATGCTGCCCTGAAAGCACTGGTCGAAGAAGATCACGTCGAAGGGATCGCTGCCCTGCGCGGTGGCGGCCAGCAGCGCCTCTCCCAGGCTCACCGTGCTCATAAAGCTGCCGCTGGTGATGTCCGAAGGCGTGAACTCGTGCTCCTTGGGCAGCGGCGGCAGCTTGCCCGCCGCGCCGGCCGTGGCCACCTCCGCCGTCGCCCAGCTCAACTCCGGCACCGCAGAGATGCCGTGGCCCATCAGCGCCGCAACCTCGCGCTGCGCGGGATAGCGCGTGCGCGCGTACTGCAAGAACCAGGTCAGCACCGCGGGGTCGGCGGTGTCCAGCTCGTTCACGCCCCAGCGCTGCATCACGGCATCGATCTGCTTGATCGCGCCACTGGACATCGCCATCATCCTTGTGTCGTCGTCTCTGGCGCCATCCACCAACAGCACAACCTGCACATTGGGATTGAGCGCCGTGCCGCGGCGTAAGCGCTCGACGACATAGTTGATCTCCGGCGCGAGGTCGTTATCGGCCGGAAAGTAGGCAGCGACCAGCACGCGTTCGCCGCCAGCAGCCAGCGTCGCTCCGGCGCTGAAGCTCGCTGCACTTGTCAGCGCGTCCGGCTGCTCGTCATGTGCGGGTGTGACTGTGCGCACGGCAAAGAAGTAGCTCTGCCCCGGCGCCAGCCCATCCACCAGATAGTTGTCGACATCTTTGCCGCTAGTCTGGCCGTGCCGCGTGAAGGGGCCGTTGCGCTGCGCGCCGATCGCAATTTCATAGTAGCCGCCGTCACCGGTGTAGTGGATTGGCGTCCATGCAAGACGCACGGCATTGGTGTAAAATTCTGTCGGCTGCAGATCGGTCACTGGCGTGGTCTGCGTGTCGCGCCAGTCGCCGTCGATCTGCGTGGCGCAGCGGGTGGCGCTGATGCTGCGGCTGAAGAGCGCGTTGTAGGCCAGGCTGGCATCAGTCAGTGTGGCGGTCAAATTGCAGATCGACGGCGGGATGCGCCCGCTCAGCGCGTTGTTTTCCAGGTGCAGCCGTGTGAGGCCGGTCAAGCTGCCCAGGGCCGTGGGCAACGTCCCGCTCAAGTGATTGGCCGGCAGGATCAGCTCAGCGACGCGGCCGCCGCTGCACGCCACGCCGTACCAGGTGCAGGGCGCGGCCGCGTCAAAGATCAGCCAGTTCGTGTTGCTGAGCCAACCCGCGCCGTTGGTGGCGCTGTAGAATTCCACCAGCGCGTCGCATTCACGCGCGGCGACTGCCGTAACCGTGCTGCAGCCAGCGGCTTGGGCCTGACGGTCTGGCGGGGGCGCGGCGCTTGCCAGCAGCGCCGGTGGACGTAACAGGACGAGCAGCGCCAGGAGCGCCAGCAGCGCGCTGCTAACTGTCAGCGCGAGCCTATGGCCTCGCGTCCACAACGCCGGCCGTGGGCCATGATTCAATGGTGTCGGTGACATGAGTGGTTTCTCCTGCGTCAGTTCAAGTGCGTCAGTTCAAGTGCGTCAGTTCAAGTGCGTCAGTTCAAGCATCTCTCTGACCCATTGTACGCACTTTTTGGCGTTGTGAATGGTTACGATTGGAAGAAATTGCGTCAAAATCGCGTCAGATGATGGACAGAAACACGCCTGATCCGCCCAACATAACAGTGCGCGCTGCTCCGATGGATCTGCTTGCCGATTTCTCCTCCTTGACGCAGCTGGTCGACGAGGCGCTGCGCACCTATCAAAATACGCTCGCTTTGTCGCGCTCGGCATTGGCCAATTCCGCGCTGGTTGCGCCGGTGCTGGTCAAAGACGACGCGTCGCCCACAGTGGAGGAGCGCGGGTATGGGCTGCGCCTCGTGCTGCAGTGGGGGGTCAATCAGCTTGCGCCCGCGCCGCCCGTTTTCCCGCTCGGCGTCTTTCGTCCGTTGGACGACCCAACCTGGCGCGACCCGCTGTGGTGGCGCTACACCATTCTGCGCCATCGCTACCTGGAGCCGCTGCACCCGGATGACTTTGTCGGCGGTGGCCGCTTCACCGAGACGCTGCTGGCGTTGACCGGCATCAGCAGCGCTGACGCCTTCTTTGACGAGCGCAATCGCGCTATCCAGGAAGTCGCCGAGTGGCTGCGCCGGCAACTGCTCGACGCGGTCTACAGTGGCAAACTGCAACAACTTGCCATCCAGGAGGCGCTGGCGCCGCTGGAGAAGCGGCCACACGCGAGCCGGCTGCTGGCGATGGCCGCCATCTTCGATGATGTTTTCCCACGCGGGCAGTTGCTCGAACTGGCCCGGCGCGAGGACATTGACCGCGCCGAGCAGGTGCTGGATGAAGTGATCGCCGGACGCTTGCTCCTCACTGGCGATGGCGGCGCCAACCTCTGGCTCTCGCCGGTGCTGCGCGCCTATCTCTACGCGCGCCAACCCGTCGGCGAGATGCAGCGCCGCCATCGGCTGATCGCTATCCGCAACGAGGCGGAGGGGCGTCTGCTACCCGCGGTGCGCCACTATCAGCGCAGTGGAGACGATGGACGCGCGGCGCGGTTGTTGCTGCCAGCCGCCGCCATCCTGTTCCAGGAAATTCAGCCGGCTGTGCTGATCGATCTCCTTCAAGCTTTCAACCTGCGCCGGCTTGAAACCGGTGAGCGCTATGCTGTTTCCCTGCTCCTGAGCGACCTCCTGCACCGCACTGGCAAGCCAGAGGAGGCGTTGGCCGCGTGCCGGCAGGCGCTGCAAGCCGCCAAGACCGCGGAGGAGCAGGCGCGCGCCTACCGGCGCATCGGCAAGTTGTACGAGAGCCGCAACCAGCAGCACGCGCTGCGCTACTACCAGCAAGCCATCGAACGTTTTGCGCCTGATGCACCAGAGCTGGCCGAAACGCTCAAGGATCGCGGCTGGCTGTACTTTCTGCGCCAGGAATGGAACCGAGCTGAGGCCGATCTGCTGCGTGCGCTGGACGTGGTGACGACGGAGGCCCGCGCGCTGCAAGGCGCCATCTACGACGCGATGGCAAATCTCTACCGCAAGACCGACGATCCCGCGCGCGCGGTGCGCTATGCGGAGCTTGCCCTCGCCCTGCGTGAGGAAGATGGCGATCTGTTGGGCATTGCCAAATCTCACGGCAACCTGGGGCTGCTCTACCGGTCGGCCGGCGACTATGCGCATGCGATTGCCGCCTACACCGAAGCGATGTCCACCTATGCGCGCATCGGCAACCAGGAGCTGGTGGCGGTGGCGCTGCTCAATATCGGGGCCGCCTTCTTCCTGAGCGGTGATGTCGAAGAAGCGGTGCGGCGCTATCGGGCGTCGCTGGCGATCAGCCGGGCGCTCGGTCTGGCGCTGCTCGAGATCAAGGTGCAATACAACCTGGCGGAGGCGTATGCTGCGCTGGGCCAGCCAGCGGTGGCAAGCGAGCACTGGCAATTGGGCTACTCGCTTTGCCATCAGCACGCTTTCGACGACCAGGAGCAGGACTTCATCGAGCTGAGCACGGCGCTCGCTTTGCCGTTGCTGCCATCGCAGCCTGCGCCAGCCTCCAGCGTCGCACCACCGGAGGCGCTCGACCGTGAAGCGGCAATTGTGCTGGAACTGGCGCAGCGCGAACGCAGGATCACGGCGCAGCGGCTGATCGAGGCGCTCCACGTCAGCCGCGCCACCGCCACGCGACGCCTGAGCGCGCTGGTCGAGCAAGGCTATCTGCGCATGGAGGGGAAAGGGCGCGGCGTGCACTACCGGTTGGCCAGTGAAGCCCTGACCGAGCCGCCAGGGTTGATCGACGCCGCCACGGGTGCAGAAGAACTCGCAGCACGCGTGCGCCAGTTGGCGCCGGCGCTGCGGGAGCAGTTTGGGGTGAATGCGATAGGGGTTGTCTCGGCGCCGGCGCATCCCGCTGGACTGGTGCGTCTTGCAGTGCGTTTCGAGACCACACCTGATCTGGATGACTTTTTCGCACTCGAACGATATTTGGCTGACAGGCTTCAGCTTCCGGTTGATCTCGCGCCGGAAAGTGCGCTGGACAAGCAATGTTCTGTGCGTTGGCTGTAACGCTGAGGCCTAGCCCTTGACCGCGCCGGCCGTCAGCCCGCGGATCACATAGCGTTGGGTGATGATCGCCAACACGAGCACGGGCAGCGTGATCACCACCGCCGCGGCCATCAGCCCGCCCCAATCGATCTGCGCGTAGGAGATGAAGTTGTAGATCGCCACCGGCACCGTGCGCGTGCGATTTGACGCCAGCACGATGGAGAACATGAAGTTGTTCCACGAGAAGACAAAAGAGAGGATCGACGCGGTCACGATGCCCGGCCCGCTCAGCGGCAGCACCACGGTGACAAAGGTGCGCAGCGCGCTGGCGCCATCCATCACCGCGGCTTCGGTCAACTCGCGCGGGATGCTCTCAAAAAAGGGCACCATCACCCACACAATGAAGGGCAGCCCGACGAGCATGTGCGCCAGGATCAGCGACGTGTAGGTGTCGATCAGCCCCAGGCGGCGGAAGATGATAAAGAGCGGCACCAGAAAGGTGATGCCTGGCACCATGCGCGCCATCAAAATGACGACGGCCAGACGATTCTGGCGATAGCGGGCGATGCTGTAGGCCGCGGGCAAGCCGATCAACAGTCCCACCAGTGTGCAGCCCCCGCCAATGATCACGCTGTTCAGGATGTAGCGCATAAAGTTCTGCGTGCCGAAGACATTCTCGAAGTTGCGCAGCGTGGGCTGGAAGATCAGCTCCGGCGGCAGCTTGATGATCTGCAGCGGCGTCTTGAAGGCGTTGAGCACCATCCACAGAAAGGGCGTCAGGAGGAAGAAGACGACAAGCGCCAGCACCAGCGCATAGAGCAGGTTGCCGAGCAGGCGGCGTGAGCGGTTGCGGCGCGGGCGATGCGTCAAGTTCGTGGATTGTGTTGCCATGCGTTACACCTCCAGACGGCGGCGCGAATAGGTCACCAGCAAGCTGACGCCGGTCACGATGGTGAAGAAGATGACAAGCAGCGCCGACGCGTAGCCAAAGTTGAAGTAATAGAACGCCTGATTGTAGGTGTAGATGTTCAGCGTCTCCGAACTGAAGCCAGGCCCGCCGCCGGTCATCGCATAGATGATGTCGAAGGTCTTGATGCAGTCGATAAAGCGCAGCAGCCCGGCCACGCTGATGGTCGGCAGAAGCATGGGCAGCGTCACGCGGCGCAGCGTCTGCCAGTAGGAAGCGCCATCGACGCGCGCGGCCTCGAACGGCTCGTTGGGCAGCCCGGTCAGCCCGGCCAGCACGATCAGGGTGATCAGCGGCGTCCACTCCCAGATATCGACCAGCGCCAGCGACGGGATCACACTGGCGGAGCCGGCGATCCACAGGGGTTCGGGTAGGCTGAGTTCATCCAGCACAAAGTTGATGACGCCGGCTGTCGGCTCAAACATCAGCAGCCAGACCATCGCCACGGCCACCGGCGTCGCCATCATCGGCAGCAGCAGGATCGAGGTGACGAGCCGCTTGCCGCGATAATCTTTGGCATCGAGCAGCAGCGCAATCGCCACGCCCAACGCCAGTTCCAGCGCCATGGCCAGCGCGGTGAAGTAGAAGGTGTTCAGCACCGCGTTCCAGAAACGCGCATCAGTCATCAGGTTGATATAATTCTGTGGCCCAATCAAGGTGTTGGGTCGCCCCGCGGTCAGGCTCCATCCCGAAAAGGAATTCCACAAGGTATAGCCCAGCGGAAAGATCATCATCAGCAAGATGAAGATCACGGCCGGCGCCGGGAACAGCCAGCGTTGATGGCGGTCGATGAAGCGTGTGATCATGGGGAGCCTCGTAGAAAACCGGGTAATCTCCAATCTCCAATCTCAGATGAATTTTGAGAATGGAGATTGGAGATTGAAGAATAACCTACTGCTCGCCGTCCAGCAGCGCCTGGAACTGGGCGTTGGCGTCGTTGGCGGCCGTTTCGAAGTCGCCGCCTTCGATGGCCACCGTGACAGCGCCGCCGATGATGTCGCGCGCCTCGGTCACGGCGGTCACCAGCGGGCGGTCGTAGCCACGGCCATTCGACGAAGCGGCCACTGCGGCCACCCAGTCGGCTGGGAAAGCCGCGGAGCCAGCCGGGTCGGCCCACACGGAATCGCGCGCGCCGGGCACCGCGCCTTCACTCTGCGTCCTGAGCACAATTTCTTTGCTGGTGGCCCACTTCACGAACTCGCAGGCCGCTTCCTTGTGCTGAGAACTGGAGGGGATAGCGAGCCCCCAACTTGTCACGTTGTACATGATGGGGCCAGCCGGGCCAGCCGGGAAGACGGCGACGCCGGTCTTGTCGGCCACCGCGGAAAGCTCCGGATCGAGCACGTTGGCATAGATCGAACTGGCGTCGGTGTACATGGCGGCGTTGCCCTGGGCAAAGATCGCCACGGCCTGCGGCCACGACATGTTGAGCACGCCCGGAGGCCCGTATTCGCGCAACAGCGTGCCGTACAGATCAATGGCGGCCAACGCTTCCGGCGTGTTGATGGTGGCTTGGCGGTCGGCGTCGAACCAGTCGCCGCCGCTGCTGTAGAGGAAGCTGGAGAACTGCGTCACCAGCGGGCTGCGCTGGCCGCGCGC
>JACSRH010000100.1 GCA_014879855.1 Caldilineaceae bacterium | reverse complement strand
CGCAGGCCCGGCCGGCTACGCCGGTGACGTCCGCTTTGCCGCCGACAGCCGAGCCAGGCGTGATGCAGATGCAGCCGGAGGAGGACAACCTCCCGGCGCCTGCCGCGCAACCGATGAGCCAATCTCCCTCGGATTCTGGGCCGTCGGTTGACGCGGCAACAGATGATTCGCCCTTTGTCCGGCACGTAGATCTGGAAGACGGCGAACGGGCAGCCGTCATCACTGCGGCGCCGCACTTCTATCGCGCAGCCGACGGATCGCAGCAGCCGATCGACACACGCTTTGAGCAGAGCGACTGGGGGTTCGCCAACGTGCGCAATCTGGTTGCCATCGTGGCTGAGCCTCGACGCGCGGCAATGCGGGTTGGGCTGGATGCGCTGGCGGTGGAATGGAGCCCCCAGGCGTTATTGAGCGTGACCGGCGATCAGGAGACGCTCCTGGCGCAGCCGCTTAGCGATCTTCCTGAAGGCGCGGCGTCTGTGTACGACCACGCGATCCGATACACCGGGAGCTGGACTCTGGCCGGCCTTTCCGACGAGATTCTTGCTCTGCCCGGCGCCGCTGAGCACAGTGTGGTCTTTGCAGAGCGGCCGCCTATTGGGGAGGTCGATAGTCTGCGCCTGCGCGCGTTTTTGCGACTTCCGTCCGGTGGGCAATTGTGGGCAAATGATCGCATACAGGAAGGGGCGTTCGCGACTGCCAGCGACGTGGAGATCCGTCCTAACCACGGCGGCGATCCCTTGATCCTCAGCCCGGCCTTTGTTTTTGAGCAAGATTCTCCCGCCATCGGGATTGCAGCGCATTATCACTTCCAACCGCACGACGACGGCTGGCTGGTCACGATGACGACGCCCGCCGATTGGTGGCGCGACCCCACCCGGCGCTATCCCGTGGTCTGGGACCCGAAAATCCAGGTGCTGCGTCCGCTAGAGTTCGCCCAGCGCGTCTCCGCCGGCTGCAGAAAATGGGACGGCTACGTGGATGTGGGACGCAACGAGCAGCGCACTGGGCCAGTGACCACCAGTTGCCTGTACCGGGCGCTTCTGCGCTTCACCAATCTCAACCAGTTGACGCTGCCACCCGGCGCGACCATCGAACGGGCCACGCTGGTGGTCGTCCCTAACGATGGGTTTGTCAATGTGCGCTACAACACGTTCAAGGAGATCACCCTCAATGCCGAGGTGCGGCCGGTGACGTCGGGTTGGTCCCACAACGCCGCTGTAGGCTGGGACAACAATCCCAGTGTAGGCGCGCCGATTGGCTCGGCGCAGCGCTATTGGCGATATGCCGCGTCGGCCAACGGGCCATTTCCAGGCTTTTTTACTGGGATGCGCTTTCCCATCCAGACCGGCGCCAATGGATTGGTCACCGACTGGATCAACGGCGGAAGCAACCACGGGCTGGAACTGCGCGCCATCCCCAGCCAGGAGAGTTCATGTGCGGGCGGCTGCAACCATGCGTCGATTCCCATCGGCATGGCCTGGTCGGAACTGGACAAGAATTTTTGGCTGGACCTTGATGCGTCAGGGGGTGGAATCTACGAAACGCCGGGCGTGGCGCTGGTCATCCATTACCGCAGTCCCGCCCTGCCGGAGGGCCGCGCGTATCGCCTCGACGACCAGGCGCCTCTGCCGCCAACGCACAGTGGCGCTGTCTTCAATCGCACCTTTCATGCCTACGAGCTGCAGCCCAGCAACGGGGCGACCTATACTGCCGTGGGTGTCAAAGGGCTGCGCCGCAGCGTGATCGATGCCGCCGGCAAGCAAATGCACGGCTGGTTCAGCCATGTGCAGTGGGGCAGTCTCGTCGAATTTGGGGGCGCAGCCGCAGTGGATGCACCGGCCGCCACGTCACAGTCATTCGAGCTGCCGATCAGCATCGCGGACTGTGACGCCTGCACCGAAGACCCGCGTTCCCGCTCTCCCGGTGAGCCGCGACAAGGCTCCAATTTCGTGCTCATGGCGGGAAACGCAGCCGACGGCAAGCAGGTGCGCATTCACCCGACCGGCAACGATCGCTTCCTGGAGCGCTATGCCGTGGAGGTGGCGCGCAGCCAGCCGCTCTTGCCTGCGGTGGATCCGGGTCAGGTGCAGACCGAGGGCTTCTACCACGAGTACACGTTCAGCCTGACCACCGACCATTTGCTTGCCCTGCGCACCATCAACCTGCCTGCCAACAGCACCGTACTGCTGCGCCTGGACACCAACGGCGCCGACTACAACAGCGCGCCCGTGCAGGCGCGCGTGTTTGCGCCTGGCAACCCTGTCTATCATAAGAGCGACAGTCTGCGCCCGATCATCGACGATGGGGGCAATGGAGCGTCCTTCACCGTGCAAGCTGGCAAAGGCGGTGACTGGGCCGTCGTCATCGACCTGCCGGGAGATATCACGCCGGTGCGAGTGGTCGAAGGGCAGTGCTACCTGTCGGAAGAGCAGTGCTCCAGTCCGGTGGTGCGTACGATTGATATCAGACTCAGCCTGCTCGTCTGCCCGATCAATGCCGAAGCTACGGTGAGCGGCTGCAAATTTCACTACAAGCCAACGCCCGGTGTCACACCGGTGAAGCGGGTGAACGTATCGGGAGGCGGATACTACCTAGTCTATCATGCCGCGGGCTTTGTGGCATGCGCCGCGGATGAATGTACGCCTGCCAGCTCCCGATGGGTCACCTACATCACCTGGCAGGGCAACCTGGATCGAATGGTAACCGTGGCTGGTGGAGTAGTGCGCGTCAACGTCCGCAATCCCCATCTGCGCGGGGAGGCCATCAACAGGCCGCGCGGTCGCGAAGAGCCCTTCTTCCTGCTGGGCAAAGCAAACAATGATGCCGCCAACCCCGTCTATCCACGACAGATGATCTGGATTGGCTCCACTCTTGCCTCGGTCACCTCGCCTATCATCGGCAAACGTTGCGACAACAATTGCCCCGACCTGCCCTTGCACGGCCCAGACGCTCAGACTTATCAGGATGGCAAATACCTGGAGTTTTCCATCGATGTGCGGGCGCAGACAGCCAAAGGTGAAGGGCGCATGACCCGACCGCTGCTGTTGACAAACGGCAGCGTGACCGAGCTCAAACTGAACGTGGCCTGGGAGGTACGGGCGGAAGGCTATCGAGG
>JACSRH010000476.1 GCA_014879855.1 Caldilineaceae bacterium | reverse complement strand
TTCCGGTTCGGATGGATCGTCGACATGGGCGATCTTGGCGTCTGAGCTGGCCAGCCAGCGGGCCGGCAAGCCCAAATCGCGCGCCAGGTTGTAAGACTGGCCGACATCAGAAATGCGTTCGGCGGCCGCCGCATCCGGGCTGTAGTAGTCGGCCAGCACGACGGCGCAACCGGTGCGCGGATTCCATTCACAAATATAGGTGCTGGTGGCATCAATAGCGCGGCCCATCTGCTCGGCCAGCCGTTGCAGCATGGTGGGTAGATCCAGCGTGGACGAAATAGCGCGGCTGGCTTCCAGCAGGGCGGCCTGTTCCTGCGTGCGGCGCTGGGTAGTCTCATAGAGCTGCACATTCTCCAGCGCGATGGCGGCCTGATTGGCCAGGGTTTGGCACACGCGGATTTCCGAATCGGTCCAGCGGCGTTCCGATCGGCTGTCCCACACGACCACGTACCCCAGTGTCTGGTTGGCGGTATTCAACGGCACGCGCAGGCTGCTCTTGCCGCCGTACGCGCGCAAATTCTCCAGTGCCGCCGGGTCGGCATCCGCCTGGTTCAGGGTCGTGATGGAATGGCGGTTGGCGTGCATGGCGGCCAGCGTATGAGGGTAGTCACTCAAACGATGGACTTCACCCAAATCCGACAGGCGTTCGCGCGAGCTGGCCTGCGAGCTAAAATACTCGGCGATGACGGTGCCAGTGTCCTGTTCCCAGTCGCACCATATGATGTAGGTGCTGGTGGCATCCACCGCGCGCGCGAGGCGCTCGGTGACGGAATGCAGTACGGCGGTTTTATCCAGCGTCGAGGTGATGGCCAAACTGCTGTCGTACAGGATGGCCAGTTCTTTGACGCGCTGCTGCGTTAGCTCGAAGAGCTGCGCGTTTTCCAACGCAATGGCCGCCTGTGCCGTAAAGGCCGCCAACTGCTGCGCATGTTCCTGCGTATAGAAATTCGGCAGCATGCTGTCGACCGTCAGCACGCCCTGAATGTGTCCTTTGACGCGCAGGGGGACGCCAATGTGGGATCGAATCCAGGCCGAGGGGGGCAGGCGCACCCAGCCGGGACAGGCTTCCGTGTCGGCGATGACGATCGGTTCGCCGGTTTCAACAATCTGACGCAGGTTCATGATCTCCGCCAGCGGCAGGGCGAGTTCGCGCATTGCTGCTTCCTGGCCGGGCGTGACATAGCCACTCCAGCGAAGCATATGTCCGATTTCGCCGTCCAGTGCGATCAACGAGACTGCATCGTTGGGCACCAGACGCGTGACGATGACCAGCATTTGATCCAGCACTTCTGCCGAGTTGAGCGTGCTGTTCAGGATCTCGGCTGATTCGTGCAGCGCTTCAGCTAGTTCGCGCTGGCGGCGTTCGGCTTCTACCAGGCGGGTGTTCTCAATGGCGATGGCGGTCTGCGCGCCCAGGGCGCTGAGCAGCGCCAACTCGTCGTCGCTGAAGTGGCGTACCACTCCAATCGATTTGGCGTTCAACAAGCCGATCAAGCGCCCTTCGCGCCAGAGAACGGTTCCGGCAATGGTGCGCAAATCGCATTCGGCGTACAGGGTGGCATCCGGCAGATCGGGAAAAGCTTGCACGTCGGGGGTGACGATCAAACGATCGGGCCGGGTGTTGAACGCGTCGAAGATCGCGCGCGGCATGGGCGTAACACATTGACCGAAAAAGGCGGGCAGGCCATAGCCGCCGGCATAGATCAATAGCTGCCGGCTCTCGTCGTACAGATAAACGCTAGCGGCCGCGGCATTCAAGGCGCGCGCCGTTTCTTCACAACTGATGCGCAGCACGGCGTCCAGTTCGATTTGCGCATTCAAGCGCGTAGCCAGCTGGGCCAGCGCTTCGGCGCGCAGTCGTTGTTGCCGTTCCGCTTCAAACAAGCGCGCATTTTGGATGGCGATGGCAGCGGTGCCGGCCAGCAACGAGAGTACTTCAGCGTCCTCGGTTGAGAACCGGTTGTAGGCATTGCTCTGCACCTGCACCACGCCGATGACTTCTCCCTTGGCCAGCAGCGGCACATAGATGGCCGAGAGCGCTTCCTCGCCCACGATGGCGCTGGTGCGAGCGCGTTTCAGGCGCGCGGGCAGATCGCTGACGATGACGGGTTGACGCGCCAGGATGCTTTCGCTTTGCGCGCCATGGCCTAGCGGTTCCAGCGGCGCGGGCGGAAACTGCGTAATATCCAGCAGTTGGCCACGTTCCCAGCCATAGACGCAGGTCATGATCTGGCGGGCGGAGTCGTAGCGCGAGATGAGCAGCGCCAGCATGTCCAGATAGAGGTGCTGGATAGCTATCGCCAATTGTCCAAAGATCTGCGGCAAATCCAGCAGCTCGGCCAGTGTGCGCCCAATGGTGTTGAGCGTGGCCAGCTGTTCGGCGCGCGCCTGAGCTTGGTCGTGCACGGCGGCGCGCTGCATAGCCCCGGCGGCGATGTTGGCCAGTAGCGACAACAGGCGGCTGTCTTCTTCCGTGAACGGTGTTGTGCGTCCTACTGCCAGCATGCCCAGCGGGCCGGAATCGGCGACGAGCGGCACCACCAGCAGGGCGCGCATCCCTTGCAACAGCTCGGGGTGCAGGATGTGCGGATTGCCGTCCAGATCGTTGCTGGCAAAAACGCGGCCCGTGTGCATGATGCTGGCCGCAACTCCCCTATCTAGCGGCAACATCGCGCCAAGAAATTGCTCCCACACACCGCAGGCGGCTTTCAGCATGATTCCCTGGGTGAACAAATCGATGATGCCTAGAGCGGCAGCTTCGATGGACAGCCGCTGCTCAATCTGGTGCACGATCAGCGGCAGCACCTGCGCCTGCGAGACGGCCACGCGCAGCTCGTCGGCCAGGCTGGCCGCGGCCGCCCATTCGCGTTCGCGGATCCTGAGGGTGGTGACATCGCGGGCCACCCATACAACGCGATCGTCCGAGATCGGCGAGACGCTGGCGGTGAACCAGCGCGGCTGCCCCGCGATGACGAGATCGTATTCGAAGTTGACGGTGCCGCGCGCTTGCAGCGCTTCATGAATGGCGCGCTGGCCAGCCGCCGCAACTGCGGGGGGCAGCACCTGCGCCAGCGTTTTGCCCAGCAGCTGATCGGGCGGTGCGATCAGCGCGGTGGGGTT
>JACSRH010000128.1 GCA_014879855.1 Caldilineaceae bacterium | reverse complement strand
GCGGCGGCCACTTTCCCGGCTCGACGGTGCTGCACTGGGCCGACGGCGCCGAGGGGCGCGGCGTGCTACTCACCGGCGACACGATCACGGTGGCGCAGGATCGGCGCTTTGTGAGCTTCATGTACAGCTATCCAAACTTGCTGCCGCTGCCGGCGGCGGCGGTGCGGCGCATTGCCGGAGCGGTCAAGCCCTATCGCTTCGAGCGACTTTATGCGGGGTGGTGGGAAAAAGTTGTGGATGGCGAGGCGGATGTGGCAGTGGCGCGCTCGGCGAAACGTTATGTGCGAATTCTAGAATCACCAGACTAAACGTTCGCTTTTTGAACTTTATTCTGACAAGTCGAGCAGGCGTTCCAATTCCGCAAGTATCAAGAGCGTTGAGTGTGCTCTTGGTGAGGGTAGATCAGCGGATGCCTGAACTTTCTTGCGCAGGCGGTCGAGCGCACCGTGAGCTTCAATATCTGTTGTACTTTCCTGAAAAGCTTTGAGAAATTCACGCCAGTAAGTCGTTTTAATGCCGCATAGCTCCACGTCTTCGAGCTTCTGCATATACTCATCCATAATTCCCGTGCGAGCCAACCGTCCGAAATTGCCGCCCCCGTCCGCCTCAGGTTTGTCATGGATTTGGTCAGACTTAGATGGGTATGGGCGAATGTTGCGTGGAATATCAATTCCTGTAGCATTCTTTGTCTGTCGCACATACTGCCAGTGATAATTTCGAAAATGAGCAGCATAATTCGCGGATTCGATGAACGGTTCAAACAGGAGAGGAGAACCACTGATAACATTGCTCAGCGCCCAAGGCACCACCACGATCATATCTTGGACGGCACAGGCGTCGGCGGTTGCCTGAAAGCGAAGACTTGGCTCACGTTCTTTGGCAAGCAGGTACCAACCTTTTAGTTCAATGCCTAGCAAAACCTCGTTGGTAGACGCCCGGCGCAAGAGCACATCGGGAAAGGTTTGTGCCTGCCGGACAAAGCTGAACAAGGAATACTTACCAGCTTGATCCCAAGCATTTCTAAGCAGGTTTAGCGTGCGGACGACTTGGTCCTCAATGCTGGCGCCAAGCACAGTATTCAGTGTGTGCAAATCTGTCGCCATAACACCGGAAATATGAGTCTCGGTGCGAAAATAGATGGGCAGGCTTGCAACAGCCTCGCGCACGTCTTTGTAAAGCGGATAGTGTTCCCAATTTTCGGGCGGCAAATTCCTTATTGGCGTTTCAGGATGCATAAATTCACTCATACACTATCTAGCCTTTCCAAGGCAGCAAGATAAAATTCGGGAATGATTTCGGCAGCTCGATAGTGACGGTGGAGCCTGCGGCAGATCACCGCCCCTGGGCACAAACCACCAAAAGGTTCCCACACAACATCCCCTTCATCGCTCGAAGAACGAATATTTCGTTCGATCAACTTGAGAGGTTTTTGGCTGCCATGTAGACTGCTAAATTTATATTTCATGCCATTCCGTTCACCCTGAATGCGTTCTGAACCGCCGACCTGCGGCTCATGCCAAACATTTGTCACGCCTATATCGCAAGTAAACTTGGCACGAAGTGTCGCCCAATGCTCACCGGAAACGGGTTGCTTTCCATCAAGGCTGAAGTAAGGGCGTCCGGCTGGATCGCCATGTTCGTTGGCATAATGCACTAGCTTCACAAATGCTTCAACCGGTGGGTAGTACCAGAGATGATCGGCTGTAAGATACTTCCGCGTGGCTGCGTTTCGTACACCACAAGCTTCATTCGCCAAGTAGAGCGGGAGAGTTGTGCGTTGCCACTCATGGCGAAGCCAGTCCTGCATGGTTAGCAACTCTTCACCAATTTGAAAACTCGCAGTTTTCACATAATGCGCACAAACTTCAGTAACAATAGGAAATTTACGCAGGGTCTGGGTATTTGCATTGCCAGCAATGTGCCCTAGTCCTTTATCCCAAATATTGCAACTACGATATTCCCAACCGTTGCTCTCTAAGATAGGATGTACTGTCGCCCATCCTATCTCTGTATTCCAAAACCACAGTGTCGTGGCTGGAGTAGAATAGAGACTCCAGGTCTGAATGTGCGGTTTGTACCAATGGGCGAGAGAGTCTGCTGTATGGTGATCGCCTGGGAAGCCGCTTATCCCGTAAGGCCCATCTGAAATGATGCAGGTCGGTGTAGGCCACTGTGCATACAGGTTTTCTGCATATTCAAAGTGAATAGACACTTGGCCGCGCACTTGGAAATCTCCAATCACAGGCTCTTCTTTGCCATTTTGTTGCTGTGAAAACAGCGATGCTTGTGATTTGCGAGCGATGTTCTTCATAAACCATTACCGGGCAATTTTAAAAAAATATGCACTTCATCCACTGCTGTGCTGCTCCCGCAGCGTCTGCGCCGTGGCGCGCCAGTCGATCTCCACGTACTGCGCTTCCAGTTCAGCCGCGACTGCGGCGGCCACTGTCTCCGGCTCGCCCTCACGCTCTTGCGCCTCGCCCCAGCGAAACTGCTCAGTGTAGGCATCAGAGCCGATCAGCCCGGAGGCCATCGCCGCCGCGTCGATGGCTTCGGAAAAGCGGTCGGACAGGGCGACGGTGCGCCGGTTGCGCCCGACGCTTGCCTTGACCTGGACAGGAATGTCGAACCAGTAGAGAATCTGGTAGGTTGCCATCGGTTTTTTCCTCGCTGATATTCTCGCACGTGGCGTCTTGGAACAAATTGGAGCAATCGTACCAGAAACGAGGCTGCGCATCAACCCGAAGCGAGCCTGCAGTTTGGATGCACACGCACCACGCATTACGCAGGAGCGTGCACAGCCAGCGTTACCCTCTATCCCAGCCCTGTCGCCGCCCGCACAAAGAGCAACGGATGGCGCAACGCTGCGCCCAGCAGACCGCGGCGCACATCCATCGGGGCAGCGAAGAGCAGACCAGTCATCGACTGCAAGATCTCCGGCATGGTGAGGGTGTTGGAAAGATAGCCACCCCAGTACTTGCGCGGCAGGTGGAAGAAAGCGGCAAAGAAGTGTTGCAGTTGCACCTGGTCAAAGGAGAGCAACGTCTGCAAGCCAAAAAGATAAAGCCTGTGCTTGCGCAATCGCTCCGCAGGCCACAGCGCGCGCCACCCCGCTTTGGCAACGCGCGCCGGCGAAGCATCCGGCTTGTTCAGCGCCTCGGCAAGCGCCCGCGCCACCACCGGTGCGTTGCGCAGCGCGGCTCCCACCTGGTAGCCCGACGCTGGATGCACCATGCTTGCTGCGCCGCCGTAACCCAGCACGAGCTGATCCAGATAGGGGATCGGCATGTTCATCGGGAAAAGACAAAATTCTTCGTGATCCACGCCGGTGACGGCGCAGCCCAGGTGCGCCAGCCGCCGGTGCAGCCGCTGCTTGAGCAGGTCAAAGGGGACGGCCGGCGCGTGCGCCAGCGACGTTTCCTCCACAAAGTAGCGCCCACCGCCGAGATCCATCGCATAGAGAAAGGTCGCCGGCTCCTGCTGACGCTCGGCCGCGTCCAGATGATCGGCGCGATAGTCCATCAGCACGAGGCGGCCGGCGCGCACCGGCGGCTGTGTGAACGCGCCGACTACGCCATAGGCCGCTTGATAGGCAATCTGTCCCAACGGCGGGCGTTGCACGAAGACGGGCTTGTGGCCGCTGGCATCAACCACGACGCGCGCGGTCAGCACTGTCCCATCACCCACGGTGACGCTGGAATGAGTGGCATGATGCGCCATGCCGCGACCGGCCGGCTGTTGATGCCAACGCATCGCGCCGCGCTCGCACTTCGCCAGTAGATGCGCCTGAAGTTGTGGGTTATCGAGCAACCCATAGACGCGGTCAAGCCGCAATTCCTCACCCGCGGCATAGGCGACGCAGTCAGTCCAGCGATGCTGGAGCATGGCGGCCAATTCAGCCGAGGGCAACTCGTCTTCCCAGATGCCGTAGGTGTTGGGCCACGGCGCAGCCGGGTCGGCTGGGCTTACACCGGTCACGCGCAAGCCAGCTTCGCACAGCGCCGCAGCCAATGCCAGCCCAGCCGGGCCGGCGCCGACTACAAGAACATCGCTTCTCATGAAAATCTCTCACCGCTTCTGTCTGGCCTGCGACGACCGCGCAGGGTTCTTCTTGAAAACACCCGCTGCAGTGATCATAGTTGCTTTTGGCTTTTGGGACAATCTTGACAGCTCTCACCGCTGCTGCTATGCTTGACGCATAAACGTCCGTTTATCTGTTTGGCAGGAACTATGCGCACACAGCAGACAATTTGCAGCGACGAGCACCACGATCACGCGCTTGCGCAGAGCGCAAGCAACCATCTACTCGACGGCATCACCGCGACCCGCGCCGCCGCGTTGTTCAAGGCGCTCTCCGACCCGACGCGCGTGCGTGTTGTCGGGTTGTTAGCGCACACCGAACTGTGTGTGGGCGATCTCTGCCTGGTGCTTGGCATGAGCCAGCCGGCGGTGTCGCATCATTTGGGGCTCCTGCGCGCCTTGCGCATCGTCGAAACACGTAAAGAAGGCAAGCACGTTTTCTACACGCTAGCTGACGAGCATATCCATCAACTTTATCATCAGGGCGTGGATCATGTCAGTCACGATTAGCAGGCTGTTCAGGCGCGAAATTCAGCGATGCATTGCTTCACGATGAAACCCTATGAAGAAACTGAAACTTGAACTCAACCTGGTGTTGCCGGAAATCGACCACAGCGACGCCTGTGTACATTTTCTGACGGAGCGACTGCAGGGACATAGCGGCGTCGACTATGTTCACATCGCGCGCACTAATGGCAATGCTGATCTCTGTATTCACTACGACCCCAACCTGTTGCCTCTGTCTCAAATCGAACGGTTGGCGCTGGCCGCGGGCGCGGAGGTGACATCACAATATCGTCATGAACAGATCCCGCTCACCAGCATCGACGCCGCCGATGTTGCCGACACCGTGGCCGCCCGGCTGAAGGCGCTGCCTGGGATGGTGCACGCCACTGTCAATTATGCCGCTGGGCTGGCTTTTGTCGCCTACGACGCGACGCAATTGCAGCGCGCCGATATTGACCGGGTGTTGCAGTCGATGGGATATCACGCGCTAGATCAACGGCCGGTGCAGCCGTCCGCCCCGCATGGCGAGCCGCAAGCAGCGGCCAGTCACGACCATGGCAGTGCACCCTCCTTTTTACCTCACTGGGCGCAGGAGCGCTGGCCACTCTTGTTGGTGGCGGCCGCGGGTCTCTTCCTGATAATCGGCTGGATAGGCGAAACCTTCTTGGGACTGGCGCCGCAAGTGGCTTTGCTGTTCTATATCCTGGCCTACTTTGCCGGCGGTTACGACATCGCGACGCACGCGCTCCCTGGTTTGTTCAAGGGCAAGTTTGACACCGACGTGTTGATGCTGGCGGCGGCCGCGGGCGCCGCCATTTTGGGCGAATGGGCGGAAGGCGCCTTTCTGCTTTTTCTGTTCGGCCTTGGCCATGCCGGCGAGCATTACGCGCTGGATCGGGCGCGCAATGCGATTGGCGCGCTGGGCGCGTTGATGCCCAAACAAGCCTATCTCAAACAAGGCGAGCAGATCGTCGAACAGCCGGTGGAGATGCTGAAAATTGGCGATGTCGTGGTCGTGCGGCCTGGCGACCGCCTGCCAGTGGATGGCGAAATCGTGCGCGGGTCGAGCGCGATCGACCAGGCCGCGATCACCGGGGAGAGCGTTCCCGTTGCCAAAGGCACAGGAGACGCCGTGTTTGCCGGCTCGATCAATCAGGAAAGCGCGCTTGACGTACGTGTAACCAAACTGGCGCAAGACAACACGCTCAGCCGCATCATGCAGTTGGTCGCCGAAGCGCAGGCGCAGCAAAGCCCGACGCAACAGTTCACCCAGCGCTTTACGGCCTGGTTTGTGCCTGCGGTGCTGATGTTGGTGGGGCTGGTGATCGTGGCGCCGCCGCTCACCGGCTGGATGCCGCTGCAGGAGAGCTTCTATCGCGCGATGCTGCTTTTGGTCGCTGCTTCGCCCTGCGCGTTGGCGCTCGGCGCGCCCGCGGCGGTGCTGGCCGGCATTGCCCAGGGCGCGCGCAACGGCGTGTTGATCAAGGGCGGCGTCCATCTGGAAAACTTAGGTTCGCTCAACGTGATGGCGTTTGACAAGACCGGCACGTTGACCGCAGGCAAGTTCCAGGTCACCGACATCGTCCCGGTTAACGGCGCCTCCCCCGACGCGCTGTTGAGCGTCGCCGCCGCCGTCGAACAGCACGCCAACCATCCGCTGGCCGCAGCCGTGGTGCAGGCGGCGCAGCAAAAGAAACTGGATTTGCCCGCGGCGGACGGGTTGGAGAATATCAGCGGACGCGGCGTCAAAAGCGCGGTGAATGGTCAGCCGGTGCTGATCGGCTCTTTGCAGTTGTTTCGCGAAACCAGCGGCCACGCGCCGAGCGCTTCTGTCGTGGAAATCGTGCAACGTCTGGAGGCGGATGGCAAGTCCACGATGGCGGTCAGCCAAAATGGTCGCTTTCTGGGCGTGTTGGCCCTGGCGGATATGGCGCGTCCAGACATCTCTATCACCCTGGCAACGCTGTTGGAGCTTGGCGTCCAGAAACTTGTCATGTTGACTGGCGACAATGAAAGCGTCGCGCGGCGCATCGGCGCCGAAGTGGGCGTCACTGACGTACGCGCCGGCCTTCTGCCCGAGCAGAAGCTGGCTGCGATCCAGCGGCTACAACAGGAATTCGGGCCGATTGCGATGGTCGGCGACGGCGTCAACGACGCGCCCGCGCTGGCGACCGCGACGGTAGGCATTGCAATGGGCGGCGCGGGCGCCGCAGTGGCGCTGGAAACCGCGGACGTGGTGTTGATGGCCGACGACGTAGGCAAACTGCCGTTCGCCGTTGGCCTCAGCCGCTTCAGCCGTTCGATCATCCGCCAGAATCTGGCGATCTCGCTTGGTGTGATTGCGCTGCTGATCCTGTCGTCAGTGCTCGGCGTTATCCAGCTGAGCGGCGCTGTGATCCTGCATGAAGGCAGCACGATCGTTGTGGTGCTCAACGCGCTGCGGCTGCTGGCGTATCAAAAATAGAAGCTCATCCTGTTGGCGCTGGTTTCTTTTCAGCGTACAGGCTCCGCATCCACTACGCCGCCCAGGGCGTTGATGCTCAGCCGCCAGCGACTGCCAGGCTGACATTGCGCAAATTCCGCGTCGGTGCGCAGGTCAAATGTATATTCGTGGTCCTCGGCGGTGACAACGCAAATATATCTTTCCGAACGCTGCCCCAATTGTTGGCCAGCGGCGAGATTGGCGCCTGGCCACGCCGCGGCCAATCCGCTTCCGCGCTGGACGACCGTGTTGACTACACCCCATTGCAATGTGGTGTAGGTGCAGTAATCGTCGTAGACTTCGTAAACGCAGTCCTGCACCACTTTGCCCATGCCGGTGCCTGTATCCAGCGTGTAGGGCGTGCCGCAAACTTCCTGCGCGCCGGGCTGAGGTGAATCGCTGGTGGAGCGCACTTCGGCGCGGCAACTCAGATTAGCAGCGTTGGCTGGCGCCTCGTCTCGCCAGGCGCTGGCTTGCACAGGAACCTGTCCCATGATCGCAATGGAGCGCTCCCAACGCGCGTCGACGGCGGTCGCCATGGTGTCGTTGGTCTGGAACATGGCAAAGACGAGCCATCCCAGCCCCAGGAGCACCACCACGGCAAGGATGGCAAAGAGGATCATCCCACGCCCCATGCCGCTGGCGGCGGCCGGCGCGGCGGCCGGGGCAACCAGCTCCTTGCCGAGCGGCGCGCCACAACGCACACACTGACGTGCGCTCGCCGGGTTCTCCATGCCGCACGCCTCGCAATGCACGACCGCGCCGGCGTCTGGCGCATAGGCGCCGACGACTTTTCCTGCTTCACGCGCTTTGCCTGCTGTCAGGTCGGCGCCGCATTGCCGGCAGGTTTTGGCGGTGGCTGGATTGCGCGCGCCACAGAAGCCGCAGTGAATATCCGGTCCAGTTTTAGCGCGCTCGATCTTGGCCTGATCTTCGGCCATTGCCGCCGCCACCGGCGTTTCAAACTGCACATTGTCCGGTTGCGCCGCGCCACAGCCGCTGCAGGTCGTCTGTGTGCCCGGATTGCGCGTCTTGCAGACCGGACAAGTCCATTCCAGCTCGACATAGCCAAGTTCTTTTTGGCTCATTCTCAACCCCTTTGTTTTGCTAGGACAGGTGCACGTAAATTGACCGGTATGGTGCAGTTGATGGCTAACTTACTCGTCCCGTCTGCGCCAGGCAAATTTATTTTTCTTGATTCTAGTCGTCAATTGGATTGCGCGCCAAGTTTGTGCCGATGGTCATTCACAGCAACATCCAGGGGAGACCGCGCTGTCTGGTCTGTTTGCACTTTTCTCTGCACTGCATACAATGGGACGCATGTCATTTCGCAAAGGCAGCACGTACAGCGACTCCCACTCGGCGCACAATGCAGACGACGACGCCGAAGCACTCACATGGGATTACGAAGACGAGACTTTTGCCTACCGTCGCCCTGCTGGCCGTCCTGTGGCCGCGTCAACAGCAGCATCTGCCACAGGGGGGACGCCGGGTGCAACAAAGCCGGCAGCCGATGCACGGGCGCAGCGCGTACAGCGTGCCTTGAACCAGGCGCTGGACGAATGGTGGCGCCGCGGGGTGTTGCCTGCCGACGATCTGTTGCGCGATGGATTGCTCGTTCTAGAGGCCGGCCACGATCTTGACGAGAGTCAGCGCACATTGCTGCTGCGCACGGCTTTGGCGCGTCGTCGTGGCATGGTGACGGCGTTGCGTTATCAGACCGACCCCGAACGCACCGCCGTTCTGATAGAGGAAAGCCTTTTCAAGTCGTCACAGCCGTTGGCCGCCAGCGAGCTGGCGCGACTTCAACAGAGCGATGACCAGAGCGCGGCATGGACGCCGGCTTTGGTTGAATTGCTGCATACGGCTGCTGCTATTGATGGCGCAAAGCGCACACAGGCGACCGCGGCCCTCGCCGTGTTGGCCGCCGCGCCGTTACCTGTCACCACGCGCACCAAAGATGCGCCGCCAGTGACCTCCCCCTGGATCGAAGGCGAAGCCGCATCATCCTACGGGCGCAACTGGCCGCGGCGGCTGGGCAGCCTGGTGCTGCTGGCGGTGGTGATAGGCGTAGTGGGAGGAGCAGTGGTGTGGTGGCAGCGCACGCAGCCGGCCACGATGATCGAAGTCCCGCCGGGCGCGTATCGCGTCACACTGGAGCCAGCCGGGGTGGCGCAAGTGGTGGAGTTGCCGGCCTTTCGCATTGATCGCTACGAGGCGACTGTCAGCGACTATCGCACCTGCTACGAACGCGGCGCGTGCCCCTGGCCAGCCACGCCTGCCAGCGCCACGCGCGCCAATTACCTGCTCGACCCGGCCTCCGCCCGCTTTCCGATGATCAACATCGACTACGACAGCGCCGACCGTTTTTGCCGCTTTATGGGAAAACGCCTCCCCACCGCGGCCGAGTGGGAAGTCGCGGCGGCGTCTGCGCCGGCCACCGGGCGCATGTATCGTTTTCCGTGGGGAGATGAATTTGCCGTGCAGCGCGCCAACAGCGCGCAGCTAGGCATTGGTGATACTGTCCAGATCGGCGCTTTCCAGCCGGCAGGCGATAGCCCGCTTGGCGCAAGCGACATGGCCGGCAACGTCGCCGAGTGGACGTCATCCACTGTTGTGCAGGATGCTGTCACGCTCTATCTGGTCAAGGGCGGCGCGTTTGGC
Organism: Caldilineaceae bacterium; assembly: GCA_014879855.1. Lineage (GTDB taxonomy): Bacteria > Chloroflexota > Anaerolineae > Caldilineales > Caldilineaceae > Caldilinea. The sequence continues at coordinate 6,587 of JACSRH010000128.1, read as the reverse complement.
GACGAACCAGACAAATTGCGCACAATGGCGCTCGCGCCGACGCCGCCGCGCACGGCCGCCAATTGGCTGGGCGTGCGCTGTACAGCAGATGTCCGCTAGAACAATAGTTGCGTTCTATCGGGCGACAACTTTGCACAAGCCGCGCGTTTTGAGTACAGTATCGCACCAAATCGATTGAACAAGCAGATAGAATGACATTTTTCATGGCTGAACAGCAAATCAAAACACTCGACCTGACCCAAGAACTGGAATTCGTCTCAAAACTGGTGCGTGAAGCTGCCACGATCGTCAACACCTTCTACATTGGTTCATCAGAAGTGCGCTACAAGCCCGGCGATGAACCAGTCACAGAAGCCGACCACAGCGCCAACCAGCACATCGTGGAGCGGATTCGCGCCAGATTCCCAGAAGATGGCCTCCTCTCGGAAGAATCGAAAGATGATCTGACGCGGTTGAACAATTCACGCGTCTGGATTGTCGACCCGCTCGACGGCACAAAAGAATTTATCGCGCGCAATGGCGAATTCTCTATCATGATCGGCCTGGTGGTCGAAGGAAGGGCGATGCTCGGCGTCGTGCAACAACCGGCCACCAGCCTGCTGTATGCCGGGGCCGCAGGACATGGCGCCTATCTCTACGAAGATGGCGAACGCATCAAACTGACCGTCAGCAATTTTGCCGACATCCGAAATATGACAATGGTCAGCAGCCGCAGCCACCGGCAGCAGATTGTCGACCGTATCCGCGCCCAGCTCAACATCACGCGCGAACGGGTTTCGGGCAGCGTGGGGCTGAAAGTCGGCCTCATCACGCGCCAGTTGGCCGATCTGTACATCCACCCCAGCCCAGGCTGCAAGGAGTGGGACCTCTGCGCGCCGCAAGCGCTGCTCGAGGCTGCCGGCGGGCGGATGACCGACTGCTGGGGCAATCCGTTGCGCTACAATAAACGCGATGTGCGCGCCCACAATGGCGTCATTGCCACCAACGGCGTCCTTCACGACCAGGTCGTCGAGGTCGTCGCCTCGATCTGTGAGGAGTTCGGCTACAACCAAGACGATGGTTTCTGGTGAGTGGCATGTTCGATCACGAAACATATCTTTCGCCCCTGACCTGGCGCTACGGCGGCAAGGCCATGCGCCATCTGTGGAGCGAGGTGCACAAGCGCCGCCTGTTGCGGCGCGTCTGGGTTGCCCTGGCCGCCGCACAACAGGCGGCCGGATTGGTCAGCGCCGCGCAGGTGGCTGACCTGCGCGCCCACCAGGACGACATTGACATTGCCGCGGCAGAGGCGATCGAGCGCGAAATACGCCATGACTTGATGGCCGAAATTAAAACCTACACGGCGCAATGTCCGGTCGGCGGGGCGATCATCCATCTCGGCGCCACGTCAATGGATGTGCTGGACAACGTCGATGCGATGCGGCTGCGCGACGCGCTCGACCTGGTGATCCGCCAACTCGAAGAGGTGCTGGCTTCATTGGCCGAACGCATCGAAGCGGAGGCGCACACCGCCGCCATCGCCTTCACCCATCTTCAACCCGCGGAGCCGACCACCCTTGGCTATCGGCTTGCCCAGTACGGCCAGGATCTGCTGATCGACCTGGATGAATTGCGCCGGGTGCGAGCAGGCGTGCGTGGCAAGGGTCTCAAAGGCGCGGTTGGCACAAGCGCCAGCTACACGCAGTTGCTGGAGGGCAGCGGGTCGACCGCGCGCCAACTGGAAGAGCAGGTGATGGCGTCGCTTGGTCTGGAAGCATTTCCTGTTGCCACGCAGACCTATACACGCAAACAAGATTGGCTCGTGCTCAACGCGCTGGCCGGTTTGTGCGCCACACTGCACAAATTCGCCTTTGATCTGCGCATCTTACAGAGTCCTCCCTTTGGCGAGTGGAGCGAACCTTTTGGCGCCAAACAGGTCGGTTCAAGCGCCATGCCCTTCAAGCGCAACCCGATCACAGCCGAGAATATCGACAGCCTGGCGCGGCTCGTGGCAGCGCTGCCGCGTGTGGCCTGGGACAACGCCGCGTTGAGTCTGTTGGAGCGCACGCTGGACGATTCGGCCAACCGGCGGCTGCTGCTGCCTGAAGCCTTTCTATTGACCGACGAGATCCTGCGCCGGGCGCAAGGACTGGTGGAAGGCATGCACTTCTGGACAGGCCCCATCGAGCGCAACCTGCGTGACTACGGCATCTTTGCCGCCACCGAACGCGTGCTGATGGCCGCGGTGCAGGCGGGCGGCAACCGCCAAGCGCTGCACGAGGTCATTCGCGAACAGAGTCTGGCCGCATGGGCGGCCCTGCAGGCGGGGCGCGCCAATCCGCTGGCAGAGTTGTTGGCCGCCGATGAGCGCATCACGCAATTTGTCCCCGCCGATGCGGTGCCGGGTCTGCTTGATGCCAGCGGACATACCGGCGATGCAGCCGAGCGTGCGCTGGCGTTGGCGGCGCACCTGCGATCCACCCTTACACCGGCTGCCACACCAAGGCACGAGCGAGGCGCGCTATGACCCACAATTCTATCCTGATACTTTCCTGTGACGATGGCGCGGTCGAACTTGCGTTGGAGGAGCTGCGCGACGTCGCGCCAGACGCCGTGCTCCTCGAAAAATTGGGGGAAGATGTGCTGCTGGTCGACGCGGGCACGCCATTTGCCGCGTTGGCCGCAACCTGGCGGCGCACACCGCCCATCTTTGTGCGCCATCTTGCGCCAGTGCAGGTGGTGGCGCCGTTGGGCGGGCACATGGGCGACCCCGCGTATCTGGCGCGGATGCTGCCGGCTGCTTTGCCTCCACTGGAGACCACGCAGAGCTTTTCCGTGCAGGCGCGCGTGCTGGCGGATGCCCCTTACAAGCCTTTCGACATCAATACGCCGTTGTCCGCGGCGCTCAGCCACGAGTCTGGCCCGCCCTTGGATGTGCGCGCGCCGGCGCAGGTGGTCACCGTTGTCTGCGCCGCGCTGAAAAGCTGGCAGCCCGACCCGCAGCTCCTGCTGGGCGGCGCCGCGCTGGGCAAAGGCAAACGGCTGGCAGCGCTGGCGGGCGTGTCGCTGGCGGTCGATAATCTGTCGAGTTGGGGCGGCGGTATGCGCCGTTTTGCGCGCGAAGAAGGTCAGATCAGCCGCGCCGAATTTAAGCTGCTTGAAGCGCTGGAGGTTTTTGGGATTGTGCTGCCGTCGCACGGCGTTGCGCTCGATTTGGGTGCGGCGCCCGGCGGCTGGACGCGCGTCCTGCGTCGCGCCGGCCAATATGTCACGGCCATTGACCCCGGCGAGTTGGATGCACGCCTGGCTGACGATCGCGGCGTCCGCCATCTGCGCACGACCGCGGAGCACTATCTGCAAGCCGAACCCGATGTCTTCGACATCATCGTCAACGATATGCGGATGGACGCGCGCGACTCGGCGCGCGTCATGGCAGCATATGCGAAGCTTCTCTATCCTCACGGGTGGGCGTTGATGACGGTCAAGCTGCCCGAGCACGACCGCAAACCAGTGCTTGACCAGACCTTTGCCATCCTGCGTACGGCCTACACCCTTGCCGGCGCACGCCAGTTGTTCCACAATCGCAGCGAAATTACGCTTTATTTGAAGCCACGTCGCTAGCGCTTTCTCTCCCGGCGCTACGGGCGCAACTGTCCGTGATGCGAAATTTGTAAGCGGTGATGCAGTGACTGCATGGCAATCTGTGTACGATGCAACGGCTCTGCCGCGCGTGCAATTGGATCGTCCTGGGAAGGGAACGGCTTTATGATCAAGCGACTGCTACCTCCATTGATGTTTACAGTGTTCCTTTTGATCGCGGCCGGTTGCGCTGCCGATGGACTGCCCCCCCAGGCGCAGCGACTTGTCAGCCAGATCCGGCTGGCGTCCGAAGCCAGTGCGCCGCCTGCCGAGGCCGCCAATCAACTGCTGGTCAGTGGGGCGGATGGCAATCTCTTTCTCGTGGATGCCGCAACCGGTGCGCGCTTTGCGTTGACGACCGACGCCTCGCCGCAGCGCCAATATTTGCAGCCGGTCTGGTCGCCGGACGGCATGCAGATCGCGTGGGCGCGCCGCGAGGGGCGCCGCAGCTTTTTGGAGACGATCCGCTTTGACGGCGCTGACCGCCGTGAACTGGATGTTCCTTTTCTGCCCTTTTACCTTGCCTGGAGTCCGGTGGGCGACCGGCTGGCCTATTTGAGCAACTGGTTGTCGCTCGATCAGCCGTCGATGGCGTTGCGTGTGGTGGAATTTGATGACGACGGCGGCCGCGCTCGGACCTTGGCCGAGGGTCAGCCCTTTTACTTTTCCTGGGCGCCTGATGGACAACGGCTGCTGACCCACGTGGGGAACGAGCGGGTGGAGTTGCTGTCGCTCGACGGTGTTGCAGAGTCGCTGCAAATCTCGGGCGGGCAGTTTCCTACACCGCAATGGGCCGCGGATGGCGAACGGCTCCTCTATGCCACTGCCGACGCCGTGCGCCAGCGGCTTATTGTGACCGACCTGCAAGGTCAAGAATTGACGGAGCTGACTGATTATCCGGGGCGGATCAGCTTTTCGCTCAGCCCCGACGGCGCACGGGTGGCATATGTCGTTACAGAGCGAATGGCGCGGTCAAGCTCGCTCGGCCCGCTCTACGTCGTCGACGTCGCTACGCTACAGACGCGTGAAGTGACCGCCAATCCAGTGCTCGCGTTCTACTGGAGCCCGTCCGGTGAGCGATTGGCTTATCTTGGCCTCGAGTTTGTGGCCGGGCAGTTGGGGTTGCGGTGGTATGTGTGGAATGGGCGGACATCGACGCCGTTTGCGGGGTTTTTGCCTTCGCGCGCCTACCTGGACCACTATCTGCCGTTTTTCGACCAGTACGCACAGAGCCATCGTGTGTGGTCAGCGGATAGCAGCGCCTTTGTGTTTGCCGGCACATTGACCGACGGCCGCAGTGGCGTTTGGGTGCAAAAGGTGGTGGAGGGCAGCGAGCCAGCGTTTATAGGCCCAGGCGTCTTTGCCGCGTGGGCGCCGCGCTAGCCTCCCGCTGTTGTCGCTATCGTCTTGCTTTAGTCTGCCCGCTCTGTATCGTCGAGGGCATCCATCTCGTCGGTTTCTTCTTCATAGCGAAGATCGGCGTTGGGTTGCACCACATCGGTGGCGCTGGTTATGTTCCAGGCGACCGTTTCTTGCAGCGGAAGGTCATCTGCGTTGGCCGTGCCATGCGGCGGCCAGTGACTCGTGATGGACGCAATTACTGGCAGATCATCGAGCGTAACGAGTGATGCAGCGGATAGCTGCGCTGTATGCGGGGCGTCAGCTCCTGCATCATCGACCTGCTCTTCGAGACGCGGCGCACTTTGCAACTGGCGATAGATGGTTGCCAAAATCTGGCTGGCTTGGGATGCATTGAATTGACCCCGCAGGCGCGCATCACTTTTTTCCCACAACAGCCGCAGTTCGGCAAAGTTCCACTCTGCGGTCAGAACGCCTTCGCTGCTAAAGTTTCCCATTTCGACCAGCACGCCGTTGAAACGCGGCGTCAGTTCTTGCGGCGCGAAAATGGCCGATTTGCCAAGATAAGTTTTCGTGCGGGTAGCGTCGAACGCGTCTTCACCCACCAGAAAAGCGCACGCTGCAAAAAGCTGGTTGTCTTGCATGCGCGCTAATGTCCCCGCGCGAATCTTATTGTACTCCACTTGGCTGGCGCTGGCGGCCAGCGAGATTAACACCTCGGCGCCCTGAAAGGCAAGCAATCGCCCCACTTCGGGGAAAAGCACGTCGCTGCCGAGCATCAGACCAAGCGCGCCAACTTCGGTGCGAATAATGTCCCAGGTTGTGCCAGGCTGGCAGAAATGCTCATCCTCCGGCGCCAGGATGACTTTAGCCTGGACCCCCAGTTGCGCGCCATCGGGGCCAAAGACCACGGCCAGGTTGCGGATCACGCCATCGAAGGGATCGGGCAGATAGGCACCTGGCGCCACCAGGGTCACACCGAACTCCTTGGCCAAGCCGCCAAATAGCTCGGCATAGCGCTCCCAGAGCGTGGCGGACGCGACTTCGAGCAAACCTGCCATCCCTATGCCGTAATTCGCCTTGAGCATGCCAGCCGCACTGCCCGCCACGGAGCCGACGATTTTCTGCCAGATCGACGCGCCGCCGCGGCGTCCGACATCGGCGCGCAGAAGGAGCGAGGAGCGAAAATCGCCAAGCAGCGGCGGCACGATCATGAGGCCGGCCAATTCGGGAAAGATCACCAACCGCGCACGTTTGTTTTCGGCGGCGCGCAAAAAGCGTCGCAACCCCTCCCGATATTCGTCGAGCGTGACCGGCAGTCGCATACGTTGTTGAACACAGGCCACAGTAAGAACATCCAAACTGAGCATCCTTTACAGCATCTCTTTGTGATTCAAGCAGAATGCGAGTTGACAACTCGCATTCTGCTGACCAGTCTACCACAGGCGCCAGAGGGGAAAGAATGCAGATAAGATTGCCTGACCCCTTGCCGATTTGACGACATAGGCGCGCATGGGTACAATGCTAAACGTTCTGAACGACGTGGCCCCATCGTCTAGAGGACTAGGACTCAGCCCTTTCAAGGCTGCGACCGGGGTTCGAATCCCCGT
>JACSRH010000079.1 GCA_014879855.1 Caldilineaceae bacterium | reverse complement strand
TAGTTGCCTGTTGTTCCTCTGCGAGCCTCTGCTCCTTTGCGCCTCTGCGTCAAATTTGTCCCGTTTCAAACAGTTTCTAAAGCATCTGCACCACCTGCCAGCAGTTATGCAGGCTGGTTTGCGATGAAAGATTCAGCCGTCAGTTGTCAGCCGTCAGTTGATCGTTTTCATCCCAGCAGGGGCCATCCAGCGGCAGCTCGGTGATCGACAGCGCATTGACCCCAGTCGGCTCCAGGCTGACCCGGTAGCGGCGCCACGGGATGTAGAAATAGGTGTAGCCGCGCAGACAGACTTGGCTGCGGATGGCGGTGAGGTCAGGCGTGGTTTCGCCCAGCGGGTTGGGGCTGAGCTGGCGCAGATCTTCGAGCGCCAGCCGGTGCACCCACAGCCCGGTGATGCCGTAGGTCGTTTCCGCGGCGCGGCGTGCGTTGGTGACCAGACGCAGGTCTTCGCCGGTTGTTACTGGCTGAGGTGGGTTCAGATAGCGCGGCAGCAAGGCCCATGGCGTCAGCACAAACACCAGCACCGCGATGACGCGGACGCGCCGCGACCGATTTTCCAGCCCAAAGATCACCGCGGCAATGCGCCCGACCAGGCTCGCCACCAGCACAAACAGCCACAGCAGCAGCACGTTGAGCAGCACGTCGAGCAGACCAATCTGCGTCTGCCCATCAAAGGTGATGCGCGCTACAGGCAATGGAAAGCCGCGCCAGCCCATGCAGCCGCCCGCACAGCCGGCGTAATAGGGCGGCGCCCAGAAAAGATAAATGCTGGCAAACGCAAGGATAAACGCAATCAGAAAGCTGAACGCCGCGATGCGATACCAGCGTCGCGTTTGCTGCCCCCACCAGATGATCGTCAGCGCCACCGCGAGCAGACCACCAAGCGCCAGCAGCAGATCGCGCCAATCCGCAAAATAGCTCCACCCTTCCGGCAGTGTGAGCGGCATGTTACGGCTGCCAGCAGAGGAACGTTCGATTGAGCGCGTTGGGCAGGCCGAAGATCGGGAAGACCTGGTTGCGACCGTTCCAGCGCAGCAATTGCTGCGCGCCGTCACGGTCGCGGGTCAGCACCAGCACCGAAGCAATATCCAAACAGGGCGCAAAGTCGAGCAGCGATTGCTGGCGCGGCAACAGATAGGAATCGGAGACAATCGGGTCCGCGGGCGAAGCGCCGGGCGGCGGCAACTGCACCTGAATCAGACCGAAGCGATCCAGCTCATCCGTGCGACCGGGCGCAAAACGGCTGCGCGCCAGCAGCAGCCGGTCGTTGCCCTGCCATGCCAGTTCGGGCGCGAGAAACTCGAAGCGCGTCTCCGTGACATAGGCCGTGCGGATGATACTGGCGCCGCGGCCCGACAAGGTCAGCACGTTGACCGTGTTGGCAGGCTTGATCACGCCTGAGGTCAGGCTGGGATGATCCGCCGCATAGGCAAAGAAGGCCAGCCGCGACAAATCCGGGCTGAGCGTCAGCGGGCCGCGATACGCGCCACTTTCCAGAAGTTGCTGGGGGCCTTCGACGATCGCGCCCTGCTCTTCTGCACCGGTCTCTACGCGCAGCCGGAAAACGCCGGTGAAAGGTTGCTGCAAGGTCGTGTCGCTGGTGTCGACAAACAAATAGACCGCCGAAGAGTCGCCCGGCGTGATCGGCTGCACGGCTACCAACGTCGGCGTCAGCGATGTATCCGGCGCGCCGGCGGCCTGAGCAAAGACCGCGCCGTCAGCCTGCAAACGCAGTGCAATCTGCGCGGTCGCCGGGTCATAATGCCAGAGTTGCCACAGATCAACCGCGGCATTGGGCGTTTCGATCCACCACAGGCCGCCATAGGCGTCGCCCGCCACGCCACGGATGGCGCGGTAGGGTTGGGCGATGATCTGTAGCCCGTTGCCATCGTTGCGCATCCAACTGAAGGTGCTGATGCCACCGGGCGTGGGCGGCTCACTCAGGATAAAGCCGGCGTTTGGGTCGGCATTGAGCCAGGCCGCAGTAGTTTCGTATTGCCACAATTGTTGGGCGCGACCGTCGCGATCCAGCAAATAGACGCCCGGCGCGGTGCGGCTCCCCAGCAAGGCAATTGCCTCCTCCGCGGTCGTGGCGGCTTCAATTTCAGGCAATGTCACCTCCTTGACCCGCTCCGCCTGAGGCGTAGCGACGATGCGCAGCCGCGTGGTGATCCAGCCGCCCTCGTTCGCCGGCTGGGCGATGACATACGCCACCGCGCCAGGCCACAATTGCGCCGCGCTGCCCGGCGCCCACCGGCCGGATGTTTCGCCCAGCACCGCACTCCAGATCTCGACCACTGCACCCGCTACATCCAGCTCGATCGCGCTGCCATCGGCCGCGGTTGCGGGGATCGGCGCCTGCACATCAGGCGGGATGGCCGCGCCGGCAATGGTGACGATCTGCTCCTCTGCTGCCGGCGCTGGCACGCTGCCCGCGGCGAGGGCCTGCACCGCAGGCAGGCGCAGCACAGGCGTCACCAACGGCGTGGGCGTGGCGGTGGCGGTCGGCAGGGCAGATAACAGAGCAGACGGCTCGCCTTCGCCCGGCGGCGGTGCATCCCCCGAAGTCCCGTCCGCGCGATAGCGCGGCACGCCTGCGAAATCTCCGTACGGCACGACCAACTGCGTCGAGGCCCAGCCCAGCACGCCTGTGCGCCCATCGTCCACCGAAGCCGCACGAATGAGCAGCCAGTCGCCGGCCTCAGTGATGCCAAAAATATCGACCGGCGTGCCATTCTGCAGCCCTGCGATCACGATATATTCCGTGCTTGGCCCGCCGCGCAGCCGGCCCGTCTCGGTCAATAACATGTAGCCGGTGAGCGGCGCCGCCGCGTCCGCGGGGATGGCAGGGATCGGCAGCGGCTTCTCGGTCGGCGTCGGCGTCGGGGTTTCGGTGGGTGTGGGGGAGGACGTCGGCGTGTCAGTGGGCAAAGATGTTTCCGTCGGCGTCAGCGTCACCGTTGGCGTGTCGGTGGGCGTCGGCGTAAAGGTCGGCGTTGCAGTGGACGTTGGCTCCAGGGTTGGGTTTAATATGCTGGCGTCTGCGCCGCCCACGACATCGGTCAGGGGAAGCGTCAGCGCCAACTCACTGGCGTCGCCCAGCAATGAGTCGGCGGCGATGCGCGCCTCGGTCGGCGTCGAGGTCGGGCGCGGCGGCGCTGGCGTCACCAGACCCGCGCTGCTGGCCAGCAAGACAGGAGTGATCGACTGGAGCGTATAGCGGCCAGTCTCGGCGTCTTGCTCGAAAAGCGCTTCGTAGCTGCGGTTACGGTCGGCATTGTCAAAGAAACGCAGCCGCAACGACTGTTCGTCATCCTGAATTTCGCGGTCGATATCGTTGATATAGACGGCCATCCAATCGCCCGGCGCGGCCAGCCCCATCTCGTACATGTCGTTGAGCAGGTCGATGCGCGCAACGAGCGATTGCGCACGATTGATCTGTGCGTCCTGGAGCAGAGCAAGGATGGTGGCCAACGTGCTCAAGGGCGTGGCCTGCACCTCAGCCTGCGCCAGCCGATACCCCGTGATGAGCGCAGGAGCATTTGCGTCGAGGTCGCTGGCGAGCAGTGGCTGCCAGCGCGTCTGCAGGCGTTGTTGGGCAAAGGGCGGCTGCTCGACAAAGATGCCGGCCGCGCCCTCCTCGGTGCGGATCGCGCTGTTGGCAGGCAACGGGCCAGAGATAATCACATCCGGCAGCACGCGCTCCGCGTTTGGCTCCAGGCTGAGCTGGCTGTTGGCGGCGTTGAAGGTCCACTGCGGGTCTTCATCGCTGCGCCAGACCACGGCAAAAGGGCCGCCGGGTAGGCTTTGCGACCAGAGATAGGCGGTCAGTTTGCCGCGCGCTTCAGGACGTTCGACCATCAGCACGTGGCGAATCCCCTGCGCATCGACCGCCGCGGCGCCCTGGCTGAGGCCAGCGGCGAGCGGAACATAGCCGGTTTCCGGGTCGGCGAGGGTCGCGACGGCGTCGGTCAGGATCTGCCCTTCCACTTCGTTGCCGGTTTCGCCGCTGCGCCAGAAGAGCATGGGCAAAGGCGTCCCATCCGGCGTGCGCGGCGCGACAAAGGCTGTCCACGGCTCCGCGCTCAGTTCGTGATAGCTCACGGGCACAAAGACCAGCCCTTGTTCGTGAGCGAGCCGCTCGGCCAGATCGGCCGCACGCGCTGGCGTAAAGTCGAGGACAGCGAGCGTATTCAACCCCTGCATCGCTAAATTGAAATAGCGATCTGTCCACTCGGCCGGGCTGGCAGGCGTCGTCGTTGGCGTGGCGGTAAGCGTCGGCGTAAAGGTCGGCGCGGGCGTTTCGGTGGCCGTGGCCGTGGCGGTCGGGGTGAAGGTCGACGCCAGCGCGACCTGCATCGAGGCCGCGGTGGCCGCGGCCTGTTGCGCCTGCGACAGCCCGCTGGAGCGTCCCATTTGGAACGCGATCACCACGATAAAGATGAGCAGCAGCGCGGAGACCAGCGCCACTTCGAGCAGGCGACGCAGGCGACGATTGCGCGGCGATGGGTCTTGTAGAAATTCAGTTAGACGTTGCACAGCGATTTATCTTCATGAAAATTGATGAGGCGTTTCAATTTGCCACATTGAGCGTTACACGACAAGGATCCGGGAAATTACCGGTCTGGTCGACGACGGTCAACTGAAACGTCCAGGGACCGTTGGCAAAGCCGCGTGTGTTGACACTCGCCAACGCGCCGTCAAACACCTGGCCGCGGCCGTCAGCCAGATAGGTGAACCCTTGTTGCGCATCGGCGCCGGGCGCAAACTCCACCTTGTAGAAGTTAAACTGCTCATGCGTGGCAGTGCCGATCAGGGAAAAAACGCCACTCACCGTCGCGCCGTTCCCCGGCGAAGAGATGACTGCGCGCGTATCAGGGCAGAACGGCGCGCTCACTTGCGGCGGCGCGGGAGGCGGCGCTTCCGGCGTTGAGGTTGGCGTGGCGTTTTCCAACACCTGGGCAGTCTGGGTGGCCTGGAGGGTGTCCGGCGTCGGCGGCTCCGGCGTCGGCGTCATAGTGCCTGTCGGCGTGGCGGAAGGCGTCACCGACAAGGGCGTGTTCGTCGGCGTGATGGCGATGGCGAACTCTGGCGGCAAGGTGGGCTCGGCCTGCGGCGCGGCCACGATGGCGCTAGGGATGGTGATGCTGGCAAAATAGGTGACGCCCATGAGCAGCAGCAGGATCATGGCCGTCGTGAAGATGCCACTCAGATCGCGCACCGCGCGTTCGCGTTCCAAAGAAAAAACGGCTTGACGGCGCTCGCTCCGCACCTGCCAAAGCCGGTAAAGTTGATAAAGCGCCACCAGTCCGCTGACCAGGTAAATATACGGCGCGTATGTTGCCATGATCTGAAAGAGCACTACCATAACCCAGGAGTCTACCGCACGCCGGGCGGGAACGCAAAGCGCACCGGGCAAACAGGCCGCGTTTCTGTTGACAACCTTGCGACCGTCTACTATGCTGCTTGCATGTACTTGCTATAAAAATTGCGCAGATTTCACAATTGTAAGCCTGGACGCGCTTCCTGGAAAGCAGTTATGGGTGAAAACTCTCTTCAAATCTGTGCGATCTGCGTCATCTGTGGAAAGTTCTTTTTGACGATGCAATCACAAATCCTTGCCTATCTTCATGAACATCGCGACGACTATCTGGCCGATTTGCGCACACTGACCGCGCTCGATTCCGGCACGCTGCACAAGCCAGGCGTCGACGCAGTGCAATCCTGGCTGCAGGCGCGGCTGCAAGCAATGGGTTTTGCTGTTGAGCGACTGCCTCAGGCCAGATTAGGCGATAACCTGCTGGCGCGGCGCAGCGGCATGGGTGGGAAACGCATCTTGCTGCTGGGTCACGCAGACACCGTCTTTCCGGTCGGCACGGCCGCGGCCCGTCCCATGCGCAGCGAGGGCGGCGCGATCCTGGGGCCAGGCGTGTGCGATATGAAGGGCGGCCTGCTCACCGGGCTATACGCGATCCGCGCGCTCGACGCAGTCGATTTTCGCAATTACGGGGCCATCCATTTCCTGGTCGTCAGTGATGAGGAAATCCACGACCGCGGCTCGTTGCCTGCGTTGCGCCAGACCGCGCGTGCGTCAGACGTTGCCTTCACGCTCGAAGCCGCGCGCGCCAATGGCGACATCGTGACCGCGCGCAAGACCGCGGTGTGGGGCACGGTGCACGTCCAGGGCAAGGCCGCGCACGCGGGCGTCGAGCCGGAGAAAGGACGCAGCGCCATCCTGGCGCTGATGCGCCACCTGGTCGAGATCGACAAACTCAACGGCTTTCGCCCCGGCGTCACCATCAATATCGGGCGCATAGCAGGCGGCGCGCAACCTAACGTCGTCGCCGAGGAAGCGCACGCCGAACTCGACCTGCGCGCCTGGCGCAACGCCGACATCCCCGACCTGCTCGACGCCATCCGCGCCCAACTGGCGCGGCCCGTGCTCAACGGCGCGACGGCCACGTTCGATGTCAAGCTCGACGGCGCCATGCCGGCCATGGAGCGCACGCCCGCGGTCGCCGCGCTCGAAGCCGCCACGCAACGGCTTGCCACTGGCCTCGGCTTCTCTGTGAAAGGCGCCAGCACCGGCGGCGCGTCCGACGCCAGCTTTGTGGCGGCAGAAGGCGTCCCCGTCCTCGACGGCCTGGGCCCCATCGGCGGTCTCGACCACAGCCCGGACGAGTACATTGAGCTGGAGAGCATTACCCCGCGCACGGCGCTGCTGGCGCTGTTGATGGCGGAGGTGGGAAAGAATAGTGATTGAATGATTGAGCGATTCGTCTATAGAGGGTGTGTCCACAGCGACATCCCTGCCCACTGCAACATAGTACATTTAGAGGACGCCGCAGCTTATGCCTGACGCTCTGCTCTCCGACATTCTTGTGCTCGATCTTTCGCGCATCCTCGCCGGGCCGTACTGCACGATGGTGCTGGCCGACTATGGCGCAAACGTCATTAAGGTGGAGGAGCCAGGCAGCGGCGACGGCACGCGCGGTTGGGGGCCGCCGTGGGTGGGCGACCAGAGCGCCTATTTCCTCGCGGCCAACCGCAACAAGCGCAGCATCACCGTCGATCTCAAGACAGCTGCAGGCCGTCAGATCGTCCAGGCGCTGGCCGCGCACGCCGACGTCGTGATCGAGAACTTCAGGGTGGGCGGCGCGGCCAGGCTAGGCGTGGACTACGCCACGCTCGCCGCGCGCAACCCACGGCTCGTCTACTGTTCGATCACCGGCTATGGACAGAGCGGGCCGCACCGGGATCGGGCTGGCTACGACTTCATCATCCAGGCGCAGGGCGGCATTATGTCGATCACCGGTGCGAAAGAGGGCGAACCCGCCAAGGTCGGCGTGGCGATTGCCGACATCACCGCGGGGCTGTTTGCGGCAACCGCGATCCTCGCCGCGCTGCATGAACGCCAACGCAGCGGCAAAGGGCAGGCCATCGATGTAGCATTGCTCGACGCGCAGATCGCGTGGCTGGCCAATGTGGCGCAGAACTATCTGGCCACAGGCGAGCCGCCCGCGCGCTATGGCAACGCTCACCCCAGCATTGTGCCCTACGAGACTTTCGCAACGGCGGACGGGGCCATCGCCGTCGGCATTGGTTCTGACGCCCAATATCGCAAATTCTGCACCGCGGTTGGCCGCCTCGATCTCGCTGAAGATGAACGCTTTCGCACCAATCGAGCGCGTGTCGAACAGCGCAGCGCGTTGATCCCCTTGTTGCAGGCGCTTTTCCGTACGCGTCCATCCGCGGCGTGGCTGGAATTGCTGGCCACGCTGGGCGTGCCTGCCGGCCCCATCAACGACATTCCCACCGCGCTCAATGACCCGCAGGTGCAGGCGCGGGCGATGGTGCAGGAGGTTGAACATGCGACGGCTGGACGGATCAAGGTGCTTGGCCCCGTTGCTAAATTCGGCCGCACGCCGGCCACAGTGCGCAATGCGCCGCCGCTGCTCGGCCAGCATACAGATGAAATCCTACAAGCAGTGCTAGGGTGGGATGATGAACGAATTACAGAGTTACGACGCCTTGGCGTCATCTGACAAACTTGATCTGCGCGAGGTGATTGAAGCTGATTTGTCTGTTTTCTTTGCCCAGCAACTGGATGCAGACGCCGTGCACATGGCTGCCTTCACGGCCAAAAACCCGGCTGATGAAGCCGCCTTTCTTGCCCATTGGCGCCGCGTTCTGGCAAACCCAACCGGTATCGTCCGCACGATCCTTTGCGACGGGCAAGTAGCCGGTCACGTTCTGCGTTACGAAGAGGACGGCAAACCCGAAGTGAGTTACTGGCTCGGCCGGACGTTCTGGGGACGCGGCATTGCCACACGCGCGCTTGCGCGCTTTCTGGCCGAAGTCGATGCCACGCGCCCGATCTATGCACGCGTGGCAAAGGACAACCTCGGCTCGCGCCGCGTCCTGGAAAAGTGTGGCTTCGTGATCATCGGCGCAGACAAAGGCTTCGCCAATGCACGCGGCGCTGAAATTGAAGAGTGGCTCCTGGAATTGAGAGACGTAATCGAGGGAATAGATAACGAGTAATTACGCATAGCATATCACGCATTACGTATCATGCATTACGTATCATGCATTACGTATCATGCATTACGTATTGCATGGTAAGCACCACGCATCTTAGCGCACATGGCGTTATAATAGAGCCATGCAACAGGCAATTGCCTATCTGCCCAGTGACCGCCGCCGGGCGCTGCTGTCTGGCCAAGCGCTGCCTGAGCGAGCCACCGGCGCCGTGCTCTTCGTCGATATCTCCGGTTTCACCCCGCTTACCGAAACATTGGCCCGCGATTTCGGACGCAGCCGCGGCGCGGAATTACTGACGCGGACACTCAATGAAGTCTATCAGGCGTTGATCGATCAGGTCGATCAACAGGGCGGCAGCGTCATCGGCTTTGCGGGCGACGCTATCACCTGCTGGTTCGACGCGGGCGACGATACGCTGCCCGCAGCCGCGCAACGTGCGATCACCAGCGCGTTGGGAATGCAGCGCGTTATGGCGCGCTTTGCGCACTATGCAGTGGCGCCGGGCGCCATCGCGGCATTAGCGATCAAGACTGCGCTCGCCAGCGGCTCGGTGCGCCGTCTGCTGGTGGGCGACCCCACGATCCAGCGCATCGAGGTGCTGGCCGGTGCGCCGTTGGAGCGCATGGCCGCGGCTGAGCATGTGGCGCAGCGTAGCGAACTCGTCGCCGATCTTGAAACGATTCGCCTGTTGGACAATTTTGACGCGGTCAGCGTCTGGCGGCGCAGTGAGAGCGGCGCGCAGGTGGCCGTGCTCAACCAGTCCCCTTTTTCTACACCGCCTCTCGCCTCTCGCCTCTCGTCTCCTGTCCTGCCTGGCGACCTGATCCGACCGTGGCTGTTGCCGGCTGTGTGGGCCAACCTCCAGGCTGGTGAAGAACAGTATCTGGCTGAACTGCGCCCGGCGACCGCGCTCTTTGTGCGCTTTTCCGGCCTCGACTTCGAGCGCGATGCCGCCGCCGGCGCGCACCTGGATGCATATATTCGCTGGGTGCAACAGGTGCTGGCGTGCTATGAAGCCGCCCTGATCCAACTGACGACAGGCGACAAGGGCAGCTATTTTTACGCCGCGTTCGGCGCGCCCGTGGCGCACGACGACGACCCTGAACGCGCTATCGCGGCTGCACTCGAATTGCGCACAAGCCCCAGCCATTTCAGCTTTCTGACGCAGGTGCAGCTTGGCGTCAGCGCGGGTCTGATGCGCGTTGGCGCCTATGGCAGCAACACGCGACGCACCTACGGCGTGCTGGGGGATGAAACCAATATGGCTGCGCGTCTGATGATGGAGGCTGAACCCGGTCAGATTCTCATCAGCGCACGCGTCGCCGCGTCGATCCAGCCGCGCTATCTGCTTCACGCGCTGGGCGCACGCCAATTCAGGGGCAAGCGCGGCGTGCAGGCGGTCTATGCCGTGACGGGGCTGCGTTCGCCAACATTGCTGCAACTGGATGCGCTCTTTCGCGTCCCGCCGCTGGGCCGCGACGCCGAGGTGGCATCCATCACCGCGGCAATTGAAGCGACTGCACGCGGCGCCGGCCAGCTCGTGCGCATCGAAGGTGAGGCGGGCGTGGGCAAAAGCCATCTCGCCGCGGCCGCGGTGCGCCTGGCCGCGGCGCAAGGCTTCTCTGTCCTCTACGGCGCCTGCCAGAGCACCGGCCAGCAGCCCTACGCGGTGCTGCGCGAGCCGTTGGCCGCGTTGCTGGGGCTGACCGAACTGCGCGCCGCGCCGGCAGACCAACAGATCGAGCATGTACACGCAATGCTCGCCGCGATCGAGCCGGCGTGGCTGGTGCGTCTGCCGCTGTTGGGCGAGCTGCTGGGCTTGCCCATTGACGACAACGCCACCACAGCCGCGTTCGACCCGCGCCTGCGCCGCGAGGCGCTGGGCAATCTGGTTGTGAACCTTCTTCAACACTTTGCTCACCAGCATCCCCACTTTCTGCTGCTGGAAGATATTCATTGGCTGGACGAAGCCGACCAGGTGATCGTGCTGGCCCTCTGCCGGGCGCTGGCAGATTTGCCGCTGCTCATCTGTCTCCTCCATCGCCCACTGAACCGGCAAGAAACAACGCCATTTTTTGACGAATTGAACGCGCTGCCGGCGCCACTTCATCTGCACTTGAGTGAATTGACGCCAGCGGCCACCGCGGCGCTGGTCGAACAGCGGCTGCAAGGCGCTGTCGAACCGCTGGTCACAGAGCTAGTCTACGCGCAGACGCAAGGCAACCCTTTCTTTGTGGAGGAACTGGTCGATGCGCTGCGCGCGCGCAACTATATTGTGGTGGAGCACGCTGTTTATTGCGCCGCGCGCGCGCTTGTGCAGACGTTGCATGAAGCGCACGCGCTTGTACGCGAGGATGGACGGTGGCGGTTGCACGCAGGCGCTCGTCTCAACATGGTGACGTTGGGGCTGCCCGACACCGTGCATGGTCTGGTGCTGTCACGCCTCGACCGCCTGCCCGAAGCCACGCGGCTGACGCTCAAAGTTGCCAGCGTTATCGGCCGCGTCTTTGAGGCGCGGGTGCTCGTGGCCGCGCACCCGCGTACACCGCACGCACTGGCGCTGCACCAGCAAATTGCCGAGCTGGAACAGCGTGACTTTGCCCGCATGGAGACGCCCCCGCCCCATCCGACCTATATCTTCAAACACAGCATCACCCAGGAGGCGGTCTATCAGACGCTGTTGGAAAGCCAGCGCCAAGAGCTGCACCTGGCCGTCGCGCGCGTGTTGGAGCAGCAGATGCCAGCGGCCATCGAACGGCTGGCGCATCATTACGCGCAGACCAATATGGCGCAGCCTGCCCCACGCGCACGGGCGATCCACTATCTCGATGCGGCCGCGTGGCGCGCCAAACGCAGCTATGCGAATGAGACCGCGCTCATTTACTTTGAACGTATGCTGGCGCTTGAAACACGCTGGGAATGGTTGCGCGGCAAAGCCGAAGTGCTGCACATTTTAGGACAACGTTTGCAGGAAGAAGCTACGCTGCTGGTCCTCGACGCTCACCCCCGCGCCGATCGCGCGGTTGTGGCGGAATTGTGGGCGGATTTTCACGCGGCGACCAGCCAGTTTCCCGCGGCGCGCGGCGACCTCCAGCAAGCATTGGAACGCTATGACCTGAGCGCGGATCGTAGCAGCCAGGCGCGCGTCCTCTCGCGTCTGGGTGAAATTGCACTGCGCGAAGGCGACAATGACGCCGCAGAACAATATTATCGTCATGCATTGGCGCTGCTCGCAGACATCAATAGTGAAAAGGCCCTGCTTCTCGCCGCCGATCAACTTGCAGCGCCCCTTGCTTCTCCTCGCGACGCCGAAGACATGCGCGCCCAGGTCATGCTCGGTCTCGGTGTAGTAATGCGGCAGCGCGGCGAGTATGACACTGCGACCGCAATGCTCACGCAAGCCCTGCGCCTGTACGCGGCGCAGGAAAATCAGCCAGACGTGGCGACCGCGCTCACGCGTCTGGGCGGTGTGGCGTTCCTGCGCCGCGATTTTGCGGCCGCACGAGAAGACTGGCAGCGGGCGCTGACCATCCGGCGCACAATTGGCGACCGCGAGGGCGAAGGCAGCAGCCTGCTCAACATCGCGCAGGCCTATACAAGCCTCGGCGACTACGGCGCGGCCGCGCCCTTGCTGCGCCAGGCGCTCGACATTCAACGCTCGGTTGGCAATCGCTGGTGGGAAAACGCGGTGTGGAACGCCCTGGGCATCCTTGCCCTGACAGTTGGCGACTACGCAGAGGCCAGGCGCTGCATCTCGCTGGCCGCGGAGCTTTGCCTGTCGGTGGGCGATGAAGCAGGCGCCGCCATCATGGAGTTCAACCTGGGGCAGATCGAGCGCGAGTGTGGCGATGCGCTGGCGGCGCTGGCGCGGCTCGACCGCAGCCGACAGTGGGCGCACGACAACGCCGATCTTGAATTTGAGGCGCAGTGTCTCACCGAAGCGGCGCTGACCGCGCAGACGGCCGGTTGGCTTGACGAAGCGGAAGACTACGCCCACCGCGCGTTGCATCTCTACGCAACGCTGGACGTGCGCGCGACAATGACAACCGACCTGGCGACCCTGGCATTGGTGCAGCTTGCCCGTGGCCGTCCTCAGGCCGCGCATGTTGCAACCAGGACGCTGCTGGAGATTCTCGATGCGAGCGAACCGCATCAGATTGAATACCCACAGCGCGATCTCTACGTCGCGGCGCTGACAGCCGACGCCTGCGGAGACTCTGTACAGGCGACAGAACTACTACGACGCGCCTACAGAGTCGTGCAGACGCACGCCGCCAACATCTCAGACGCGGCGTTGCGCCACTCCTATCTCGAAAACGTGCGCATCAACCGCACCGTGATCCAGGCTGCCGAGCGCTTGAAAAGGGCGCAGAAACAGCCTGACTAGGAGGCCGGCGCATGTTTTGGCGCAAATCCACCCTGCCGCGTCGGCATTATGCCGGATTTAATGCCAGCAATGGAGCGATGCGCGTCTTGCCGGTTGCTGGATGATTGCCGCGCGGCGCGCGGCAATCATCCAGCAACCGGCGGCAGCGGTGGATCATGGGGATATGCTTTACAATGAAGAGGTCTGTTGCAATGATCGTGGATAGCTCAGCACTACTGACAATCTGTAAAGAATAACGATGGACATAGCCATGCCTTCAAATGATCTGCCAGATATCTCCGCCGTTGCCGCCACGGCCCGCCGCCTGGTCGAACAGATCAGCCGTGTGATCGTCGGCAAGGACGCCGTAGTCGAATTGCTGCTGGTCGCACTCTTCTGCGACGGCCACGTGCTGCTCGAAGATGTGCCGGGCATCGGCAAGACCATGCTGGCCAAGACCCTGGCGCGTTCGCTGGGCTGCACCTTCAGCCGCATCCAGTTCACGCCCGATTTGCTGCCGTCGGACATCACCGGCGTCAACATCTTCAACCAGAAGACGGGCGACTTCGAGTACCGTGGCGGGCCGATCCTGGCCGAGGTGGTGCTGGCCGACGAGATCAACCGCGCCGGCCCGCGCACACAGTCGGCGCTGCTCGAAGCGATGGAAGAGCGCCAGGTGACGGTCGATGGCGTCACCCGGCCGCTCGCCTATCCCTTCCTGGTGCTGGCGACGCAGAACCCTGTCGAACTGGAAGGCACCTTTCCGCTGCCCGAAGCGCAGCTTGACCGCTTTATGCTGCGCGTGGCAATCGGCTATCCTGGCCGCGAGGACGAGCGCACCATCCTGCGGCGCTTCCGCACGCACAACCCGCTGGTCGACATCCAGCCCCTGATCGGCGCGGCCGAGCTGCGCACTATCTCTGACCGCTGCCGCCAGGTCGCGTGCCATCCGCTGGTGGAAGATTACCTGCTCGATCTGGTGAGCGCCTCGCGCGGCGACTCTGCCGTAGAATTGGGCGTCAGCCCGCGCGGGTCGCTGGCCCTGCTGCGCGCGGGGCAGGCGCTGGCCGCGATCCGTGGCCGCGACTTTGTAACGCCGGACGACCTGCAAACGCTGGCGCGGCCGGTGCTGGCGCATCGTCTGATCCTCAGCCCGGAAAGCAGGCTGCGCGGGCAGAGCGCCGACGCCGTCATCAAGCGTTTGCTCGACCAGACGCCGGTGCCGGTCGAGGAGCAGTGGAGCGCCAGCCGATGAACCGTTGGATGTGGGGATTGGTCGGGCTGGCATTGCTCTCCGTGCTCCTGCGCAGCGCGCCGCTCTTTTTGCTGACCCTCTTCCTGGCATTGATTGCGGGCGCGGCCCTGCTCTGGCTGCGTCTCTGTCTGGTCGGCGTCAGCTACCGGCGCCAGTTCGAGCGCACGCGCCTCTTTCACGGCGACGAGGTGGCGCTGGACATCGAGATCGTCAATGCCAAACCGCTGCCGCTCGCCTGGCTGCACGCCGAGGACGAATTGCCCAAAGCCTTGCACATCGAACCGGCGCGGCTCTCACACAGCCATCGCCCCGGCCGCCAGCGGCTGGTCAACCTCATCTCGCTGCGTTGGTACGAGCGCGTGACGCGCCACTACCGGGTGTGTGCGGTGCAGCGCGGGGCGTGGGCGTTTGGCCCCGCGCGGCTGCTGTCGGGAGACATGTTCGGCTTTGACGTGCGCGAGGAAACGCTGGAGGCTGTCGATACGTTGCTCGTCTACCCGCGCATTGTGCCGTTGACCGCGTTGGGGCTGCCGTCGGACCGCCCCTTTGGCGAGTTCCGCGCCATGCGCCAGTTGGCGGAGGATCCGCTGCGACTCAACGGCGCACGTGATTATGTGTCGGGCGACAGTATGCGCCATGTGCACTGGAAGGCGACAGCACGGCGCAATGCGTTGCAGACCAAGACCTTCGACGCGTCCGCCAACCGGCCGCTGGCGCTCTTTCTGAACATCAACACGCACGAACACGCGTGGGAAGGCTACGACCCTGACCTGCAGGAATACGCCATTACAGCCACCGCATCACTGGCGCGCTGGGCGTGGGATCAAGGACAGGCTGTCGGACTATTCGCCAACGCGGTGACGCAGCCCGGCGCACGCATCGTACGCATCCGGCCCGCGGGCCATCGCAACCAGTTGGCGCTGATCTTCGAGGCGCTGGCGCGCGTCATCCCCTTTGGGCGCTGGCCGCTGGAAGAGACGCTGCGGTACGAAGGGCTGCATCTGCCCTACGGCACGACCATTGTCGTCGTCACCGCGCTGCTCACCGAGCCGCTGCGCCGGACGCTGCTCTACCTGCACGACCGCAGCTTTGCGCTGGCGCTGGTGACGCTCGGCCCCGCGGGCGAGACGCCGCCGATTCCTGGCGTGCGCCGCTATCACCTCGGCGGCTACGCGGCGTGGGAGAAGTTGACGAATATCACGCTGGCGTAGAAGGCAATGCGGCGCATCCTGCCCAAATCGTTGATTTGTCCTGTCGGCTTGCATTTTCACCGGCCCTTGCGTTTCCACTGGCCTTTACGTTTCCACTGGCCTTTACGTTTCCACCGGATCATCCGGATGCAAGCTATCCCACTGCGCCGCCAGTTCGTCGCTGCTCTTCCCCAGGTTGGCGGCATTGACAATCTTGCCGTTGAAGCGTCGGCGGTCGTTGATCGCACGCAGCAGGTGCGGGTCGGGCAGAATGCGGATGGTGAACTCGCCTTTTGTATTCATGCTCGGCGTAATCAAGCCCAGGCCGGCCAGCCGCACACTGTGCCCCAGCAGCACAAAGTCCTCGATGGCCGCGCTCAGCTCCAGCAGCGCGTGCGTGACATCGGCCTTGCTGAGGTTGGAGCGCTCCGCCACGTACTGCGCCAGCAGCGCCTGATCGACGCGCCCCGCCCGCTTGAGCCGCGGGCGCAAGGCGCTGAGGGCTTTGATGCGTTTTGCCACAGAGTTTCTCCTTTGCCGGAAGCGCGCTGGTAAGCCCTTTGCTTGCTCGCGCAATGAGACGGCGACTAGCCGAGCATCTGACCCGTTGGTTGCGCCAACTTCCTTGCAGAAAGTATAAATTTCCTTACAGGAATTTGAAAATTCCTGTAAGGAAAGTGGCAGTTCCTCGGCGGGGGGCGCTGGGCTTCATCCTGAGGAAGGCTTTTCTTTCGGGATGAAATGCTTGCTTGCTCAGCGGGGTGGTGGAGCAGGGCAGGCTGCATAGTGCACTGCTCCTGCCGGTCTCTGGGATAAGTTATGCAGAATTGTGGTGATTCAACACCGGCGTGCGCCCCATCGATCAAAAGTTGTGTCGCAAAGCGCCATCTGTTGACCAGTGCGACGCACACCGGGGCTAAGCTCACCAAAATCGTGGGACGACCCCAATGCACATCTCCTGTTGCGCCCGGATCGCTGGTTGGTTATAATTCTGACCATGCTGAAGTT
>JACSRH010000380.1 GCA_014879855.1 Caldilineaceae bacterium | reverse complement strand
TTTTATCTTCGTGGCAATCGGCGCGGTGAGCTGGCTCAACATGGCGCGGCTGACGCGCGGGCAGACGCTTCACTACCGCGAGCAGGAGTTTGTGCAGGCCGCGCAGCTCGTCGGCGCCAGCGACCGCCGCATCATGGGGCGCCACCTGCTGCCCAACATCATCGGCACCTGCATCGTGGCCGAGACGCTGGCGATCCCTTCCTACATCTACACCGAAGCCTTCCTCAGCTTTATCGGGCTGGGCGTGCAGCCGCCGCTGCCCAGTTGGGGCAGCATGATCGCCGACGGCTACGGCGCGCTGCGTTCCGCGCCGCACGTGATCCTCTTCCCGGCGCTGGCGCTCTCGCTGACGATGCTCGCCTTCAACTTCCTGGGCGACGCTATCCGCGACGCCATGGACCCGAAGCTGCGCGACCGTTGATTTTGGCGAAGATAGCACGCGGATAACGCGAATTGGGCGGATTTTCGCTGATTTAGTGCGGAACATCTTCCCGGAAGCTTTGGAGCTTCCGGGAAGATTACAGACTCGCATCAATTTGCTATCTAGCCATCAGTAAACCGCGTCATCCGCGCGCACTGCTCGATCTCACACGCGCCAGCCGAGCAGATTCCAGTAATGCAGCCACCCGGCAAAGACCATCACGGCAGCAACGCCACTCGCATAAAACGCCAGGGGAACAGGCGCCCATTCGCTATTCGGCCAGGTGAGCACGGCCACCACCAGCGAAGCGCCGGCCAGCGCCAGCGCGATCAGCGGCAGCGCCAGCACCGCCAGGAAGAGCGGCGTCACGCCATAGAGCAGGGCCGGCTCCACCGTCAGGATCAGCGCCACCACGAAGAGCAGCGCCAGCGCACACGCGGCGACCAGCAGCCTC
Organism: Caldilineaceae bacterium; assembly: GCA_014879855.1. GTDB lineage: Bacteria > Chloroflexota > Anaerolineae > Caldilineales > Caldilineaceae > Caldilinea. The sequence goes on along the minus strand of JACSRH010000380.1, from coordinate 15,601 downwards.
CACGCCATCCCATTGACGGGGAAGGGTTGCGCCCCCGGCCAGAAGCGGCCAACCAGCCAGCGCAGCGGCGCGCTCAACAGCACCGAGAGAAAAACCAGGAGCGCGGCCAGCCCCACCCCGCGCTGAAAGGGGATGGCTTCGTACCAGGGCACCTTCTCGTAGGCGCGGTAGGGGTTGTTCTCCACAAAAAGCGCAGTGACCTCACCCGCGGCGTTGCTGGCAAAGTGCAGTTCGCCGCTGGCATCGACCGCGCCATCTACCGGGCGCAGCACGCGCGGGGTGACCGCCACCCACGGCTGCGGCGTGGCGCCGATTCCCTGCGTCGTCAAGGTTCCGTCAGCATTGGCGCGCACGCTTACGTCGCCGAAGTTGCCGCCCATCAGCCGCGCCGCCTTGCCAAAGGTGGTGTGAAACATGCGCGTCGAGCGGTAGCTGCCCTGCAGCGCGTCGATCTCCGCGGTGCTCAGGCGCGCCGGCGTGGGCGGTTGGGCTGCCGCCGGGAAAAAGTGGTTGAAAAAGGCGCGGCGCAATTCCTCGCCGGGCGCAAAGCCGCCATTGCTGTTGTAGGCCACATAGACGCCGATCTGCTCCGCCGGGATCAGAAAAAGCGCGGTGCTGGAGACGCCAGGATTGTTCCCCTCGTGGCGCAGGATGCGCTGCCCGTTGACGGTCGTCTCGGCAAAGCCATAGGCGAAGCCGCTGACCGCAGGCTCCTGGCTGAAGAGACGGCTGTGCATCTGCGCCAGGGTCGCCGCGGCGAGGATCGGGGTGTCGCCGTCGCGCAGGTGGGCGAGCATAAAGGTAGCCATGTCGGTCACGGTCATGTGCCCTTCGCCGGCGGAGGGCGTCTGCAAAAAGACAAAGGGGCGCTCGACAAAGCGGCCATCACCGTAGCGATAGTTTTTTGTGGCGTCCTGCGCCAACGCCGGCGGGAGCGGCTGCAGGAAGGTGCTCTGCGCCATGCCAAGCGGGGCAAAGATGCGTTCGGCGATCACCTGCTCGAAGGGCAGCCCGGCGACGCGTTCGACGATATAGCCCGCCAGCGCGGTGCCGTAATTTGAGTAGCCGGAATAGAGGTCCGGCGGCCAGATGCGCGCCGGCCTGTGCTGCGCCAGAAAACGCGCGGGCGCCATCAAATCCTCCTCGCGCAGGGCGAACATGTAGCCCTGATCCTCAAAGCCGGCGCTGTGGCTCATCAGGTGGCGCAGCGTGATCGGCTGCGGGAAGGTGGCCGGAATCTCGAAATCGAGATAGGTGTTGATGTCGGCGTCGAGGTCAAGCTGGCCCGCCTCGACCAACTGCATCACCGCGGTCCAGACAAAGAGCTTGCCCGTCGAATCGGTGCGAAAGAGCGTGCGTCCGGCGTCGACCGGCTGCTGCGCCGCCACATCGGCCAGGCCGTAACCGCGGGCGAAGCGCAGGTCACCCTCCTGGACCATCGCCACGGCCGCGCCGGCGATGTGATGCTCGGCCAACTGGCGCGGCAGCAGGTCATCAAAGAAGGCGGCGATAGCCTCGCCATCCAAGGCCGCGGGCGAGGCGGCGGGCGAGGTGACTGCCGGTTGCGGCCGCGGCGCCGCGGCATACGTCTCCTCCCGCACCTGCCGCATCACCCTGGCAAATTCCGCCGGTTCCTCCACATGCGGGCGATGGCCGGAATGTGTAAAGACAAAGGACGCTTTTGACGGCGCTTCGAGCAGCGCGAACCACTCCTCCGCCAGCACGGCGCGACCGCGCGCTTCATATTGCCCGGTCACCATGTACACCGGAATCTCCAGCTTGGGCGCGTCCTGGCGAAAGTCGATCGCCTGCAACTGCGGATAGAGCACGGAGAAGGTGTCAAGAAAGCCGCGGAAACCATTGATGCGATCCATCAGCGTATACTCCGGGACAAAGAGAATGGCGGGCATCTCTCGACTGGTATCGAGATAAGGGTAGGGGTTCCAGTCATGCTCGTGCGCAAGCGCGGTTTCGTAGTCGAGCAGATCGGCGTAGGGGGGCGGCCCGTTGCCGCGCAGCGTGTCAACCAGCGCTGCGTTGCCCGTCTCCTCCGCCCAGGCCAGCGTGTCGGCATAGAACATGATGTCCGTCTCGCGCTGGCTGACCATCTGGCCGGCGCCGACAAAGGCGTGAAAAAGCTCCGGGCGCTGCTGTGCGGCCAGCACGCCCAGCGTCGCGCCCCAGGAGTTGCCGACCAGGTAAATCTTCTCCTCGGCGAAGCGGGCGCGCAGATAGTTGGTCACTTCGATGGTGTCGGCCACCATCTGATCGAGCGTCAGCGTCTCCACCGGGTCAAGCGCCGCGTAGGATTTGCCCGCCCCGCGCTGCTCCCACACCACGACCACGAAGTCCTGCTCCAGCCCCGTGTCCAGCCGCAGCGCACCGATGTCGCTGCCGCCAGGGCCGCCCGCCAGGTAGAGCAGCACGGGATTTTCTACGCTGCGCCCGCGGATCATCAGGCTCTGCGCGTGGCCGCCAATCGATACTTCCGTCAACTCGGCGATGCTGCCGGGCAGCGCCTCGCCATCTGCGCCGAGGATCGGTGCGGTGGTTGCCGGCTGCGCGGTTGCCACGGCCAGCGCGATCAGCGCCACGCCCATCACGCCGGTCAAGGTCCAGCCCAGGATGCCCGGCGCGGCGGCGCCTGGCTTGCCCAGCCGTGCGGCCAGCGCGACGCCTAGCAGTGCACCCGCCAGCATCGGCGCCAGAAAATAGACGCCATGCATGAAGCGACCGACGGCGAAGGCAATCGCACCGTAGAGCGAACCGAGCTGGATCGCGTCCACCGTGGGGCCGTCCACGCCGAGGCGCGCCAGCTCATACACGGCCACGAAGCCAAGCGGCGCCACCACAAGGCTCCAGCGGCTGCCCAGGATCAGCCCCGCGGCCCCGCCGATCAACAGGCCGGCGACCAGCGTGACCAGCGCCTCCGCCGTTGTGATCGGGCCGCGCGGGATCAGCCAGGCGCTGAGCAGAGCCGCCGCGGCCACGATCGCCAGCACGCTCCCCAGCCCGATCCGCTGGTCTGCCCAGAGGTGGTGTAGCAAGAACTCACCGGGAAATGGATTGCGCGCTCCCGCTTCTTGGCCGTGGCGAGAGCCGCTTCGCAGGTGTTTCCGGATAGAGGTGAAAGTAGACATTATAGGATTCCTTTCTGGGTTGAATTGTCGTTTGAATCTTCTTGGCTGCTCTCGCAGCGCACCAGCAGCAGCGGCAAGCCCAGCGAGTAGAGCGCGCGCAACATCCCGTGCAGCGCCGCCTGATCAGCCACTGTGCCGTGCAGCGTACTGATGCAGGGCTGCTCGCCCTCTACAGTGACCGTCAGCGTGAGCGGCGCAAACCACTCGGCCCAGCGCTCGACCAGGCGTCCCTCCACCTGGATGGTGTATCGTGCTGGTTGATCGAGAGAAAGTTTGTGCTGGGTTGCCATGATCGTTCCTGTTCCTGCTGTTTGCGCCGCTGCGCCCTGCCCTTTTCAGTGTAGCGCCGCGCGGGGAGGATGCGCATCGTTCGAAAAGGATGAGACAGGGATGATTGGCGGCTGTGGGGGGCAGAAGAATGGCCCGCGGATTTGGCGGATGAAACGGATATTCACGGATTCTTTTTATCCGCGTAAATCCGTCGAATCCGTGGGCGATGCAGTTTTGTTGCGGGTAATTTTAAGGGAGGAGACCCAGCCGCCGGGCGCGGGCGACCGCGTCGCGGCGCCCGGCGGCGCCAAGCTTGGCGTAGATGTGCGCCGTGTGGGTTTTGACGGTCGGCAGGGAGACCACCAGGTGGCGGGCGATCTCTTGATTAGTCAGTCGTTGCGCCAGGAGGTCGAGCACTTCCCTCTCTCGCTCCGTCAGCGGTTCGATCATTTCCGGCTCCGCGCCATCCGCGGTGGCGCGCACAGAAGGAGCGCTTTCCTGCTCCTCGCCAGCCATGTACAGCAGGCGGCGCGCATAGGCCGCAGCGCCTTCACCCGCCACGCGATAGAGCAGATCGAGCATGGGCTGACCCTCGTCCAGAAAGACGCGGGCGTATCCCGCCGGCTCGGCGCGCGTGAGCGCGCTGGTCAAAGCCGCAAGCGCAGCTTCTTCGTCGCCTTGCTGCGCCAGAAGGAGCGCGCGCAGCGCCAGGCACTCGATGACGCGACCGCTGCGCCCGCCACGCTCTGCCGCGGCCAGCGTGGGCGCCAGCCGCGACGCGGCGTCGTCCACCCCGCCCGCCGCCAGCCACACACGCACCAGCGTCAACTCCTCTCCCTCGCGCAGATAGCCGGTGGGCGCCTGCGTTGCATAGGTCGCGGCCCATGTTTCCGCCAGCGCCAGCCGTCCTTCCGCCAGCCAGACGCGCGCCCGCTGCGCGGCCACCACGCCCAAGAGCCGCTCGATGCGGTAGGGCTGCAGCAGCGCCTCCAGCTCCTGCAAGGCGGCGTGCGCGGCGGCGTAATCCCCCTGCGACTGCCGCAGCCGGGCCAAGAAGAGATACTCGTGACGCAGATCGTCGGTAATCCCCCCGGCCTGTGAATGCGCGATGCCGGCCAGCAGCAGCGTTTCCGCGTCCTGCAGCGCGTGCTGCTCGCGCCGGATCTCGCCGAGGATCGCCTGGGCCAGCCCCAGCGGCGGCGCCTCGTCCTCCTCTGGCGCCAGGGAATCGATCAGCGCCTGGCAGCGCTGCGCGGCGCGCCGCAGCTCTCCTTGCACCACCTGCACCATCGCGGCTTCACACTGGGCGTTGATGACCAGGTAGCGCACCCCGGCCGCTTCGGCCAGTGCCGCGGCCTCCAGATAAGCGTGTTCGGCGCGGGCGCTCTCGCCTTGCAGCTCGTAGGCAAGCCCCAGCGTGTCGTAGGCGCGCGCCCGGATGAGATACGCCTCCGTGGGCAGCGCGGCCAACGCACATCCGATCGCGTCGATGGCAGGCTGGGCATCGCCGCGCAGGGCGGATACAGCGGCGCGATGCACTGCCGCCTGCGCCAACAGCGCATCGACAGCAACGTACATTTCTGGGCTGCGACGCAGCAGGCGCTCGGCCTCGTCCAGCAGGTGTTCGGCTTCGTCGATCTGCCCAGCCAGATATAAAGCGCGCGCCAGGCGCAGGCTCAACACTGGCCGTGCGTGCAGCACATGCGCGGGCAAAGCGCGCCACCAGGCGCGCCAGGCGCCCACGTCGCCACCCGACCAGGTGGCGCTGGAAGCCAACGCGCCTTCGATCAACGCGGCGGCCAGTTCCCCATCCTCGGCGCACAAGGCATGGTGGATCGCATCGAACGCATAGCCCGCGCCGGCATACCAGCGCGCCGCGCGGCGGTGCAGGTCGGCGACCGCCGCGCCATCCATGCTGATCTCCAGATGATGGCGCAGCAGATCGGCAAAGAGGTGGTGATAACGGTACCACTGGCGCCGGTTGTCCAGCGGTACGACAAAGAGGTTGCGCCGATCCAGCATTTCGAGTATCTGCTGACCCGTCGCAAGGGGCGCGGCAGCGATGGTGTTGTCACCTGCTGCATGAGAAGAAAAAATATCGGAAGTGACGACCGCCTCACACAGGTCGCCACACAGCCGCTCCAGAATGGAGGTCGCCAGCAGAAAGCGCTGCAGCGCCTCCGGCTGGCGCGAGAGCACTTCGTCGCCCAGATAGTCCACCACCTGCCGGTCATCCCCAGCGAACTTCTGGACGAACTGCGCAGGGTCGGCATCATCGGACAGGGAGAGCGCGGCCAATTGCAAGCCGGCCACCCACCCTTCGGTGCGCGTGCTGAGCACCTCGATCAGCGCTTCCGGCAGCGCCAACGCCATCACCCGGCGCAGGAAATCGGCCGTCTCGTCGAGCGTGAAACGCAGATCGCGGGCGCGCACCTCCACCATGCGGTTCTGCACGCGCCAGCGCGCCAGCGGCAGCGGCGGATCCTCGCGCGTCATCAGGATCAGATGAAACCATGCCGGTGCATATTCCACCAGGAGTTCCACAGCGGTGTGCAGATCGCGGTTCTCGATCCGATGATAATCGTCGAGCAGCAGCAAGAGCGGCGCATCTGTCCCGGCGGCCTCGGCCAGATCCTCGATCAGCGCTGCGCTGCACGCAGCCGCGGAAAAGGCGGCCGCGTCGCGCAGGAGCTGCTCGGCGCGGCCGCCGATCGACCGGTCAATGCGCCGCAAAGCCGCCAGCACACATGCAAAGAAACGCACCGGCTCATTCTCCGCCACATCCAGCGAAAGCCAAGCCACGCTCTTGTGCAGAGGCTTCACCCCTGTGTAGGTCGCCAGCCACTCGGCGGCCAGGGTCGTCTTGCCATAGCCCGCGGGCGCGACAATCAACCCCAACGGACGCCGCTGTGCGACGCCGCTCTCCAGGCGCCGCAGCAGGCGCTCGCGCGGGACGAAGCGGGCGCGTACGGGGGGAATATAAAATTTTGTCGCCAGCAAAGGCAGTTCGTGTCTTTCGGCAGCCTGATCCACCACGGTGTCATCCTGTTCGTGCACGATTGCGCCAAGCCTCATTATACCTGACCTCAGTAATTCACGGTTCTGGCTCACACAGAGACACAGAGACACAGAGACACAAAATTGAAGATGGCATCCTTTGTGTTCTTCGTGTCTCCGTGTGAGTTTTGTAAAGTACTGGACCTTGCACAATGCACCGGACAGGCAGCCTTTAGCATTCAGATCGTGCGGCTGCGAGCCGCACCTACGAATGGGCATTTCCCCCGTAGCCGCCGCTCGCAGCGGTGGAATTCTCTTAGCAGGCGGGCGCCATCTCCAACCGTGGCGATCTGGTCATCCTGCGCCCCGCTTGGTATACTGGCGCCATGTCCACCTCGTTGATTCGCCAACTGCGCGACGCCGGCTACAAGATCACGCCCCCGCGCCTTGCCGTGCTCGAAATCATTCAGCGCGAAGGCGAGCACCTGAATCCCAACGAAATCCTGGCCCACGCTCAGGCGATCCATCCCCAGACCGGCCGCGCCACTGTCTACCGCACGCTCGAACTGCTGACCCAACTCGGCATTGTTCGCCCTATCTACGTCGGCGACAGCGGGCCGACCTATATCCGCGCGCAGGGGGGCCATCACCATCTCGTCTGCTCACGCTGCGGTGCGGTGATCGACTTTGACCAGTGCGTGGCCGACGGCATGGAGCGCGAGTTGGAAGAACGCTTCGGCTTCCGCATCACCAGCCACCTGCTCGAGTTCTACGGCCTCTGCGCCCACTGCCAGACATTAACCTCCGCCGCTCTTTCAGAGTAGATCTGTTGCGCCGCGTCCAGTTTGACGTCTGGAGCATCCGACGCTAAACTGATCGAACAAATGAGAATCCATCTCAATAATCGCTGAGAAACTGTTTGAACAGGCCCCTTTGACGCGGAGACGCAAAAAGGCAGAGGAGCGCAGAGAGAAATGCAAAAAACCAAATGGAACCTGCTCTTTCTTCTCTGCGAACCTCTGCCCCTCCGCGCCTCTGCGTCGAGATTTGCCCTTCTCAAACAGTATCCATGCCTCTGCGGGGCACAATTGAAAATGCCTTTGCGCCTCTGCTGCTTTGCGTCTTTGCGTTAGGAATTGTTTTCAAGTCAGCTGCTGAGAGATATAGAGGAAGCGGACAATGAACAGAATAAGCTGGCGCTCTTTGATCATGCTGTGGGCAATGGGGGCGGCCCTGCTCGCCCTTGCCAGTTGTGCAGGGGCGATGCCAAAGCCGGCGTCGCGCGCCGCGCCAGTGGCGGACGCGACGTTGCCCACACTGGCGCCGATCACGCTGGCCGCGGGTGAAAAGCTGCGGGTCGTCGCCACCACCAATATCATCGGCGATGTCGTCCGCCAGATAGGCGGCGACGCCATTGATTTGGCGCAGCTTCTCCCCGCGGGAACCGATCCGCACAGTTATCAAGCCAGGCCTGACGATCTGCGTCAGCTCAACCGCGCCAATGTGATCTTCATCAACGGCCTGCATCTAGAGGAAGCGATGCAACCAGTGTTGGCGAATCTGGACGGCAACGCGCCGGTGATTGCCGTCAACATCGGCGTGCCCATTCGCGAGCTTGGCGACGCGGCAACAGGACACGCGGGCGTCGACCCGCACACGTGGATGGATGCGCGCAATGTGAAGCGCTGGGTCGAAAATATCGCTGCTGTGCTCTCTGCGCTCGACCCTGCTCACGCTGAATTGTTCGTCGCCAACGCCGCCGCCTATCAGACGCAACTTGATGAGTTGCATCAGGAGCTTGTGGCGGCGGCGGCGGCGATCCCGGTGCAACAGCGCAACCTTGTCACCGATCACGACAATCTTGGCTACTTGGCTGACGCTTACGGATTCACGGTGACAGGGGCAGTGATCCCGTCGCTGAGCACACTGGCCGCGCCCTCGGCGCAGGAGCTGGCCGCGCTCCAGCAACAGGTTGAGCAGGAAAACGTCAAGGCCATCTTTGTCGGAACGACGGTCAACCCGAATGTGGCAAACCAGATTGCCAGCGACACGGGCGCCGTGGTCGCGCCGATCTACACGGGTTCGCTCAGCGACGCATCCGGCCCGGCTGCCACCTACATTGATATGATGCGATATGATATGACGCAGATCGTGGCCGCGCTTCAGCAATAGGCGCCGCTGACAGAATGGGCGAAGGATAGATTGACAAAGGTTCGACAACCGGCTTATACTTCATTCAACTGAAAATCGTTTCGTACAGGCGCCCGCTGCCTCGCAAGGAGTGGGCTGCAAAGGCGAAGCCGGTGTAAGTCCGGCACTGTCCCGCAACTGTGACCAGCCTTTTTGAGCTGGAAGTCAGGTCGACCGTCTGTGCGTGCACGTGTCAGCCCTCGCGGAATGGGGTGCGCCGTCGATCACATCACAGGCCATTTACACCTTCTTGTTCCCGCGAGAAGGTGTTTTTTATTGGAGAAGGAGTAGGAAGAAATGAACCGTCCATTTTTCGTGTTGGCAATGGGCAGCATCCCCATTGCTATTGTCGGCGTCCTGCTGGGGGTGTTTGCCTCGGTCGCGACTGTGCAGGCCACTGTCCTGCCAGCGATGGCGCCGGCGACGATCACCGCGCACGGCGAGCACTCCGGCACGGTCAACACCGCGGCGATTGTCGTGCAGTTGGACGACCAACGCAGCGTCGTGCGCTGGGTGGATTTTACATCGCCGATTTCTGGCCTGGCCGCGCTGGAAGCCTCTGGCCTGGCCGTGACGTCCGCTGAAACCAGCTTTGGCCCCGCGGTCTGCGCCATCGAAGGCGTCGGCTGCCCCGCGGACAACTGCTTCTGCAACACTGACCTGTTCTGGGGCTACAATTTCTGGGATGGCGCGGCGTGGCAAGGCTATCCAATGGGCGCTTCCACTTCTGAGATCTCGCAGACCGGCGTCATCGAAGGGTGGCGCTGGGGCGCGTTTGGCAGCCCCCAGACTTCCGCCGACCAGGCGCTGGCCGCGGCCGGCGCGCTCGAATGGCTGCGCAGCCAGCAAAGCGCGACCACCGGCGGCTTTGGCGACAGCACGGGCGCCGCGATCGAAGTCCTGATGGCGCTTGGCGCCAACCACGAAACGCCGGCAAGCTGGCAGCCCAGCGACGGCCTGCGCGCGCTCGATCAGCATCTGCTGCTGCGCGCCACACGCTTCAGCCGCGACAATGTGGCGGCCGCGGGCAAACTTGCCATCGGGGCGGCCGCGACGGATGCCTGTCGCACCGCACGCAGCGTGACGCCTTCCTTTTATTTCAGCGAGACGCTCGGCGCGTATGCCGCTGACGCCGGTTTCAACGCGTGGGGCATCCTCGGTGCGGCCGCGGTCAGCGAGACCATACCTTCCACGGCCATCGATCTGCTTCTCAGCCAGCAACAGGAAGGCGGCTGGGAATGGCAGGCCGGCTTTGGCGCAGACACCAACACGACCGCCGTGGTGCTGCAAGCGCTGATCGCCGCTGGGCAGCCAGTGAGTGCCACCGCAGTCGTGGACGCGCTGACTTTTCTCAAGAGCGCACAGGTTGAGGGCGGCGGCTTTGTCTACGATCCGAAGACGCCCGAACTGGGCGCCGACGCCAACTCCACCGCGTATGCCATCCAGGCGCTGTTGGCGGCAGGTGAAGACCCCGGCAGTGAGGCGTGGACAGTGGACGGTCTGACGCCGCTTCGTTTCCTGCTCGGCTTGCAATTGGCGGACGGCAGCTTTGAATGGCAGCCCAACACCGGCAGCAACCTGGCGGCGACCGCGCAGGCCGTCCCTGCTCTGTTAGGCCAGACTTATCCACTGACGACGCGCAAGTTGGAGCCGTGTGCAGCGCGGCGTATGCGTCTGGACCGGGAAGCGGCGACAGGAGCGACTTCTGAAACACAGCCGTAGTCATGGAACGCGGATGACGCAGATTTGGCAGATACACGCTGATTTTCGCACCAATGTTTTTGATCCGCGTCGATCCGCAAAATCCGTCCTATCCGCGTGCTATTTCGCTTTCTGGATAGCGATAGTTGTTATGATGCTGTTGGCGTCGCCCGCGGTCGCGCAGGAAGAACAGCGCGCGGGGCTGGTGATCGTCCACGGCGACGGCAGCGTGATAACGCAATGTGTGGCCTTTCCTGAATCCTCCATCACCGGCGCCGAACTGCTGGCGCGCAGCGGGCTGGATCTGGCGGTGGAGGCGAGCGGCATGGGCGCCACCATCTGCCGCATTGATGGCGAAGGGTGCGATTATCCACAGGACGCCTGCTTCTGCCAGTGTCAGAGCAGCCCGTGCATCTACTGGGCCTACTGGCGATTGACCGACGGGGCATGGGTGTACCGCAATGCCGGCGCGGGCAATTCGCCGGTGCAGCCGGGTGATGTCGAGGGCTGGCGCTGGGGACTGGGCACGATCAAAAAGGCAGAACCGCCGCCCGACGTCGCTTTCGAGGAGATCTGCGTCGAGGAGGTGGCGACGCCGGCCGCTGCCCCTACTGCTGGACTGGACGCGGCCAGCGACAATGTGGTGGCTGCCGAAAGTACGGCAGCCACCGCGCTGACGCTGACTGATCCGGCCGGTGCGCCAGCGCAGACAGCCGCTGGCGACGCAAGCCTGCCTGCCGAGGCAACGTCCCTGCCGCCGCTCGCGGCGTTTGGCATCCTGTTCGGCGTGCTCGTCGCCCTGCCGGTGGGCGCGTTCCTCATTGCCTGGCTGCGCGGCGCGGGCAGGAGAAAATCATGAGGCGCGCCACCACCGTCGTGACCTACGCCTTGACCAGCCTGGTAGGCGTGATCGCGTTTCTCTATCCCTTCTGGCTGCCGCAGGTGGCGCGCGATGCCTCCGGCGATCTGGCGCACGCTGGCGACAGCGCGCTGATGGTGACTGTATTGGTGGGCATCTGTTTTGCCGTGCTGTTGTTGGAAGTGCAACGCGAGGCAGTCGGCGCCAAGTCGATCGCGCTGCTTGGCGTGCTGGTCGCCATCAACGCCACGCTGCGTTTTGTTGAAGTGGCCGTGCCGGGGCCGGGCGGCTTCAGCCCGATCTTTCCGCTGATCATTTTTGGCGGCTATATCTTTGGCGGCGGCTTTGGCTTTCTGCTGGGCGCGCTGACATTGCTGGTTTCGGGGCTGGTGACGGGCGCGGTGGGCCCGTGGCTGCCGTACCAGATGTTTACGGCCGGCTGGATCGGCCTGAGCGCACCGCTCTGTCGCCCCATCGTGCACGCGCTCCGCGGATCGCGCACACCTCATGCCTCGCGCACAAGCGTCGAGGTCTGGGTGCTGGCTTTGTTTGCCGGGTACTGGGGGCTGCTCTTCGGCGCGATCATGAACCTCTGGTTCTGGCCCTTTGCCGTCGGCCCCGCGCAGATGCACTGGGTTCCAGGCGCCGGTGTTTGGGAGACGGTGCAGCGCTATCTCGTCTTCTACGTTGTGACCTCGCTGGCCTGGGATCTGGCGCGCGCGGTCGGGAACTTTGTGCTGGTGGCCTTTGCCGGCGCCGCCCTCCTGCGCGTGCTGCGGCGCTTTCACGTGCGCTTTGCCTTTGCCTATGCGCCGGCGCCGCTTGCGCCAGGCCCGATCCAGGTTGCGGAGGCTGAGTGGAGAACCAGTTGAACGCACGGGATGCGGCAATCGCATCAGAAACTGAGTTTTTTGAAAAAACTCAGTTTCCTGAACAGCGCGCGCTGCATTCGTTGGCGTGGGCGACGTGGATCGCGGCGATCGTGGTGATCCTGACGCTGACGCGCAACCCGTTCTATCTGGCGCTTGTGATCGGCGCCGTCGCGGGGGTGCGCTGGCGCTGTGCGCGGGTCGCGCTGGAAAACAACGGGCAACAGGCCATGTTGTTGTCGCCGCTGCGGTTTGGATTGCTCGTGGTGACGACCGCAGCGCTCTTCAACATGGCGATGGTGCATGTGGGGACAACGGTGTTGTTTGTCTTGCCCGCGTGGATTCCATTGCTCGGCGGCGCGTGGACGCTGGAGGCGCTGGTCTACGGCGCGCTCAACGGCGTGGCCCTGGCTGGGCTGTTCGCCGGCTTTACAGTGATCAACCGCGTCGTGCCGGTGCGGTCGCTGTTGCGGTTGACCCCGCGCGCTTACTATCCGGTGGCCGTGGTGATTTCGATTGCCGTGACCTTTGTGCCGACGACGCTGCAACAGATTCAGCAGATTCGGGAAGCGCAGGCGGTGCGCGGGCATCGGCTGCGCGGCGTGCGCAGTTGGCTGCCACTGGTCGTGCCGCTGCTGGAAGGCAGCATGGAACGCTCGCTGCAACTGGCCGAGGCAATGGTGGCGCGCGGTTTTGCCAGCGGCGCCGACGCGCAGCCGCGCTGGCCGCAGATGCTGGTCCTGGCGGGCTTTGCAAGCATCGTCGCGGGCTGGCTGATGCAGTTGATCTGGCGGCAGCCAACATGGGGCGGCGTGCTGCTGGCCGCGGGCGGCGCCGCGCTGCTGGTTGGGCTGTGGCGCGCGGGGCGCGGCCACCCGCATACGGTCTATCGGCCAGAACGCTGGCGCGGCTGGGATTGGGTGGTTGTGGGTGGTGCGGTGCTGGCGGCTAGCGTCTTTCTCCTGCCACTTTTTGCACGCAGCACGATTTTTTACTATCCGTATCCAACGCTGGACTGGCCAGATTTCGACTGGCGCATCGGGTTGGCGGCGCTGGGGCTGATCGCGCCGGCGCTCGGATGAAAGGGAACAAGATTGATGATCCAATTTGAACATTTGACCTACACCTATCCGGGCGCGCGCCTGCCAGCCCTGAACGACATCTCGCTTGACCTGCCGGAAGGTCAGCTGATCCTGCTGATTGGGCCGTCGGGCGCGGGCAAATCGACGCTGTTGCGCTGCCTGAATGGGCTGGTGCCACACTTTAGCGGCGGCGCGCTGCTCGGCAACGTGCGCGTGAAAGGGCTGGATCCGGTTGCGGCCACGCCGCGCATTCTTAGCCGTCACGTGGGCTTTGTCTTTCAGGATCCAGAGGCGCAGTTTGTCACCGACCGCGTTGAAGACGAGATCGCCTTCGCGCTGGAGAACGCTGCCATGCCGCCGCAAGAGATGCGCGTGCGCGTCGAAGAGACGCTGGATTTACTCGACCTGACGCCGCTGCGCGACCGCACGCTCAGGCAACTTTCGGGCGGCGAGCGGCAGCGCGTGGCAATTGCCGCGGCGCTGGCGCTGCGCCCATCGATCCTGGTGCTCGACGAGCCGACCTCGCAGCTCGACCCCAAGTCCGCCGAGGATGTGCTCAACGCGCTGGTGCGCCTTAACAACGACCTGGGGCTGACCGTGATCCTGGCCGAACATCGGCTGGAGCGCGTGCTGCCCTTCGTGGACAGCGTGATCTATCTGCCCGACGCCAGCGCAGGAAATGGCGGCGCGGTGCTCTTCGACGACCCGCGCGCGGTGATGCAGCACATCGATCTGACGCCGCCGCTGGTGTCAGTGGGCAAGGCGCTTGGCTGGCAGCCGCTGCCGCTGACAATCAAGGAGGGGCTGCGCTACAGCCGTCCCTGGCTGGCCGAACATCGCAGGATGGCGGACGAATCGCCGCGTCATCGCCGCTTGATCGCACGCGGCGGCCAACCTTATGTCCAGGCGCACGGCGTCCAGGTGCGCTATGGACGGCAAGAGGTGCTGCGCGGCGTCGATCTGGCGCTGTGGCCTGGCGAAATCGTGGTGATGATGGGGCGCAACGGCGCGGGAAAAACCACGCTGTTGCGTTCATTGGTTGGCCTGTTGCGACCGCAGGCAGGTTCGATCCGGGTAAATGGCCAGGACATCGCCGGCCGCGAGGTGGCCGACATCTGCCAGCAGGTCGGCTATCTGCCCCAGGACCCGAACACACTTCTGTTTGCCGAAAGTGTGCGCGAGGAGCTGCTGGTCACGCTGCGCAATCATGGGATGGAGATTGGAGATTGGAGATTAGGGGATTCTGAGATTGGTGGGCGAGAGGGCAAGACGAGCAGACAAGGAGACAAGGAGAGGGGGAGACAAGGAGAGGGAGAGAGGGGAGAAAGGGAGACAATCTCCAGTCTCCAATCTCCCAATCTCCAATCTCCCAATCTCCCAATCTCTCAATCTTTCGTCACCTCTCTCCTCTCCCGCCTGGGGCTGCTCGACAAAGCGGACGCCTACCCGCGCGACCTGAGCGTGGGGGAGCGGCAGCGGGTGGCGTTGGCCAGCATCACGGTGACGCGGCCGGGCGCGCTGCTGCTGGACGAGCCAACGCGCGGGCTGGATTATGCCGCGAAGCGCGCGTTGGAGCGGCTGCTGCACGAATGGCGCGACGACGGCATGGCGATCCTGGTCGTGACGCATGATGTCGAGCTGGCCGCCGCGATCGCGGACCGCGTGGTGCTGATGAGCCAGGGCGAGGTGATCGCCGAAGGGGCGCCGGCTGAAGTGATGGCGACTTCGCCGCTCTTTGCGCCTCAGATCGCCAGGCTATTTCCGGAAACTGGCTGGCTGACTGCCGAAGATGTGATAAAAGCGAAATCAAAAGCGAACTCAGGAGGGAAATAAGATGCCAAGACTGACCAAAATTTACACCAAAAAGGGAGATCAGGGACAGACTTCGCTGGGCGGCGGGCAGCGCGTGCCCAAAGATCACCTGCGCGTGACTGCCTACGGCACGGTGGACGAACTCAACTCGCAGATCGGCGTGGCCCTGGCTGTAGGGGTGTGCGAACAGTTGGCGACGGTCTTGTCCGAGGTGCAGAATGAGTTGTTCGACCTCGGCTCCGACCTGGCTTTTGTCGAGGAGGACAAAACGGTTTACAAGCTGCCGCAGATCGAGGCGCGCCACATCGAGCGGCTGGAAGATCTGATCGACGAGATCACGGCGACTGTGGGGCCGCTGGAGAACTTCATCCTGCCGGGCGGGTCGCTGGGCTCGGCGCAGCTTCACATGGCGCGCACCATCTGCCGCCGCGCGGAGCGCGATGTGGCGACCCTCATGCGCGAGGAGACCGTCAGCCCCCACGTGCTTGCCTATCTCAACCGCCTGTCGGACGCGCTCTTTGTGATGGCGCGCTATGAGAATTTCGTGCAGGGCGAGGCAGAGCCGTTGTGGCGGCCAGGTGCGTAGGGAAAAGGCGCCCCTGACTTGGAAATAAATCTCGACGCAGAGGCGCGGAGGCGCAAAGGTTCGCAGAGAAGAAAGCGTAGGTTTCACGCGTTTCT
>JACSRH010000252.1 GCA_014879855.1 Caldilineaceae bacterium | reverse complement strand
GGTAGTCTGAGCTCCGGCTCACGCGAGAGTAGGCCATCGCCAACATGCTCTGTCTTTCTGCTCTTTGCTCATACCACACCATCCACCATTTGACGCCCCCATTTGACATATCTTTAGAATCTGAGTACTCTCACGCAGGATCAATTGCAAACCTCTCCTGACTGATTGCGTGCGAGGTGTCTGTACATGCCCGTAGTTTTGGCAAACTCCTATCGATGGCTCCTGCAAACTTTCTGTAACCGACGTCCCCTGGCAGTGCGTATGGGGGCCGTTGCCGGTTTGACGCTCGCGCTGTGTCTTGCTGCCGCGCCCGTTCCTCTTCGCGCACAGACTGTCACTCATACTGTTCAACCAGGTGAGACGCTGAGTGAGATCGCCCAACAATATGACACAACCGAGGCGATACTGCTGGAACTCAACAGCCTCAACGCACCGGACACGATCTTGGTGGGTCAACAGTTGATCGCGCCGGCGCCACTTGCACCGGCCGGGCCGGGACAACACCGCGTCCAGGTTGGCGAAACCCTCAGTGAAATCGCCAAACAATACAGCGTGCCACTTGCACAACTGATGGCGGCGAATGGCATCACCAATGCCGACAGCGTTTACATAGGCCAACTTCTGGCCCTTCCTGCTAGCGCCGCTGAACCACAACCGGCGTTAGCCACAGAAACAGTGCAGCCTCCAGAGACGCCATCGCCCGAACTATCCTCCGCGCCGCCTGACTTTTACACGGTTGCGCCCGGTGACACACTGCTCGCCATTGCGCGACGGTTCGAGATCGACGCAGATGATTTGCGCGAACGTAACGATATTGGCGATGCCGATACTATTCTGGTTGGACAGACGCTGCGTTTAGCCGGAGAAGCGACTGCCGCCCCCACGCCTCCTGCAGAGAGCGCAACGGATGCACCCATGCTGGCCGATGCGGCCGCAACCGCCGCGTCTAGTCTGCCTGTTGAACTGCCTGCCGAATTGTCCATCGAGCGCAGTGGCAATCCGATCGGCAGTCTGAATCGCACCTATCAGGTGCGGTTTGGCGACACACTAAATCTGATTGCTTTGCGCACAGGCGTGGATGCCGAATCGTTGCGTCGCTTGAATCGCTTTGACAACCTCAACGCTGCACTCAATGCAGGCCAACAGTTGATTCTGCCTGCGACCGGCGATGAACTGCGCCCGCGCACGCCGGCGCGTGAAATTCAGGTCAAACCTGGCGAGAGTTTGAGTGGAATCGCCGCTGAGCATGGCGTTACACTGGCCGCCTTGTTGCAGGTCAATCGCATCGCGGACCCCAACGCCGTCTATCCCGGACAGACATTGTTGATCCCAAACGCTGCCGAAAGCACCCCATCCACTGGTCTGCGCAAGCAAATTGGCGCGCCGCGCAGCGGTTACTTCTATTACACCGTCCAGCCCGGCGACACAATGTCAGAAATCGCCAAAAGCCTGAACACGACGATGCTGGCGATCCAGACGTACAACAATCTGCCCAACACCGAGACCGTGTATAACAACATGGAGTTGAAGATTCCCTACGGCCCGCCGCCGCTGAATCTGCTACAGCCGCCGGCGCCAACTTCTGGCACGCGCTTCGTCGTGAGCCTGAGCCGCCAGCAATGTTGGGTCTATCAAGGCGACCGCATTCTCTATTCGTGGTCGTGTAGCACGGGTGCAGGCGAGCGGCGCACCAAGCCCGGCAACTATGCTGTGCAATCCAAGATTTTCAACGCCAAGAGCAATGTCTGGAAGCTCGATATGCCGTACTGGCTGGGCATCTACGACGTTGGTCCTTATGAGAATGGGGTGCATGGGCTGCCGGTGGCGTGGAAGACAGGCAAAAAAATCTGGTCGGGATTGATCGGCCAGCCCGCGACGTTTGGCTGCGCCATGCTCGACGACGCCGCCGCCTCTACGCTCTTCCGCCTGGCCTTTATCGGCATGCCTGTACATGTCATCAACTGAGGGATGAGTGCCCTGTGACTGGGATGCGCGCCGCGGCGCCTGTCGTGCTGCAAGCAGGCAAATTGCCGCACCCCATGCTGGCCGACTTGCTGGCAGGGTTGCCCATCCAGGACCCGCAGCTTCTGCTCGGCCCTTCGGTGGGGGAGGATGCGGCTGTCATCGACTTTGACGCTCACGCCGAACGGCTGCTGGTTGTCAAGAGTGACCCCATCACCTTTGCGACGGATCAGATTGGCTTCTACGCCGTCAATGTTTGCGCCAACGATCTGGCGGTGACTGGAGCAACTCCGCGTTTCTTTTTGCCTACAGTTTTGTTGCCCGCGGCGAATGCAACGCCCACACTGGCCCAGGCGATCTTCCGGCAGATCGGGGAGGCGTGTCGTGCGCTCGGCGTCGTCATCGCGGGTGGACACAGCGAAGTGACGCCTGCGGTGCACCAACCAGTGGTGGCTGGCGCCATGCTGGGCGAGGTGGCGCGCGCGCATTTTGTTCGCAGCGGTGGTTGCTGCCCCGATGATGCCGTGTTGCTGGCTGGCGCCATCCCAGTCGAAGGAACCAGCATCATCGCACGCGAAATGCGTGCACGCCTGCTGCATGAGGGCTGGATGGCGGCCGAACTCGACGAAGCTGCCAACTATTTGTTCGACCCAGGCATCAGCGTGCTCACACCCGCGCTGCTGGCCGCGCGTGCGGGACTGGTCACCGCGATGCATGACCCCACCGAAGGCGGGCTGGCGACAGGCATTGTTGAGTTGGCTCTGGCCGCGGGCGTGGGCATGGAAATAGACCTCGACGCCATTTCCATGCGCGACCTGAGCCGGCGTCTCTGCAACGCGTTCGGGCTGGACCCGTTAGGCGTCCTGGCCTCCGGCGCCTTGCTGGCGACAACGCCCCCACAACATGTCGATAAACTTCTCCAACTTTGGGAAGACGCTGGCTGGCCGGCCGCGGTCATTGGCCGCGTGCTGCCGCGCGGCGAAGCCTGTTGGGCGCTGCACCACGGTGTACGCGTTCCATTCCCCACCTTTGCCGTAGACGAAATCACCAGACTTTGGCAGTAGAAGAATCACACGCGCATCAGGTGGCTTGCCACGCGCGGGCAGGCATCTTATGGCGCGCCCTTGAGAGGCTGACTTGAAAATAGTTTCTTAACGCAAAGGCGCGGAGAAGCAGAGGCGCAAAGGCATTTTCATGTTC
>JACSRH010000371.1 GCA_014879855.1 Caldilineaceae bacterium | reverse complement strand
ACGGGGATGCCAGCCGCGTCGACAAAAGTGCGCAATGTCTCGGTGGCTTCAGCATAAATCACGCCGCCGCCCGCCACGATCATTGGCCGCTTGGCGCTACGAATCAGTTCGGCCGCGGCCTGCAACGCGGCGCGGTCGGCGCGGTTGCGCAGGATGCGCCAGACGCGGCGGCGGAAAAAGTCCACAGGGTAGTCATAGGCCTCGGTCTGCACATCCTGCGGCAGCGCCAGCGTCACCGCGCCGGTCTCGCTGGGGCTGGTGAGCACGCGCAGCGTCTCCGGCAGCGCGGTCAGCAACTGGTCGGGCCGGTTGATGCGATCCCAGTATTTGCTGACCGGCCTGAAGCAGTCGTTGACCGAGAAATCCTGGCTCTGCGCCGACTCCAGCTGCTGCAGCACCGGCGCCACATTGCGCCGCGCAAAGATGTCGCCCGGCAGCAGCAGCACCGGCAGCCGGTTGATCGTGGCTGTGGCCGCGCCGGTGATCATGTTGGTCGCGCCCGGCCCGATCGAGGAGAGGCAGGCGAAGGTCTGCAGGCGATTCTTGACCTTGGCGTAGGCCGTGGCCGCGTGCACCGCGCCCTGCTCGTTGCGCACTTGGTAGTAGCGGAAGTCGGGGTTGGCGAGCAGCGCCTCGCCCACGCCGGCCACACAGCCGTGGCCGAAGATGCCAAAACAGCCGGCAAAGAAGGGCGTCTCGACGCCGTCGTGCTCGACGTACTGGTTTTTGAGGAAGCGGATCAGGGCCTGCGCCATGGTCAGGCGCACCGTTGATGAATTGGTCACGTGCAAAAGCTCCTTTGAGAAGAGATCGTTGGGAAGCCATCTATATCTTTGAAATTGAGGGGTTGAGGTTTTACTGACCGCTAGGTTAAGTGTTTTTGCGGAACCTTTCTGGAAGCGCCAAAGCTTCCGGGAAGATTGCAGATTAGCATAAGTTCATCACCTGGCCATCAGTAGGGTGTTAGGATGCTCGAACCCCATCTCCCCAAGGCTTCAACACCTCACCAAACGTTCAAACCGACTACCATCCACCGCGTCCGGCGATAAATTCTTCCACCTCCGCCAGCGTGGGCATGAAGTTGGCGCAGCCATGTTTGGTCACAACAATAGCGCCGCAGGCATTGGCAAAACGTGCGGTTCTCTCCCATGCCCAGCCCTGCATATAGCCGTAGATCGCGCCGGCGGCGAAGGCGTCGCCCGCGCCCAGGATGGTGAAGACCTCAACCGGGAACCCCGCCGCGTCAACGCGCTCGATCGCACCGCCCGGCTGCACCAGATGCACCCGGCAGCCCTCTGCGCCGCGCTTCTGCAGCAGCACCTGCGGTCCCAGCGCCAGCATCTGCACGATCGACGCCTCCACATCGCCCGCCACGCGCGCGTCGGAAACCTGCGAGTGCTTGAGCTTGACTTGGCCAGCGTCGCTGAGCATGGCCGCGTTGATCTCGTCCTCGGTGCCCAGTACGATGTCCACCAGCCGCAGCGCCGCGCGCATGGTGACGGCGTAGGCGCGCAAATCCGGCCATTGGTCGGGGCGAAAGTCGAGGTCGAGCACGACCGCGCCGCCCGCCGCGCGCACCGCTTCGGCCGCGTAGAAGGTGGCGCTGCGGCTTGGCTCCTGGCTAAAGCCGGTGCCGCTGATCAGCAGCACCCGGCACGCCTCCACCGGCGCGGCCTGAACATCGTCGATATTTAGTTCGTTGTCGGCGTAGTTATCGCGATAGTAGGTCAGCGGAAAGCGATCCGGCCCTTCGATGCCAAGCAGCACCGCGCTGGTGCGGTGGCCCACCTTGCGCGGAATGAAGCGCGTCTCCACCCCCTCCTGCGCCAGAAAGTGCAGGATAAAGTCGCCCACGCGATCCGGCCCGACCGCGGTGAGCAGCGCGGTGTGCAGCCCCAGCCGCCGGCTGCCGACCGCAATGTTGGTCGGGCAGCCGCCAACGTAGGCGGCAAAGCTCTGGATCTCCACAAAGGGCACGCCGATGTCGTTGGCGTAGAGATCGATGCCGGATCGTCCCATGCTGAGCAGGTCGTAGCGCTTGGCCATAAAATGCATTGCTCGCGTCGGTCAGTCAGTATTTACCGGATAGAGCGGGATGCGCGAATCTGTCCCGCGATACGACCCCTTGACCCAGGCAAAGTCCGGGTCATCGACCGCGGTCAGGCTCTGCGCGCTGCCGGCGAGCACGTTGAGATAGTAGGTCGTATAGCCGACCGGGCTGGAGACGGGATGGTAGCCCTCCGGAATCAGCACCACATCGTCGTTGCGCGCGATCACCGCGGCGTCGATGGGGAAACCGGCCGCGTGCAGCGGCGAAGTGGCGTCGGTGTAGACGCGCTGGAGCGCGTAGCCTTCGGGCCGGTCGATCTTGTAGTAGTAGGTCTCGTCCAGGTCGGCCTCCAGCAGCGCGTCGGCGCCATCCGCGCGATGCACATCGTGCTTGTGCGGCGGGTAGCTCGACCAGTTGCCGCCGGGCGTGTAGACCTCCACCACCACCAGCCGTTCGCAGGGAAAGCCGGGCGGGATGATGTTGTTGATCTGCCGCGTGGCATGGTCGCCGCCGCGGATTTCGGTGCGCACGTCCGTTGGGGTGATCAGCACCGGCGCGTGGTCAGCCGTGGACGCCACCCACGCGACGGCAAACTCGCAGTCGGTGCGGGCCTGCACGGTGAAGCTTGTGTGTGGCGGCAGGTAGAGCGCGTGTGGCAGGCCGGCAAAGACATCGGTGCGGCCGCCGATCTGCGGCCAGTGGCCGCGGCTGGACGCGACATCGACCACGCCGCCCAGCATCACCAGCGCCAGCTCGTGCGCGCCGCTGTCAAAGGCCCATTCGCTGCCCCCGCGCAGCCGCCGCGCCTGGAAGTGAATCGTCTCCCAGCCCGCCGCGTCCGGCGTCACCTCCACGATGACATCGGGATCGCTGGCGTTGCCGGGGTGGATGACGAGGTTGTCGGCTGTGTACTGTTGCATAGGCGCCTTCTTTGTAGGGAGAGATTGGAGAGTGGAGAGTGGAGATTGGAGATTAGAAACTGGGGACGGTGTACGAGCAATCTCCAATCTCTAACCTCTACTCTCCACTTCTCTACTTCACATCAGGATTCGGCAGCATAAAGTCACGGATCACGCCGTTCAGGTCGTGCACGGCAGCGATGAAGGTGCGCAGCGTGCGC
>JACSRH010000479.1 GCA_014879855.1 Caldilineaceae bacterium | reverse complement strand
CGATAGCGCACCGAGAAGAGGCGCAAAACCATACGCGGCGTGTCGACAAAGGTCATGCTGGTGCGCAGCGTATTGTCGCTGCGCGTCGCCTCGTCAACGGCATTGGGCAGGGAGGTGGGGTTGACCTCCGCCTCCACCGTCAACGCGCCGGCCGCGGTCCAGCTGGTGGGCAGGCGAAAGAAGAAGGAATCGCTCAGCGCGTTGCGGTCCGGGGAGCTGAGCACGGTGATGGTGGGGTCGACAATATACTTGGCGCCACCGAGTTTTATGGGCAGAAAGTAGTAGAGACCCGGGCGCGCGCTGGGCAGGATGGGGTCGCCAACACGCTGGCCGTTGACGATGCGCCACAGCCGCGCACCCACGATCGGGTTGGCAAAGCCGCTCGTCTTCTGTACGTGGAAGCGTACAAAGGTGCGCTTGCCGGCAACGAGCGTCACGCCCAGCCCGTCCGCCTCCTGGATGCCCTGGGTGATCTCCAATTGGGTGGCGGCGATGTTGGGCTTGATGGCAAAGATCGGCAGGTTGATGGGTCGCACCAGCAGCTTGCCCAGATAGTAAGGCTGCGTGATCGGCAACGGCGGCTGCGTCGTTGGAATCTCTTCCACCGCGCCGGCGTCGCAATTCGGCCCTTGGGGCCGTAGAATGCCGCGCTGGTCTGTGCTGACCGGACAATTGGCCGCGGGAACGGCATCGACCACCGGGCTGCCGACAAAGGGCAGGTGCGTCTGCGTTGGCCCGCCATTATCCTTCAGCGTGTCCAGCAGCAGGGTGACAGACTGCCGGTCGCCCGCGCCGGTCAGGCCACAACTGCCATCGCTGGCCAGGTTATAGCCGAGCGATTGTGGCGCCACCCCCAGGACGCAATTGGAGCCGTTCACGCTGCCGGCGATCACGCTGTTCTGGAAGATCGGCGCGGCGCTCTGGCCATCGATGTAGACATTGGCGTTGCTGCTCACGTTATCGACGTTGACCACGACGTTGCCGTAGAGGGTGTCGTTGATCAGGCGGGCCGAGCCAGCGCCGGGGGGCAGCCCAAAACGCACACCACCGGCCAGCACGCGCGCGCGGTTGCCGCTGATCGTGCTGTTCTCGACGCGCAGGTTGCCGCCGCGCACGACGAGGGCGCCGCCATCATCCGCCAGGTTGGCGTTGAACGTGCTGCGCACGATCGTTGTGTCGCCGCGACTGAGCAGGCCGCCGCCCGACCCCCCGTTGCCTGACGCCGCCTCGTTGTTGCTGACACGGCTGCCGGTCAGCGTGAGCACCGCGCCATCATTCGTCCACACCCCGCCGCCGAGGCTGCCGCTGCGATTGCCGTCGATGATGCTATCCGCAACGGCGGCCGCGCCGCCAAAAAGACCGAGCGCTCCCCCCGCGCTGGCCGCCTGGTTGTTGAGCAACTGGCTGTTGTTGATGCTGAGCACGCCGCCGTCTTCAACCGCGAGCGCGCCGCCAATGCCGTCGCTGCCATTGCAGACCTGACATGGCGCAAAGCTGTCGCGCACGGTGCTGTTGTTGAGCGTCACATTGCCATAGACGACGACAGCGCCACCCCGTCCCGGCCAGTTGCCGTCACTCAGGGTGATATTGTTCAGCGTCAGGCTGGCGCCGGCATTCACGATGAATATCTGGCGCAGATCCTCCCCGCTGATGGTGATCAGGCCACCGCCATCTACGACAACAGTGAGAGCACTGTCGACGACCATCGTGTTGGCCAGGATGGTATGTGCGCCGCCACAGTCAAAGGTAACTACGCCGCCACGATTGATGGCTGCTTCCAGCGCGTTGCCGTCACAACTGGCAGCGGAGCCATCGCCGACGACGCTGTCAGCGGGCGCGGCCGCGGCTTGTGACGCCGGATCTGCGCCGAAAAAGAGAATAGCAAGTAGAATGAGAAAAATACTGCGGACAGGTTGCATAGGACAGTCGTCTCCATTTGAACGTTCGGTCTGTAGATCATGAAAGCGGCAATGAAGCGGTGTCGCAAGGGGGGAGAGCGCACCTATTTTACGGCGAATGTGCAAGTTCTGAAAACGCTGTTTTCGGGTACAATCGCTACTGATAGCCTGTATAGAATGGTTGTTATCAAACGAAAGGGATTTACTATGAAGCAATCTGTCACCGCCGCTGCTGCATCCTCTCCGCGGGCGCGCATTGCCCACTCTGCGCTGCCCAGCCTCCCGTGGGAGGAACGACCTGCAGCCAGCAATTCAGTGCTCTGGCGCTCGCGGCGCAACCCGATTATTCCGCACGACTTGACGCCCACTTCCAACAGCATCTTTAACAGCGCGGTCGTGCCCTATGCAGGCGCGTTCGCCGGCGTCTTTCGCTGCGATGACCACCGTCGCCAGATGCAGATCCACGCCGGGCGCAGCGCGGATGGCGTCACCTGGAGCATCGAGCCGGAACGTATTCACTTTTTGCCTGACAATGCGAAGGCGGCTGAAGTCAACAATTTTGAGTACGCGTACGACCCGCGCGTCTGCTGGATCGAGGATCGCTATTACGTCACGTGGTGCAACGGCTATCACGGGCCGACCATTGGTGTAGGATACACCATCGATTTCGAGACGTTTTACCAGATGGAGAACGCTTTTCTGCCCTTCAACCGCAACGGTGTGCTCTTCCCGCGCCGCATCAACGGCAAGTACGCCATGCTCAGCCGCCCCAGCGACAACGGCCATACGCCCTTTGGCGACATTTATTACAGTGAAAGTCCGGACATGGTGCACTGGGGGCGCCACCGTCACGTGATGGGGACAAGAAATGGCTGGCAATCGACCAAAATCGGCGCTGGCCCCACGCCCATCGAGACAAGTGAAGGTTGGCTGCTCATCTATCACGGCGTGTTGACCTCGTGCAACGGCTTCGTCTACAGCTTCGGCGCCGCGTTGCTTGACCTTGACCAACCGTGGCGGGTGATTGCCCGCGGCCAGCCCTATTTGTTGGCGCCCCAAGCGCCCTACGAACGCACCGGCGATGTGCCCAATGTCGCCTTCCCGTGCGCCGCGCTGGTGGACGCTGACACCGGACGCCTCGCCATTTACTACGGCGCCGCCGACACCGTCACCTGTCTCGCCTTTGGCTACGTGGATGAGGTGATTGACTTTGTAAAGCAGAATAACTTCCCGTCATAGAGTCGGTGCTTTTGCTGGCCGGCGCGTCGGGGAGCCGGCTGCCGAGGCGTGGAACCGCACGGCAATCTGCTGCGTTGCTTGGAACGTGTTTGCAGACTTGGCAAGCGCGTACGGAATTGACAAAGGGTGTGCGGCAGGCTAGACTTTGCTATAGGAAGGCGCCGTAAGGTGGGTGGCGCCGGCGAGTCTCCGAGCCGCCAAGAGTGGAGGCAAGAATGTCCAGTCGCTCGGATGTAAAGGCGATGGAATATGCAGCGGACATGCTGACATACAACACACGAAAATCCACGAATGCAGAAGCATCGATGAAACCTGAACGCGGTAAAAGCGGGCGCGTCGCCCAGACCGCCAGCCCCGCAACCGGGCCAATCCTGAGAGAACGACGTGAGGCGATGGGTGTGACTTTGGCCGAGGCTGAGGTTGCCACGCGTATCCGTCAGAAGTATCTTGCTGCGCTCGAGTCTGATGAATGGGATCTCCTGCCCGGTGAAGTGGTGGGGCGCGGCTTCCTGCGCAACTATTCAACTTACCTGGGCATTGAACCAACGGAAATGATCGAGCGCCGGCGCGCCATGGCCGACGAATCATTGACAACCGTGTTGGCTGACACCAGCGCGGGGTCGCCTTTGCCGCCTGAGCGCGCCGTCGATTATCGTCCAAAAGATGTGGCGCTGCACGATGAATCCGAAGAACTGGAATCTCCGCGGCGTATCAACCTGATGCCGCTAGTGGTTGTGCTCAGTGTTGCCGCGCTGGCCGCATTGGTCTGGTGGTCGGTCACACAATTGGGAGATGAGATCAGCAGTGGGATTGCTGCCGTACAGGAGCAGGTTGTGGCATGGCAACAAGCTGCGGCTGCGACGCCTGCACCTGCACCTGCACCTGGGCAGCGCGCAGAAGAAGTTGTGTCCCTGCCGGAAAATTTACTCGCCCCGTCAACCGTCACCGAAAGTGTGAATGTGGATCCCGCGGCAGGGGCGGCAGCGCCCGCGGTTGAAGAAGCGGCGCCGCCATCTGCAACGGAGGCGACCCAACCGCTTGTTGAGGTCGCGCCGACGCCAGAACCTGTCCAGCAGCCTGAGGTTGCTGCGGCGCCAGCCGTCGACTTGTTGGCGCTCTTGCCGACGCCGACGCCACAGCCTGAGGTTGCTGCGGCGCCCGTAGCAGAAGCCACTGAGCCCGCCACCGTCATTACTGCCGCTAATTTACGGCAAAGCCCTTCGACGGAAGCGCCTGTTGTCGGGGCCGCCACCGAAGGCGAGACGCTGACGATCGTCGGGCAGACAGCCGATGGTGCGTGGCTCCAACTCGAAAACGGCGCGTGGATCTTTGCACAGTTGGTCAATAACCCACCTGTCAATCTTCCCGTGGTGGAGACGCCCACGACGCCGTGACGCTCATTATTTGAACAAAGGAATTGCTGCCCTGTGGCGGCGTTGTATACAAAAAGCAGGCGAGCCGGGATTTTCGGCTCGCCTGCTTTTTGTCTGCAAGGTGAAGTGGCTGCGGCAGTGCAATTGATGCTCGGTCAGGCTGGGCTGGCCAGCTTGTGAAAATCAGGAACTTCTTCGAGCGGCACAGTGTCGATCTCGCCGTCCTCCCCCTTGACCAGCCGGTAGACTTTTTGCGCTTTGTCTGTCATCAGCACGCCGTGCAGGTGGTCAATCTCGTGTTGAAAGATACGGGCAAGCCAATCGTAGGCTTTGATGCGAATCTCTTTGCCATAGCGATCCTGCGCCTTGATCACGACGTGTGTGGCGCGCTCGACGTCGGCCGCCAGGCCAGGAATGCTCAGGCATCCTTCCTGTCCCACGTCTGCACCGCGCTTCTTAATGATCTCAGGGTTGATAATCTCATAAACGCGCTTGGTGTTCTCCGGGTCGTCTTCGTCCTCGGGATACTCGATCACCGTGATGCGTTGACTGACGCCGACTTGGGGCGCGGCCAGGCCGACCCCGGGCGCTTTGCGCATGGTCTCCAACATATCGTCCAGCAGTTGATGCAGCGATGGGCCAAACTCGCGGACGCGCTGCGCGGTTTTGAGCAACACTTCATATTCAGGATCATCGACTGCCACAATTTCTAACAATGCCATAGCTCCTGGCCATCCTCTTGAAAAATTGATCGTGACGCTGCTTAACAGCCCTTTCGTCATCCTGTATTTTGCAGGTGCATAGTAGAGGGTTTAGAGCGGTTTGTCAAACATTTCCCCAGAATTCCTCAGAAGTCGCCGTTACTTTCCTGTTGGTCATTCGTCATCGTTGACGAACATACTGCGCACAGTGATTACGGTAGTGTGGCGCCAAATCCGTAGCGTGTGTGCAATCTCTTGCGTCCCTTAGCCAACTATACGTTCAGGAGGATTTCAATGCGTTCTTTGTCAAGAACATTTCTACTCCTGCCAGCGCTGATCCTTGCCCTGGTATTGATTCCATCCGTGGTATTGACAGCCGCTGGCAGCGCATCTGGAGCGTCGTCCGTCGATACGCTTGCCGCGATTGGAGCATTTGATAGCCAGTCCCTCACTGCTTTTGACAGCCCGCCGGGCACCGTGCCGCCGCGTCCGCCAGGCACCGTGCCGCCGCCGCCGCCTCGTCCTGTGCCGCCGCGACCACAGCCAGTGGCGCCCGCGCCCGCGCCTGCACCCGCGGCCAGCGCGGTGTCAGACAAGGCAATGATCTACCCGCATGAAATCGAGAAGGTGATCGGCGACCGCCTTAGCCCCACCATCTATGCGTTCACCGACAACGGGTTGCTCTATCGGTCGAACGATAACGGGCGCATCTGGTTTTTGATCCGCTCTCAAGTGGAAGTCGATGATTTCTTGATGAGTTCTGCAGATCCGGATGTGCTCTACAGCGGCGTGGGCACGAACTGCAGCGACCCGGCTTCTTCAAACGAACCATTTTACCAGTCGATCGATGGTGGCTACACCTGGGAAGAAATGCCCACAGCCATTAATCTGCGCCCATTGCTGATTGACCCGGCTGATCCGCACCGCCTTTTTGCCACCGATTGCAGTATGCTTTACCTGAGCAGCGACGGCGGCATGAGTTGGGTGCAGAAGCCAGACAACTCCGCGGCGCAGTTGTGGAGCAACTACCAGGTCGTGGACATGGCGGCGGCCGCATTGGTCGGCGACCCGACCCCAGAGCAGCCGCACTGGGATCAGCTCTATGCGATCGGCGTCGACGCCAACGGCATGGGCGTGATCGCCTTCTCCGGCGATGAGGGCGAAACGTGGGCCAATATCACCGATCCCACCCAGGCGCCCGAAGCGCTGCGCGTGGTCGTGGCGCAGTTGAAACAAGCTGGCGCCGTGTGGATGGTCTCTGACGCGGGCGTCTGGGCGACCGCAGATTTCGGCATTAGCTGGAAGTTGACCAGCCGTGGTCTGGGCGACCTGGCAAGTGCAGGCGCAAGCCGCTTGCATGATCTGACCTACGCCTATAACGGCAAGCTCTATCTCGCCACCGATCGTGGTCTCTACGAAAAGACAATCGACGGTGCGATTTGGGAGAAGACCAGCGACACCTCCTTTGGCGGTGAAAAGGCGGTAAGCCTGCTGCTCACAAACTCCAACCCGGAAGTGCTCTGGGTCAACACCGAGGAGGAAGGCGTCTTCGTCTATCGCATCGAAGAGGATTAGCGGCACAGCAAGGTTCAATCTGTGACCTGACCAAAAAAGCGGCGCATGAAGCTCCATGCGTCGCTTTTTTGGTCAGCAAACAATTTCCAGCCCGGCTGCTTAAAACCAGACGGATGGCCGCGGCGTTATTTAAGAGGGGCGCATGCGCAACAGGCGCAGGCCATTGGCGACCACAATCAGCGTGCTGCCTTCATGCCCAACAACGCCCATCGGCAACGGCAGCAGGAACCCATCGTACAAAATCGGCAACAGGATGGTTGAAACCACCAGCGTTGCGATCACGCTCATCGAGAAAATGACATTCTGGCGAATGATGCGGTTGGCGCGGCGGCTCAACTGCAAAGCAAAGGGCAGCATCGCCAGATTGCTCGACATCAACACCACGTCGGCTGTCTCCAGCGCCACATCGGTGCCGCCGGCGCCCATCGCAATCCCAACATTGGCGGTCGCCAATGCCGGCGCATCGTTGACGCCATCTCCCACCATCGCCACATTGCCGGATTGACGCAGCTTCTGCACCAGCTCCAGCTTCTGTTCGGGCAGCAGGTCGGCGTGCACTTCGTGGATGCCGGCCTCGGCGGCAATATAGGCCGCCGCCGCTTGATTGTCTCCCGTCACCATGATCACACGCTTGATGCCGTTCTGTTTGAGCTGACGCACCGTCTCGGCAGCCTCTGCGCGCAGGGTGTCGGCGACGGCAATGTACCCCATGACTTCCCAGTCGCGATCCGCGCCCAGGGTGTCTTCTACTGTGCTGCGTCGCACCACCAGCATCACCGTCTTGCCCTGCCGCTGCAGCGCCGCCCCCACCATACGGATCGCAGGCGATAGATTCATATCCTGGTTCATAAAAAGACGGTCATTGCCGATATAGATCGTTTCCACATGATCTTGGCGGTCGAAGCGCGCCAGGATGCCCTCGCCGGCAATCGCTTGGAAGTCGATTGGTTTTTCTAATTCCAGCCCCATCGACTCGGCTTTTTCAATGACCGCTTTGGCAATATGATGTTCACTCAAGGTTTCTGCGCTGGCAGCCATGCGCATCACTTCTTCGACCGTGTGATTGGTCAGCGGGTGGACGTTGGTCACCAGCGGTTTGCCAGAGGTCAGGGTGCCGGTCTTATCAATCGCCAGAATGTCGGTTTTGCCCAACAATTCCAGATACGCGCCGCCTTTGAAGAGCACTCCTTGTCGCGCCGCCGCCGCCACCGCACTGAGCGCGCTTGCCGGCGTGCTGATCACCAGTGCGCACGGACTGGCCACGACCAGCAAGGTCATCGCCCGGTAAAGCGTAATATCAAACGGCTCGTTCATGAAGATCACCGGCAATAGGATCGCCAGCAACGTGGCCCCGATCACGGTGTAGGTGTAAGGTTGGCTGAATCGGTCGATGAATTGCTGGGTGGGCGTAGCGTCCTGCTGTGCTTCCGCCACCAAATTGATGATGCGGCTGAGCGTGCTTTCTGAAGCAAGTTTGGTGACTTCGACTTCCAGCGCGCCGCCCCCATTGATGGTGCCGGCAAAGACCTGATCGTGCTGGCGTTTGCTGACGGGGATGCTCTCGCCTGTGATGGCGCTCTGGTCGATGCTGCTGGCGCCGCTGACGACGATGCCGTCGACGGGCAGGCGGTCCCCGGGCTTGACGATCACGACGTCGCCGATCACGAGTTGTTCAACTGGCACGATCTCTTCATGGTCGCTGCGACGCACGAGCGCGATTTCCGGGCGCAATTTGCCGAGCGATTCAATCGCTTTGCGGGTGCGTCCCATCGCATAGGTTTCCAGCGCTCCGCTCAGGGTGAACAGGAAAAGCAGCAGGGCGCCTTCCACCCACGCATTGATCAAGGCGGCCCCTAAAGCCGCGGCCAACATGAGGAAATCAATATCAAATCTGCCCTGGCGCGCTTGCTCCCAGGCCCCTATCACGCCGGAATAGCCGCCTGCGATAAAGGCAATTACAGCGATGATAGTCACCGCCCACCCAGGCAGGACGCCGGTCACTTCACCGCCAATCCAGCCGCTCAACAGGGCGAGCAGCGTCACGATCGCCAGGACAAATTCGTAATTTTCTTTCCAAAAACCGAGCGTTCGCCACTCTGGACGTGCACCAGGCGTCATGATTGAATATGAAGATGCACTTTGTGCGGTCGAGGTGGTCATGATCTTTCCTTTATGGTTTGTGTTGGTCTGAAGTTGCTTTCGCCATGTCCCGAATTTCTTGAATCCGCTGCAATCGACATTCATCACAAAAACCGACCAGGTCGATCCTGGCAGCCGCGGTCTGGAAGTCAGTGTCCGCCAACACGCGCGCCGTCAACATATCAATGCCAGGGTCGCCATAGTAGTCAGTGATCTTTTGGCAGCGTAGACAGATGAGATTGACGTGTGGTTCGGGGTTGGTTTCATAGTGAGTGTGGTCGGAGCCAAAGCTAAGCTCGACAATAGCGCCGAGTTCCTGTAGGGTGTTGAGTGTGTTGTAAATGGTCGCGCGGCTGATATCCGGGTTGGTGGCTGCCAACTCTTCAAAAATCTGATAGGCCGATGGATGGCGATTTGTGTTAGCCAGAAAGTGGCAGATTGCCCGGCGTTGCGGCGTGATGCGAAGCCCTGCCTGCTTCAGTGTACGCAGATAGTGGTCAATTCTGCTGGTAGGATGCGCTGAAATCACAGTTGTCAAAACCCGTTCCTCCTGAGGGCCGCGCCACTGCTCTTCCTTGGTGAAGGAGTGAAGACGGAACCCGTCTGCTCGCACAGCCATCGTTTAATTTAGAATGAATCCAACTTATGGGAATGATACCATGTCTGCTGCTCGCCGTCAATTCCAATACAGATTCATCCGAAACCATGGTTGATGGGCTTCGCTCTCCATCCCCGCGAAATGTCGGCAAAGTCGATATTGCTTTGACACGCCTATTGAACTCTGTTAAGATCGCCACGCATTTTTCCGGGATCTTGAAGCGCAGAACGTCGTTTCTGCAACAAAATTGTTAGCTTGTAAACTGCTGGGGTCTAGGATGCGATACATCGTGACAGGTGGGATTTTGCTGGCAACACTGGGGTGGTTGGTAATCAGTTACCTGCCGCCCGCCGCGGCGGCTCTGCCCCAGATGGCCTTTGATAGCCCGGCCGCGCAGTGGCTGCTGCCCTGGTTGGCGGGGCTTAGCTTGTTGGTGTTTCTCATCATCCAGCTTGATCTGGTGCGCGCTACGCTGCAGTGGTTTCGCCCATCCGCCGCACCTGCGATCTCTCAGGCGCTGGTGGAGTTCAGCCTCCCACGCGGCCAGGAGCTTCTTTGGACGTTGTTGCCGGTGCTCGGCACGGTAATTTTGGCGCTGTGGCTGTTGGTGGTCAGTTAGAACTTGACAATCGGCCCTACAGACAGCACGATTTTGGCTGTATATAACTGTTGCATCATCGTCGTAGCCCGCAATGTTTGCGTTATTTTCACTAGTCGGACAGCAACTCAGGAGTAAAAGGGAAGATCTATGCTGAAATTGCCGCAATCGTCCACTGATCGAAAACATTTCATGATCGTTGGCGCCCTCGTTGTGGTGACAACGATCATCCTGGGGTTCTTCCTGCTGGCGATTCTGCCCATCAAGGCGCAAGCCTCAGTGCAGGCAGAGCCGATTCGCTGGTTGTTCCAACTCCATCTCTGGCTGATTGCCTTCCTCTTCTCGTTGGTCGTTGTCTTTATGCTTTATTCGCTGCTTGTCTTCCGCCGCCGCAAGGGTGATACATCCGAAGGTGAACACTTTGAAGGCAATACAGTGCTGGAGATCGTTTGGACGGTGGTGCCGCTGGTGCTGGTGGTGATTTTCTCCGTCATTGGCTTGCGGACACTGCAGCAGGCAACCAGCGGTGGTGACGATGTCCAGGTCGAGGCCGTGGGGTTCCAGTGGTCATGGACGTTCAATTATCCTAATGGCGTAACCAGCGCCGAAATGGTGTTGCCGGTGGACAAGCCGGCGCTGATCTCGTTGCGGTCGAATGATGTCATCCACTCCTTTTGGGTGGCGGAATGGGGGCCAAAGCAGGACCTGGTGCCGGGGATGACGACGACGCTGCACATCACGCCTTCAAAGGTAGGCGAATTCAGCCTGGCGTGCGCCGAACTCTGCGGGCTGTCGCACTGGAGCATGTTGGCAAAGATTCGCGTCGTGCCGGAAGATGAATACACTGCCTGGATGGATGAAAAGCTGGCCGCGCAGAATCTACAGACGGCCAGCCGTTGAGATTGTCACTTCCCCGCGGGAAGCGGCGGCGCCGCCTCCCGCGCTGGTTTACTATCGATTGAGTCCTGAATGTACAGCGGGTGCGTGAAGGAGAAAGCTAAACTATGCGGTTAACATCTCTGGGAGTCGTGCGCGGACTAGTTGGTTACTTCGCCGGTATGCTCATTGGCATGGCCGTGGTGGTGATCAGCCGGCTTGTGCTGGGCATGTCGGCTTGGGATCAGGAAGCGGTCTGGGTGGGTGGCATTATCTTTTCCATCATTGGCTTCCTGCTGGGTGTGGGTGCAATGTCAGACTGGCTCAAATGGACGCGAGGGGTGCAAACGCCGCTTCGCCACGGGCCGCCCGTCAATCAGCCAGCATGGACGCGTTATTTCGGCGTCGATTACAACCATAAAGTGATCGGGATTCAGTATGGTGTGACGGCATTTATGTTATTGGTGGTCGGCGGCAGCTTTGCGCTGATCTTCCGCTCCGAACTGGCGGATTCCGGCATCACGTTTTTACAACCGGGCACTTATAATACTGTCCTGAGTATGCATGGCTGGGTGGCGCTGGCTGCGATCCTGTTGGGCATCGCTGGCATTGCCAACTATCTGGTGCCACTCATGATCGGCGCCGAAGACATGGCGTTTCCTCGTCTCAATGCCTTTGCCTACTGGCTCAACGTGCCGGCCATTGTCACGCTGCTGATCAGCATGTTGTTTGGCTGGGATTCGGGGTGGACGGCCTACCCGCCGCTAAGCCTGCGCGGTCCGGTCGGTTATCAGATGGTCTTCTGGGCAATCTTTGGCATCGGCCTCTCTTCGATCCTGGGGTCGCTCAATCTGATTGTCACGATGTTGCTGATGCGGCCCAAGGGCATGACGCTCTTCCGCATGCCCATCCTGTGCTGGGCGATCCTGGCCACCAGCATCATTCAACTGACGGCGACGCAGCTCATTGGGCAGGCATTTCTGATGCTTTCCTTCGAGCGCACGCTGGGAATGCCGCTTTTCAACCCCATCTACAACGCGGCTGGCGAGAACATTGGTGGGCAGCCAATTTTATTCCAGCATCTGTTCTGGTTCTACTCGCATCCTGCGGTTTATGTCTTTGTGTTGCCTGGCCTCGGCATCATCAGCGAGCTGCTGCCGGTTTTCTCCCGCAAACCGCTCTTTGGCTACCGCTGGGTGGCGCTTTCCAGCTTGGCGATTGCGCTGGTGGGCTTCCTGGTCTGGGGCCATCACATGTTCACCTCTGGCTATCAGCCTTACCTGCGCGTCGTCTTCATGATCTCGACATTGCTGGTCGCGGTGCCGACGGGCGTCAAGTTTTTCAGTTGGCTGGGCACGCTCTGGGGCGGCCGTCTGACCTTCCAGACGCCGATGCTCTTTACGTTGGGCGCCATTTCAGTCTTCCTGATCGGCGGTCTCAGCGGCCCCATCCTGGCGACCGCAGCGACCGACCTCTTCCTGCACGATACGTACTTCATCGTCGGCCATTTCCATGCCACCATCTTTGGCGGCTTCGTCTTCCCCTTCTTTGCGGCCATCTATTACTGGTATCCGAAGATCACCGGGCGCATGTATAACGAGACAATGGGCAAGCTCCACTTCTGGCTGATGACGCCCGGCTTTTGGCTGATGAGCCTGGCGCAGATGACCGCCGGCACGATGGGGATGCGTCGCCGCATCGCCGACTACGACCCGGCGTTGGGCGTGGAAAATGTCCAACTGCTGGTGACGATCGCTGGCTTTGTCATCGCCTTCTCGATCCTGATCATGATCTACAATTTGTTCACCAGCGCCGAGGTTGGCGTGCTGGCGGGCAACAACCCGTGGCGCTCGCGCTCCCCTGAATGGCAGATTCCGTCGCCGGCGCCCGAGCACAGCTATGCCCGACCCATCACCGTCGTGGGCGAACCCTATGACTACGGTCTGGCCGGGTCGACCTACATTGCCACGGCTGGCGCCGGAGACGACTAAATCACGTCCGGCGACAAAGAGGCATGACATGTTGCGCATAGAGGCAGACGCATGATCAAGCAGACGCATCGTCAATACGAATGAAGGGGAGAGACGAACGTGTTTAAGCAGAGCGGTTATGGCATTGTGATCCTCATCGGCCTGATTCTGGCCGCACTGACGATCCTCGAATTTTTCATGGGCATCAACCACATCGGCGCGGCGCTGCTGATGTTGGTCGCCTCGCTGAAAGCGATTTTGGTCATTTACTTCTTCATGCATGTGAGCCGCCTGTGGACGGCGGAAGGAGAGCACTAAACCTATGGCTGCTGTCACGACTTCTGCGCAAGCGGCTGCGCTCCACCCGCACGACGCACATGCCGGGCACGATCACTATGCCGCCCAACTGCGCATGAACCGGCTTGGTCTCTGGCTCTTCTTCATCTCCGAAGGGTTTCTCTTTGGCGGGCTGCTGACTGTGCGTTTTTTCCTGTGGGGCGCGGACACCCGGCCCGAGCTTGATCAGACGATCGGTCTGATCGTCACCTCCGTGCTTCTGATCAGCAGCGTCTCGATGCGGCTGGCCGAAACCGCGATGGAGCGGGGAAATCGCAAAGCGTTTTCAGTGTTCATCCTGCTGACCGCGCTCTTTGGTCTGATCTTCCTTGGCGGCGTGATGGTCTTCGAGTGGGGGTTGTTCCCTTCCCTTTACCCAGCACATTTAACGCCGTGGGGCGATAAATATGGCGCTGTGGTCTTTGCCATGACCGGCATGCACGCCCTCCACGTGATCTCGGGCATCATCTTCATTCTGATCGTGTGGAACCTGGCGCGCAAAGGCAACTTCTCGCAAGAGCGGCACTGGGGCGTCGAGTCGTGTGCGATTTACTGGCACTATGTCGATGTTGTCTGGATCTTCTTCTACCCGGCGCTCTACCTGATCGGCAACGCTGTGCACGTAACGCATTGATGCTCTTCGTTACAAATCGAGTTGTACGCAATGCGTAATGCATGAGCAGGCCAGCAGCGCCTTTTCACGCATTACGCATTACGTTTTCTAAGGATTCTTCATGATGCATCCGTTGGTGAGGGCGCTGATTGCGCCGTGGGAACTGCGCTGGGAGGTGTTGATCCCTCTGCTCATCCTCGGCGCGATCTATGCGACGGGCTGGGTGCGGCTCAGACGTCAGAGCCGCTATCAGAAGGCCGCCAGCAAATGGCGCCTGACGATGTACTATCTAGGCTTCGGCTCGCTGGCATTGGCATTGCTGTCGCCGATCGATTGGCTGGGCAGCCAGCTTCTCACCTTTCACATGATCCAGCACAAGCTCCTGATCATGCTGGCGGCGCCGCTCATCTGGATGGGCAACCCTTACCCGGTGGGCTTGTGGGGCGTCCCGCGCCCGCTGCGCGGCGCGGTCACGGCTGCTCTGGCTGGCGACACCTGGCTCCGCCGTGGGCTGAGCGCAATCAGCCAACCGGCGATTGCCTGGCTGATCTTCACCTTTATTTATTTGGGCTGGCATGATCCCAGCCTGTACGACCTGGCGCTGCGCGTCGAGTGGGTGCACAATGTGGAGCATCTCACCTTCTTCCTGGGCGCGATGCTCTTCTGGTGGCCGGTCGTCAACGCTGCGCCGCACCTGCACAAAAGCCTGCCGTACTGGGTGCGCATTCTCTACGTATTGGCGTTTGTGCCGCCCAATGCCATCGCCGGGTTCGCCATCGCCAACTCCTCAGAGGTCATCTATACCTATTACAACAGCGTCCCGCGCCTCTACGGCATGTCAGGATTGGAAGATCAGATGATCGGCGGCGCCATCATGTGGGTGTGGAGCAGCGAAATGATGATCGACGTGGCGATCATTATGTTGGGCGTCATCTCGCATCAGGAGAAGAAACGCAAGCA
This sequence comes from Caldilineaceae bacterium, assembly GCA_014879855.1. Taxonomy (GTDB): domain Bacteria; phylum Chloroflexota; class Anaerolineae; order Caldilineales; family Caldilineaceae; genus Caldilinea. The sequence goes on along the minus strand of JACSRH010000479.1, from coordinate 1,662 downwards.
GAAGCAGGTCACAGCAACGGGAATGGTGGCGCTGCCCGCGCCGGAACAGCGTATGAAGGCAGCCGGTTCGCAATGAAGCAGCTAGGATGTGGGTGGCGGGCGCTGCTGCTGGCGGGACTGCTGCTGGGCATCGCGTGGCCGGCAGCTGCGCTGGCGCACGGCGGCGGTGCGCCCCAGGTCACCGACGCGCCGGCCGGCCCCTATCGCCTCTTTGTGTGGACCAGTCCAGAACCGTGGCAGGCCGATGCCAACGTTCACGTCACCATCGCCGTCACGCAGCAGGATGCCGCCGGTCAGATTATGCCGATCACCGACGCGCAGGTGACGGTGCGTCTGACGCTTGATGGCCAGGCGACGCAGGCTGTGCTGTTAACGGCCACGCAGATTGGGGCTGCGGCCGGCTACTACGAAGCGGATGGCTCCTTGCCGGTCGCGGGCCTCTGGCGCGCCGAAGTGGAGGCAAGTGGCGAGGCTGGCGTTGGCGCGGTCAGTTTCACCCAAACCGTAGCGCCGGCAGGTAGTACGCTCAACTGGATAGTCTGGGGCGGCGGTGCGCTCGTTGTGCTGGCAATTGTGGGATTTTTGAGTGCGCGACGGCGCCAGCCGCAATTGCTCGCATCGATGCGCAATCCAGCGTCTTCCTCTGTGCAGGAGTAAATGGTGTATATTCTCAAAATTTTCAGCAAAAAATGGATTTTTTTCACGCTCCTCATCGTGCTGTCGATGGCGATGTTTGTTTGGCTTGGATTCTGGCAACTGGATCGCCACGCGCAGAAACGCAGCTACAACGCCTTGCTTGCCGAGCGCTGGCAACAGGCGCCATTCGACCTGAACCAGGAATCGCTGCCTGAAAATCTTGACGCCCTCGAGTATCGGCGGGTGACGGCGCAAGGCGCCTTCGATTACGCCCGCCAGATCGTGCTGAAGAGCCAGGTTTATCGCGACGCGCCTGGCATTGTGCTGGTGACGCCTTTTGTGATGGAAGACAATCGCGCCGTATTGGTGGCGCGAGGATGGGTTTCCAGCGATCTCAGTGCGCCTCAATCCTGGCCCGCACTGGAAGAGCCGGCCGGCGCGCCGATGATCGGCCTGATCCGCCCCTCGCAGGCGCCGCCCAATGGCCAACCCTCGACGCCACCCGCCGCGCTGCAGACCGAATGGCACCGCATTGATATCCCAGCGATTCAGGCGCAGATGCCCTATTCCCTGGAAACGGCCTGGATCCAGCAACTGCCTGAGCCGGCGCGCCCGCTCGACCGCCTGCCCGTGCGCGAGGAGCCGATGGCGCTCGACGAAGGGAATCATCTGGGCTACGCGGTGCAGTGGTTTTCGTTTGCCATCATTGCTGGCTTTGGCTATATAATGTTTGTACGATTCCGCGAGCGCCAGGCTGCGCTGGGTTTGCATAACCCTGATGCAGCAATGATGGGCGCAGAGGCGACGTTTGCAGCGGCGCCGGGCGGTGAAGCTGTGAGCCGTGCGCCACTTGCAGACGGCGACCCTCTGCCCGATGGTGATGTCGGGGCGTCGGCCGAGGACAAAGCAGTCGCAGCACTGCATCGGTAAGCAACTGTTTGAACAGGGACAAATTTAACGCAGAGGCGCAAAGGAGCAGAGGCTCGCAGAGGAACAACAGGCAACTATGGGCAAGCACTCTCTGCG
>JACSRH010000108.1 GCA_014879855.1 Caldilineaceae bacterium | reverse complement strand
TCTGTGTTCATCCCCAGAGCATATCAATGAATTCACGTTTTCGCTAGACTTTTTCAGCGAATAGACAGTTCTATAGCAGAGTTTCTTATATTCTCCAAATGAGGGTTTTTCTATGGACTTTCGCCTGACCGACGAACACAAAATGATCGAAAAGATGGCCTATGACTTTACCCGCAAGGAAGTCATGCCGATCATTAAGGCACACGACCGCAACCACACCTATCCACACGAACTGCTGCCCCAGATGGCTGACCTCGGCTTTTTGGGGATCTGTCTGCCGGTGCGCTATGGCGGCGCCGGGTTGGACTACCTCTCGCTCGGCATCATTTCCGAGGCGCTGGAATATGGCGACTCTTCGGTGCGCGAGACAATCGCCGTGCACCTTGGCCTGCACGCGCTGCCGATCTTCCAGTGGGGGACGGAGGAGCAGAAGCGGGAGTTTCTGCCGCCACTGGCGCGCGGCGAGCATATCGCCTGCTTTGGCCTGACCGAGCCGGGCGCAGGCTCTGACGTGGCGGCCATGCGCACGATTGCCCGCAAGGAAGGCAGCGATTACATCCTCAGCGGTGAGAAGATGTGGATCACGTTGTCCAATGTAGCTGATCGCTTCCTCGTTTTTGCCAAAACGGATACGAGCAAGGGCGCGGGCGGCATCACGGCCTTTATCCTGGAGCGGGGGTGGAAGGGTCTCACCACCGGCACGATCGAAGGCAAGATGGGCGTCCACGCCAGCAACACCGGCTGGATCTCCATGCACGACGTGCGCGTGCCGCAAAGCCACCGTCTGGGCATGGAAGGCGAGGGCTTCAAGATCGCCATGAGCGCGCTTGATAACGCACGCTATGGCGTGGCCGCGGGCGCGGTCGGCATCATGAAGGCGTGCCGCGACGAGTCGATCAAGTACGCCAAGCAGCGCGAAACCTTTGGCCGCGCCATCGCCGAATACCAACTGGTGCAGCAGATGCTGGCGAACATGCAGCAGAGCATCGACGCGGGCCAGCTGCTGGTGTGGAAGGCGGGCTGGCTCAAGAACCAGGGCATCCGCAACACGCGCGAGACGAGCATGGCCAAGTGGTTCTGCACCGACGCCGCCAACCGCTGCGCCAACGACGCCGTCCAGATTCACGGCGCCTATGGCTACTCCGATGAGTACAACGTCGAGCGTCATCTGCGCAACACCAAGAGCGCCGTCATCTACGAAGGCACCTCGCAGATCCATACGCTGATGCAGGCCGCCTATGCACTGGGCGACCGCGAGGACAGACCGCTGCGCTGCGATCTGCCTGCCTACGACCCGGTCGCCTGGCAGGCGGAAGAAGGCGAACTCGTCACGGCGTAAAAGCATAGACCGGATCTCGTGTGGTTACGTGCCGGGGACGGGCTAGGAACGTTTTCCCGGCCCGAAGATGCACAGCCCGTCCCCGGCGCGTACGTTGCGATCCCATGAATCCCGGCTGAACCCCAATTCTCATGGTGATACACGGAACCGCGCCATGAAAAGTTCATGGAAAGAGAAAGGACAGAGAGTACGAACCAGATGGTTGGTGCTTCTGGCAAGCGTTCCATTGCTGATTTTTGTATTCGTCGGCTTTACGCAAGACGCAGATGGCAGGTTTCCAGTTATCGATGACTGGTCTTGGCAATCTCAACAAAGCATCGCTGATCCTACTACAATTTCGAGAGAAGTTCCGACGCCTACCCCCGACGACATAGCAGCGCGCAAACTCCCTCTAGCTGTACCGCCGGTTGTTTCCACCGTTGAAGTGATCGATACTGCACCTGAGGTTCCACGAGACGCCAAGTATGAAATCGTCATTCGGCGCTCTGGAGGTGATCAAGAAGCGGTGCTCCTTGTGCCGGTAAGCACTGACTTGAAGAAAATACTTGATGCTTACACTGACAGCGACGACCTTGTCCTGGTCGATTTACTGAAACCTCATCTCCAAACAGGAGACAGAGTAATCTCAATTGCTCCGCCGCGCGGTGCAGGAGGGCCAAGACCGCCGGCAACGCTGATTCCGTAATGTCTATCGCCTTGCAAGTTGATGGGCTGCGTTGATCCGACTGGATCATTACTGTACTTGAACCACTATCAGCTATATGGTTATCAAAGAATGAAGTCGCCAGAGTCATCTGCCATGAAAGTTGGCGCAACAAGGAGCAAAACTATGAATGAAGCGTACACCAACCTCTTGGTGCGCCAGGAAGGGCGCGTCGGCATTGCCCAACTCAATCGCCCGCAGGCGCTCAACGCGCTCAACAGCGAGCTGATGGACGAACTGGTGCGCGCCCTGCAAGCCTTCGACGCCGACGAGGACATCGGCTGCATCGTCGTGACCGGCAGCGAAAAAGCCTTTGCCGCCGGCGCCGACATCAAGCAGATGGCGAATGCCGGCGTCGTCGAGATGATGGGCAGCCCCTTTATCGGCTACTGGGACGCGGTGCAGCGGATCAGCAAACCCGTCGTGGCGGCGGTGAGCGGCTTCTGTCTGGGCGGCGGCTGCGAACTGGCGATGACCTGTGACCTGATCATCGCGTCGGAGACGGCGCAATTCGGACAGCCGGAGATCAACCTGGGCATCATCCCCGGTGCGGGCGGCACGCAGCGGCTGACGCGCGCGGTCGGCAAGTCAGTGGCGATGGAGATGGTGCTGACCGGGCGGCGCATCTCGGCGCAGGAGGCGCTGCAATTTGGGCTGGTCAGCCGCGTCTTCCCGGCGGCTTCGTTCCTGGAGGACAGCCTCAAGCTGGCCGCCGAGATCGCCGACAAGGCGCCGGTGGCGCTGCGCGTGGCCAAGGAAGCGGTCAACCGCGCCTTCGAGAGCACGCTGGCCGAGGGCGTCCTCTTCGAGCGCCGCGCCTTCAACCTGCTCTTTGCGACCGAGGATCAGAAGGAAGGCATGGCCGCCTTCGTGGAGAAGCGCAAGCCGGATTGGAAGGGGAAATAAACCGCTGTGAGTGCATCCACCGCTGAAGTCATCATCTGCGGCGCAGGTATTGCGGGCATTGCCGCCGCCTATCACCTGGCTGTCAAGCAGGGCGTGCGCAACGTCGTGCTCGTCGACGAACGCGCGCCGATGTCGTTGACCAGCGACAAATCGACCGAGGCCTACCGCAACTGGTGGCCTGGCCCGGACGACGCCATGCTGCGCCTGATGAACCGCAGCATCGACCTG
>JACSRH010000456.1 GCA_014879855.1 Caldilineaceae bacterium | reverse complement strand
CGAAGAGACGCGCTGGCTGCAATCACTGCAGAAGGAAAACACCGATCTGGCAACCTTCATTCGTGGCGCGATGCCTTCGCTATATTTCAAGACGCTGCAGGATCTGGATGATCTGGTAGAGTGGCGCAACCGCTTGGGCATCGCCAGCCGCGAGACGTCGCGCCAGGTGCTTACGACAGTGCTGGAGCAGCTGCGCCGGGTCAGTCTGACCGGATCGCGATCGGTCAAGCTGCAAGATGCGCCGCCCACGTCGGCCGAAACGCTCAGACGGTTATTGGAGCGGTGGCTGCCCGATGGCGCTAACGGACCAGGCACGCGCGACAGCCTGATGCTGCAGTCTGTCCTGTCAGCCAATCGCCGCGTCAATTCGCATCTGCCGATTGCGTATCCGGACTGGCCACCAGGTATCCGCCCCAAGATTGTGGCAGCCACCCAGAAGATCGTGCGGCGCCTGCTGCGCTGGTATATCGATCCTATTGTGAGCCAGCAGAATGAGATCAATTTCGATCTGATACAGACGCTGACCATTCTGTCGCAGGAAGTGATCTGGTTGCGCCAACGGGCCACGGAGGCCGATCGAGAACGGCAGAGCACGCTAGAGGCATTGCAACAGGCGATTGACGAGTTACGCCAAGCAAGATAAGCATCAGCTTGGAACCGAGTCGTCACATGCAGACTTTGCTGAAACGGTATGTCCGCTCCAACTGCGCGCCCATTGCCGCGGCCTTGTTGTTGATTGGCATCGTCTGCCTCGTTTCATTACCCGTAGTATCAGGTCAACAAATGTTAGGGACTGGCGATCTGGACACGTTCGCCTATCCGCTGTTTCACGCGCTAGGCAGAGCGATTCGGCAACTGAACTTTTCTGATGTGATCTGGAATCCCAACATCTTCGCCGGATTTCCCTTGCTGGCTGAGGGACAAATCGGCGCCTTCTTTCCCGTACACTGGCTGACGCTGCTACTCTTTAATTCGACTACTGCTCTGAACGCCTCTCTCATGCTGAGCTATGTGATTGCGGCTTTATCGACCTGTTGGTTTGCGCGTCTGCTTGGTCTGCGTTGGGCGGGAGCGCTTGTTGCAGCCGTGGCCTTTACCTTCAGCGGGTTCCTGGTTGGGCACGTTGGCCATGTGAGCGTCTTCACCGCAGGGTGTTGGCTGCCCGTGATCCTGTGCGCGGTGGAATTGGCCGCACAGCGCCGTCTGGCCTTTGGTTATGCGGCCGGTGTTGCCTGGGGAATACAGTGGCTAGCAGGCCATCCGCAAGTGCCATTTATGACGCTGATCTGGGTGGCAAGTTACATCGGCTTTCGCTTTGTCATGGTGGATCGCTCGCGTACGCTGCGCCAGCGCCTTGCTCGGGCGGCCGCCGTGTTGGGCACAGTTCTGATTGTGGGGGTTGGAATCGCAGCTGTCTATCTCCTGCCGCTGGCCGAGCTGAGCGGTGTATCCATGCGCCTAGGTGGTCGGATGGACTATGCCGAAGCCTCGTCCTATTCGCTATTCTCGTCCAATCTGATCGTGGCTGTGCTACCCTTTTTCTTTGGCATCCGACCATACTGGGGAGCATGGAATTATGCTGAAATCAGCCTGTATGTCGGTCTATTGACATTGCTCCTGGCCGCTGCCGCACTGGCAACCAAGTCGTTCAAACCGCTGGTCATCTTTCTGCTTGGCATGGCGGCGTTGAGTCTGATCCTGGCGCTGGGCGGCAATACCCCACTGTATCGTTTCTTGCAGGCTTTGCCCGGATTAAGCAGCTTTCGTGCCCCGATCCGCTTTGTATATCTGCTGGATTTTTCGCTGGCGTTGCTGGCTGGCGTCGGCATGCACGTCATCCTGGAACAGGTTGATGGGCGTCTGACAAAACGCCTGGCGCTGATCGCAGCGGTGGCCGGTGCGCTGCTCGCGCTGGCGTTGGCAGGCCTGAATGCGAGCTTGACTGGTCCGAATGCGCAACCACTTAGCGACAGCTGGGCCACTTGGTTGGGTGGGGGTCAAGTTAGCACGGCGTACATGCAGGCGGGGCTCATTCAGGCCACCGACCTGCGTGACCCTTACACATTGCTGCCAGCCCTGGGGTTGATCGTCATTGCGGGCTGGTTGTGGTTGATGCCGCGAATTCCGCGCCAGATCTGGTGGAGCATAGGCCTGCTCTTGCTGGTGGCAGATCTGGCTGTCTTCGTTACCCGCTACCAGGCAGTCTATCTGGTCCCCGTGAATCGCGAGACCCAGTCCGAGCTATGGCAATCAGTGAAGGATCTGAACCTTGAGCAGCAGCGCGTGTATATCGTCAACGGCAAAGCCCCCTGGCAACAACGGTCGTACCTCAGTCTGATTCAGGATGTACCTGATCTGGACGGCTATAGCCCGCTTGAGACTCATTGGCATGATATCTACATGCAGAATTTCTGGTCAGGCCAGCCGCCCACCATGCGCCTGTTGAGTCTGGCCAGCGTCCGTTATCTGATTGATCTGCGCAATCGCCTCAACTGTGGATCGGCCAATCAGGCATCTTGGCTGGCAGATGCACCTGCCCAACAGTGGATATCCTGGCTGCCCTTTACGGCGATGTTTGCCGCCGATGCAGTCCGCCCAGAATCCGGGTTCTATCATGTAGAAGGGTGCCGGCCCATAAAGCGAGGCCAAAATTGGACAATTTACGAAAATGACGAGGCATTGCCGCGAGCGTACGTGGCACACACAGTTCTTAAGGCGAAGCCTGATGCGCCGTGGCCAACCCTGTTCGAACCCGATTTCATTCCAGGCGAGACGGTAGTTATTCCGGATGCCGCTGCGCCAGAACCAGCCGGCCACGGCTCATCTACCGTAACGATTGAGAGCGATCACGCCTTGCGCGTCGCGCTCCAAATATCCACAGAGAGTGACGGCTATCTGGTGCTGAACGATTCTTACTATCCAGGCTGGCAGGCAACTGTCGATGGCGCACCGGCCCAGATTTATCGTGGGAACTTCTTGTTTCGCGCGGTGTACGTGCCAGCGGGTGAGCATACCGTCGTTTTTGAGTATGTTCCTGTCTATCTGCAGCTAGGAGCGATCATCACCGTGACAACGGCGCTGTTCGTGTTGACAGCCACGCTCTACTCGCTAAAGCGATCCAGGCGAAAGGCAGCATCAGTTTGATACCGGAATCACTCATCCAATTCGCAATTCTGCCCGT
>JACSRH010000381.1 GCA_014879855.1 Caldilineaceae bacterium | reverse complement strand
ATGAAAATGCCTTTGCGCCTCTGCTTCTCCGCGCCTTTGCGTTAAGAAATTATTTTCAAGTCAGTTTCTCAGAGGCGACGCCCTGCCCCGCTAAGCCAGGTTCGCCAAACGCAAGACATTGAATGACTTTCCCTGATGCAGTTTTTGCGGTAGCATCTGTGGCGCATAAACAAACAACCACCACTTTGCTGGGAAAGTGAACAATGAATCCACAATCTTTCATGGCATTATGCGGCGCCGCCCTGCTGGCGACAGGATTAGCGGCCTGCCAGATGGTCGCCGCGCCGGCGGATGGCGCCGTGGCCACCGCGAGCGCGCACACAGCTAGCGCCAATCCGGCGGCGACGGACGTGAACCGTCCGGCAGAAACCGCCGCCGACGCCGGCGCGATCGACGCGGCGTTTGTCCTGTCCACACCGGCAGCAGCGCCCACTGTTGCACCGACAGATACTGTTGCACCGACGGATGCTGGCGCGCGGGCGGACACTGTGGAGCCAGCGCCCCCAACGCCGACCGCCACCGCGCCGGCGACGCCAACCGCCACCGTGTCGCCTACACCGTCGCCGCTCTTCGCGGTGGGCGACGAGTTGACGATTGCGGCGCTGCTCAAGCGCACCATCGAAGGCAGCGAGATTACCCTTGAGCGGCAACTAGACGACGGCGCCAACTATGCACAATACATCGCCAGCTACATTTCCGAGGGCAACAAGATTTACGGCTTGCTGACCATTCCTTTTGGCGATGCCTCAGAAAAAGGGTTCAAGGCGATTGTCTTCAACCACGGCTATATCCCACCCGATCAATATCGCACGACAGAACGCTATGAAGCTTATGTCGATGCGCTGGCGCGCAGCGGCTTTGTCGTCTTCAAGATCGACCTGCGCGGCTTCGGCAACTCCGAAGGGGAGCCGACCGGCTCCTATTTCTCGCCGGACTATACCATCGATGCGATTGCGGCGTTGAAGAGCTTGCAGACGTTAGATTATGTCGATCCAGAGGGCATTGGCATGTGGGGGCACAGCATGGCGGGCAATCTGGTGCTGCGTGCGATGCTGATCGAGCCGGCCATCAAGGCAGGGGTGATCTGGGCCGGCGCAGTCTACAGCTACGACGATTTCTCGCGCTACTCGATTGAGGATCCATCCTATGACGCCACTGCCGCCGCTGTCTCGGCCAGCCGTCAGATCGGCCAGCAGATTCGCGAAGCCTACGGGCCACCGAACGCCACGATTCCCTATTGGAAAGCCGTCTCACTCACCGAGCACATCGACCTGCTGCAGGCGCCGGTGCAGCTTCACCACGCGCTCAATGACAACGTCGTCAACATCGGCTACTCCGACGACCTGGCAGTGACGCTCAATGTCGCCGGCAAAGATTACGAGTACTATCGCTACGACAGCGGCGGCCACAACATCAGCTCGCCCGCCTTCAACGAAGCAATGCGACGGACGATCAAATTCTTCCAGGAAAATTTGTAAGCGAAAGGTTTGTGCGCTTCTCTCAATAGGGCCAGATACGCTCGAGCGGCTGTTCGATCTGGATAAGCTTCTGCAGCAGCAGGCGGCGGTGTTCAGCGAGTTCCGTGGTGTAGGCAGGATCATTGGCCACGTTGCTGTATTCGCCCGGATCGCTGCGCAAGTCCCAGAGCAGTTCGCTGCCGTCGGCATGAACCAGGTAGCGGAAGTTGGCCGTGCGCAGGTTCTTCCATCCGGTGAACTCCATAAGCGCGGCGGATTTTCCCGTAAACGGTCGATGCTGCCATGTTGGCAACAGGCTCTGCCCTTGCAGGCCAGGCGAGCGCTGGATTCCCGCGGTCTCCAGCAAGGTCGGCACAATATCCACCGCCTCGACCATCTGGCTCACCACGCGGCCTGGCGCTGCAATTCCAGCCGGCCAGCGCACGATCAGCGGGGTGCGGCTGACGGCGTCATCCCCGGGATAGCCCTTGCCAAAGCGCAGATGCTCGCCCAACCACTCGCCGTGATCGGAGGTGAAGAGGACGATGGTGTTCTCCGCCAGCCCATGCGCCGCCAACGCGGCAAGGATGCGGCCAACGTGGTGATCCACCTCGCTGACCATCGCATAATAGCCGTGGCGGGCGCTGCGCAGACGTGCATCGGTGAAGCCAGGCGCGGTGCGTTTGGCCTCCTGATCAGGCGGGTAAGCGGGCACGGGCAGTGCTTCCCGGTCGTACAGGTCGAGAAAGCGCTGCGGTGCGACCCACGGCGCGTGCGGCGAATAGAAGCCCGCAATACAGAGAAAAGGTTGTCCCGTCGCGCGCTGCTGGGTTAGAAATTCGATCGTCTGGTCGGCGACAAAGGCGGAGTGGGTGAAGCGCTCGTCGCCGGGGAAAGGGATGGCGCCGGTGAAATCCGCGCGTGCAGCCACGCCAGGATGCGTCACGCTGTCCGCCACACCCATCACATCGTACCAGACGCGCGTCGCCGGCGGCAGTCCGACGCTGAGAAAATCAAGCTGGTCGGGCGCCAAACGTCGCACCCAGGCGCGATAGGCATCTTCGTAGACGCCCGGCTCGTCGCTGATCTCCAGGTGATCGAAGCCATAGGCCGGGTGCGGCGTGCGATGGTCGCGATTGGCGTGCGGCAGAAAGTGCAGCTTGCCGATGTTGGCCGTGCGGTAGCCGTAGGGTCGCAGCAGATGTGGCAGCGCAACCGTATCCAGCGGCACGGGGACGCCCATGTGTGTAATGCGCAGTGCAGACGGATACTGGCCGGTCAACATACTTACGCGGCTGGGCATGCAGACGGGATTCTGCACGAAGTGATGGTCAAAGTTGACGCCTTCGGCCGCCAGCCGATCCAGATTTGGTGTGAGAATCTCCGCGTTGCCGTTGACGCCAATAGCATCCCAACGTTGTTGGTCGGTGTAAAGCAGTAAAATGTTGGGGCGGCGCATCATGACGCCCTACTGCTGCTGCGTCTCCAGCGCGGCCCGCACTTCAGCCAGCAGCTTTTGATATTCTTCCTGGGAAATGAAGGGCTTGATCTGCTCGAACAGAAACATTATCCAATCTACACGCTCGTTAGCCGGACGAACACGGCCGATATATTCGCCGCTCAATTGCAACCACTGGGTCAGGTCGGGATCATACAAGGTGCTCATGGCTTATGTCCTTTCTTCTTGTGTCCTTTCTTATGGACAGGTTCTTATGGACAGGTTCTTATGGA
>JACSRH010000080.1 GCA_014879855.1 Caldilineaceae bacterium | reverse complement strand
TCGGTAAAGACGGCCATTTCCCCCACGATGGTGGCGTCGGCGCGCTGCATCAGTTGGCGCATCCCGCGCAGCGTGTTGCCGGTGCTGATGACATCGTCGAGCAGCAGGACAGGCTTGCCCTGCACCAACGCCAGGTCTTTGCCATCCAGGTGGAGCTGTTGAGGAACGCCGGTGGTGATGCTCACAACCTCGGCTGTGATGGTGTCGGCCATGTACGGTTTGCGCACCTTGCGCACGACGGCATAGGGCAACCCGGTGCGAGCCGAAAGTGCGTGGGCCAGCGGCACCGCCTTGACTTCCGGCGCCACGATCACCTGGGCGCTTGCCGGCGCCCGGGCGGCCAACAACGTGGCGGCCGTCTCCACCACCGCGGTGTCGCCCTTAGATAATCCGCCGCTGTCTGCCGCCACAACGGAGATCGCACCGACGCCCGCCTCTATAGTGGCGACCTATTGGGAGACTGCACAGCGCGCTGCACGCGCCGGACGTTGGCAGGAGGCGCTGACCAATCTGCTTCTGGTGCAGCAGAGCGATCCTGCGTACAACGCTGCTGAAGTCAGCGACCAACTTGTAGCAGCCTACGTCAACCTCGCTTTGGAAAAAGACAATGCTGACAACCTGGAAGAAGCGTTGGCGCTGTACGACAAGGCGTTAGCGCTCCAGCCCGATGCCAAGGATGTCCAACGTGAGCGCGATCTGATCGAGCAATATCTCGACGTGCTGGCCTACACCGGCGTCGATTGGCAACTCGACATCACACGTCTGCAAGCGCTCTACGCGCTTGAACCGGATTATCGCGATGTCGAGCAGCGGCTGCAAGAGGCGCACGTCGGGTATGCGGACCAGTTGGCCGGCGAAGCAGCCTGGTGCGAGGCGCAGGATGAGTATAATCAGGCAATTTCGGTGGCCTCCGCGCCGGACATCGTTACTCAGCGCGACCTGGCGCAGACGCAGTGCCAGCTTGCCAGCGGCGCCACACCGGACGACGCCTTGAGCGACGACGCCACCCCACTCGCGTCTGCGGGCGCGCAGGCGGCTACGAGCAGCGGCGGCCCCGCGATCGGCCGCATCCTGTATTCGTCGTCTGACGCGGTCTCCGGCCGCAGCCAAATTCTGTCGGTCTCCGTCGGCAAGACCACGCCGGCGCAGACGATCCTCCAGGACGCGGCCCAGCCGGCATTGCGCAGCGATGGCGCGCGTCTGGTCTATCGCAACCTGCGCAGCGATATGGCCGGCCTGAGTTCGTTTGACCCGGCAACTGGCTTGCAGTTGCGCTTTAGCAATTATGCGGAAGACGCTTTGCCCAGTTGGAACGCGCAAGGCAGCCAGCTTGTTTTTGCCAGCAACCGTGAAGGCGACCGCCGCTGGCGCATCTACGTGATGTGGGCGGAGGAAAATGGCGGCACCGAGACATTGACCTTTGGAGAATCTCCCGATTGGCACGCCAGCGCCGACCTCATCGTCTTTCGCGGGTGCGACGAGTCTGGCAATCGCTGCGGGCTGTGGACGATCTCCAGCAGCGGCGCCAATGCCGCGCAATTGACCGCGGCGCCGGCCGACGACCGCCCGCGCTGGTCGCCGAGCGGCAGCTTTGTGACCTTTATGAGCAACGCGCGCGATGGAAACTACGAAATTTACACGGTCGACGCCACCTCACGCGAGGTGACGCGGTTGACCGACAGCCCGGCCATTGATGGCCTGCCTACGGTCAGCCCGGACGGTCGTTGGGTGGCCTTTGTCAGCAACCGCGACGGTGGCTGGAAACTCTATGCGGTCCCCAGCACCGGCGGCGAAGCACGGTTGGTTGCGCCGATTGTGGGCAACCTGGACAATTTCCTCGAACACAGCCTGGAGTGGGTGAACTGAGCCAAAGCTGTGTTCGCGTTGTCGGCTTCACATGGGCAACATCGGGGTGCTGAATGTATAGGCGCCGCTGACAGGGTTGCCGGTGGCAGGGACGAACGAGCATTGACGGCCGTCGGCAAGCTCCAGCGTAAAACTGTCGGCAGGGATAGGCGGGACGAAAAGATCGCGTTCGCCGTCCAGGATGTGTAAGGCGCCGGCCAGTGCGGAGGCGCTGTCGCTCTTCAGGGTGTATTGCACCTGCGCAAGCCAGATGCCTGAGACGTATATGCTGCCGATGCCAACGCGCGGGGTTCTTTGGTGTGCGATCATGTTTAGTTCTCCTTGGATTCTCCCAGTATGCTCACCGCTCTAAAGTGATGCAATCTATACTGGAAGTTATCGCAAAAAGACTGCTTTATCCTTCGCACCTTGTAAAACTCGTCAAAAATTAACTACCTCCTCTCTGTTACATTTTGGCGGCGCCCTTCAAGATATTCCAGCGACTGATGCCGGAAATAAGTCTCGTAGAGGTCGGCATAGTGACCGCTGGTCGCCATCAGCGTGTCGTGATCGCCCGCTTCGATGATGCGCCCCTTGCGCAGCACGAGGATGCGGTCGGCCGCGCGCACCGTGGACAGACGGTGTGCAATCACAATGGAGGTGCGATTTTTCAGGATGAATTGCAGCGCAGCCTGGATCTGGCTTTCGGTGAAAGGGTCGACGCTGGCGGTCGCCTCATCCAGAATGAAGATCGCGGGGTTCTGCGCCAACATGCGCGCCAGCACGACCAACTGGCGCTGACCCAGGCTCAGCCGGGCGCCGCGTTCGCCCACATCGGTCTGCAACCCATCGGGCAACGTGTCCATCCACTCGCCGTTGCCGATCTGCCGGGCAATGCGCTCGACCGCCTCGTCGGTGAGGTGGGGCGTGGCGTAGCGAATGTTATCGGCCACCGTGCCAGAAAACAGGAAAGGCGTCTGGCTGACAATGCCAAGCTGACGACGGTAATCGCGCAAATCAAAGGTGCGAATATCGATGCCGTCGACCAGAATCTGACCAGACTGAAATTCATAAAAGCGCGTAACCAGCTTGATAATGCTCGACTTGCCCGCGCCGGTGTGCCCGACCAGCGCCACGCTTTCCCCCGGACGGATATGCAACGAAAAGTCCTGCAGCACCTGTTCTTTCTTGCCGTAACGAAAGTCTACGTGCTCAAAGCGAATGTCGCCGGTGAGCGCAGGCGCGGCGCGCTTGTCCGTCTGGATGACGACCGGCTCGGCGTCGATCAGCGCAAAGATGCGTTCGGTGGCGCTCAACGCACCCTGAAACTGGCTCCAGAACGCCGACAAATTGATCATCGGGAACCAGAAGAGGCCGACGCTGTTCATAAACAGAAACCACGCGCCCGCGCTGATGGCGCCAAGATAGGTGGAATAGCCGCCTGCATAGAGCAGCCCCGCGGTGCCCACCCCGGCAAAGAGTTGCAGCGTCGGGAAAATCAGCGAGAGCACAAAGCCGCGGCGCACGTGCACGGTATAGCTGCGTTCGTTGACAGCCAGAAACTCATCGTAGATGCCCTGCTCGCGGCGAAAGTTCTTGGCAACGCGAATTCCGGTGACTGCTTCCTGAATGCTGGCGTTGACGTCGGCGACAGCTTGCTGGCTCGTGCGTGTGGCGCGGCGCGCCCAGCGTTGGAAGCTCGTGGCCACGAGGATCGCCACTGGAGCCAGCAGCGCCAGCAGCAGCGTGAGCCGCCAGTTCACGGTGAACAGATAACTCAGCAGAATCACTACCAACAGCAACTGTGACCCTACTTCTGTGACGAGCACCGCCACCCGGCTGAATTCGTCCGTATCGGTCGTAATGCGGCTGACAATGCGCCCCGACTGATTGCGGTCGAAGAAGCTCATGTCGTGGTTCATCACCGCGCGAAAGGCGTCGATGCGCATCGCCAGCACCACGTCGCCCAGCAGTTGCGCGGTAAGGATGCGCCTCCCCCAGTTGATCGCCCAGTTCAGGACGCCGATCACCACGACCAGCGCCACCAGCGCCGCGGCCACCATATTGCGATTGGCCGCGGCGCCGGTCACCACGTTGACGCCTTGCGCCATCAGCACCGGCAACAGCGCACCCGACAGCGACAACAAGCTCACCAGCCCCATCACCGCGAATAGACGTCGGCTCTGCGGTCGGAAATAAGCAGCAATGCGCCCGAATAATTCTCGGTTGGTGTACCCTCGATCGTAAGTCTCCGCTGTCAGACCTGCCCGCATGATTCCCATAACAATTGCTTCCTTATTGATGCACCCGGCGCACCACGTAACTTTTTACGCCGCAAAAAGGGGTGACTCTGGCTCTCGATCCGATCGGGCAGCCACGGGCGTACGCGCGCCTTTTTCCTGGACCGGCGCGGTTTCCCTGTCCGTCACCAAGCTGATTACCGTCCACCCCTGTTGCGGTGTGATAGGGCGTCTGCTGGTGGATACGGTTACTTTTTTGCCGCGGCGCCCTATCAAGATCAGCGCCTCTTCGCCGTACAGCGCGCGGAAGTCGTCGATGGTAAATTCGTCGGTGAATGACGTCATCTTAAGCACGGCGCCGGTTTGGAGCCGGTTTCTGATCGCTTCATGAGTGGCGTCCTTAGCAAAGAGCAGCCGCCCCAGATTAGGGTGATTGAGCGCGGATTGTTCGCGCTCCGTCAACTGCGGCGCCAGTTGATAGACCTCTTGCGAACTAAACTCGTCCTCGAAATGTTTACAAGCCAGTGCATTGGCTTCGTCATTATGCGTGACCGCCAACAGCCGCCCGATGCCGCTCAGATCCAAGTCAGATTCCACATATTCGGACAAGATATTGCCCTCCAGAGCATCCAACCCGGCAAGCCGCGCAATTTGGATATTGGCGCGATTTACATCAACCAGTCGCACGGTCAGACCGGCCTTTTGGATCATCAACGCCAGTTCCCGTGCAAACAGATCCGCACCCATGATCAGGAAGCCCTGGGGATCCGCCTCGCTGATGCCCAGTTTTTTCGCCAAAGGTTTGGCCGTCATTCCCTGCGCCAGCACGGTTCCCACGATGATGAGAAAAACGAGCGGCGCCAAGATAGCCGCTTCATCCATCCCGCGTGCGGTGAGTCGAAAGACGAAAAGCGAAGAGACCGACGCGGCCACAATGCCGCGCGGGGCAATCCAGGAAAGAAAAAGCCGCTCGTGCGAGTTCAAATCGCTGCGGAGCGCGCTGATCTGCGCGCTCAACGGCCGCAGAACAAACATGACCACCAGCAGCAGCAGGAAGCTGCCCCAGGTCAACATTTGCAACTCTTGCAGCGTGATATTGGCGGCCAACAGAATAAAGAGCGATGCGATCAGCAACATGCTCAACTTTTCTTTGAAGTAGAGCACCTCGCGTAATTTGCGCAGATTTGTGTTGGCCAGGAAGATGCCCATCACGGTGACGGCGAAGAGTCCCGATTCATGGAGCAGCGTGTCGGACAGGACAAAGATGACGATGACGGCTGTCAACACCATGATGTCGCGCAGATAATCGGGAACGAGATAACGCTGCAAAACCACATAGGTGAGATACCCTGCGATTGCACCCAGCGTACAGCCCACCGTGGCCAGCAGCGCAAACGAGATCAGCGTATCTTGCCAAGAAAGATCCGCACCCGTCACGACCAATTCAAAGACCACGACAGCGATCGAGGCGCCGATTGGGTCGATCAAAATGCCTTCCCAACGCAGGATCGATCCAACATTGGCGGTGGGACGCACATTGCGCAAGATGGGCGCCACCACAGTAGGCCCGGTCACGATGATCAAGGCGCCAAACAGGAAGGCCAAGTTCCACGACAACCCGACCAGATAATGCGCGGCCACCGCGCTGCCCAACCAGGTGATGAGGGCGCCGATTGTCAGCAGATTGCGCACCACGCCAGCCACCTGGCGCACTTCCTTCCAGTTCAGGGTCAATGCTCCCTCAAAGAGGATGATGGCAACAGAGATGGACACAAAGGGAGTGAACAGATCCCCCAGCAAGGCTTTTGGCTCCACCACGTTAAGCAGCGGCCCGGCCAGCAAGCCCGTGAAAAGCAAGGGCAAGATGACGGGAATCCGCAGCCGCCACGACAACCACTGGCAAAGGAAGCCAGTGAGAAGAATGCCGCCAATCGCGGCTAATGGATCTAATTGCATGAAACGCCTCTTCCTGTCGATGTGCTCGACGACCTGATGCTCGGCGTCGGTCAATGCAGTGTACCGTAATTTCAATGCCTTGCCCAAGCACTCCCTTCGGCGGGCGTGGAAACGCGATGGCGCCGTTTGTTCATTGTCCAGACGCGAAGTGCGCGGGGTGGGAAACTTTCCCACCCCGCGCACTTCGCGTCGTCATGATTTTTTGCTGCGCTATTCCAACCACTGTTCCTGTTCGCCCACGATCTTGAACTGGCGAGCGGAAGTGGAAGGCTGCGGCCAACCGTAAACTGCATGTGGAGAAGGATAGGGCGGCGGCGCCAACTGTTGTTGCGGTGGCGCCTGCCCTGCCAGCACGATCACCGGTGGCTGGTGCGCCGGCGCCAGGCGTTCACGCGGTGGCTCTGGCCAGCGCTCGCTCTCTTGAACGTCGCGGCGCCGGCTGCTGGCAAGCATCAGCAGCGACGCGGGAATGCTGGCCAGCACGCCCAGCAAAATGCCGACTGCCATGCCAACTGCGTCCGCGCTCAAGCGGCTGCCCAACCGCCACACCGCCACACCGCCGACAATCACAATGGCCATTACTATCATACGCTTCATAAAGGCTCCTTTTCATGCCAGCGCTGGCCGGGCGTCACCCCAGCCGGTGGTCTGGCGCGCTTGACCCCCAGCGACTGACATTCCTCCTCGCTGATCCAGGCTGCTTGAAAACGCATCGCTTCCCCTTTCGTCACCAGTAGAAAATCGCCGCGTCCCGCCAGCTTCTCCGCGCCACTGTCGGTGATGCCGGTGGCGTGGCGCGCTTCGTCGCGGCTTGCCACCGCGCCCACCAACCTCACTGGAAAGTTTGCTTTCATGGCGCTGCCGATCACATTGGCGGTGGGCTTCTGGGTGCAGGCAAGAATATGAATGCCTGCCTGCCGGCCGCGTTGCGCCAATCGCACAATCGCCCCTTCCACAGCTTTGCCGCCTGTCTGCAACAAATCGGCCAGTTCATCGATCGCCACCACGATGACTGGCGTGCTGACGCTTTCGCCATCGCGCCGCTCCATTTCGCGCACGAGCATGCGCAGGTGCAGCGTAGTCGCTTGCACCTCCTTCAGCAGGCCGCCTTCGACATGGGGCAAGTGAGCAAGCGGGGCAAATCCACGACCTTTGGGGTCGATGAGCACCAAACGCAACGTCTGGGCATCGTTGTTGAGCGCCAGCGACGCCAGCATGGTGCGCGCTAACGCGCTTTTGCCGCTGCCCGTTGTCCCTACAATGAGGATATGCACGACATCCGGTGCGGGCAGGCGCAGCAGCAGCGGCTGTCCAGCCTCCTCCAACCCCAGGATCGCGGCATAAGGAGGAACCGCGTCCAGTGAGGCGGCGAGTTGGAGCAGGCGCACGGGGTCTTCAAGGTTGCGTGGCACTTCGACATGCACAAAGGCGCCACTGCGCGCGACGCGCACCGAAGCACAGCCCAAGCCAAGCGCAATTTCCTCCGCCAGCGCGATCAGGCGATTGACGCGCACGCGCGGGTCAGGCTGTACGCGGAACTGAATAAAACGCGGTGTGACCACCCCGCCCAGCACGACTCCTCTTGCTTTATGCCGCGCCAGAATTCCTTCGATCTGGTCAGCGCTGTGCTCCAACCAGGCACGATCCGGTTTCATAGGGACTAACCTCCGTGTTGATGATTGTATAGAACAAATGTTCTCTTGTCAAGGCAGCGGGAATATTTTGGAGGCGTGCGCAGGGTGGAGAAAACGTCTCCTGCTGTTTTCCGGGGTCTACTTCAGCTTAACTGGTCGAGAAAACAGGTGAGGTGCGCGGCTACGGCGGTGGGCTGTTCGAGGAGTACATTGTGCCCGGCCTCTTCGATAAAATGCAATTGGCTGCCGGGGATGCGTTCGTGCAGCGTCCTGCTGAGCGCAGGGGGCGTCATACGGTCGTGCCGTCCGCAGAGGATCAGCGTAGGCGTCCTCAACATTTCCAATCGATCGCGTACATCGAAGGCTTCGACCGCGGCAAAATCTCCATAAAGCGTCTGCGGATCATTCTCACGTAAGGCGCGTAAATACTGCTCCTTTGCGTTCGCGTCCGTCGAACTGTGATAGGAATACTCGACGATCTGTTTCGTTGTGTCGTGAAAATCATGCAGAATGCCGTCGAGGAAAGCGGGCGAGACTTTTATGCGCGCGCCGGCCCCCACCACGACGATGCCTGCCAGCCGGTGTGTGTAGGCAAGAGCAAAGTCCAGTGCTATCGCGCCGCCCATCGAATGTCCGGCCAGCACAAACCAGGGCAGTTCGAGCCCATCGACAAAATCGTGGATAACCTCGCTGTAAGCATCGATCGTGGCGCAGACTGGCTGTGGCGACTCGCCGTGACCGGGCAAGTCCAAGGCATAGATGGCGGTCTCCGCCAGATGGCGAACCTGCGGCGGCCAAACCAGATGATTGCCCCCCGCGCCATGCACCAGCACCACCGGGGGGCGCCCCGGTGCGAGATGACGCCCGTAATGGCGGAAAGCCAGGGTGCGGTTGCCGACAACGATTGTTTCCACGAAAAAGGGCTCTCCCAGTTTGAGTGTGAGGATAGGCTTCGTGCTCATTCTAGCGCATCGGTTCCTGATGAAAAAATAAGGTGGCGTCAAGGGAGAGCTCGACTTGTTCAGCACCACAAGACGCGATAAACTTTCCAGCCAGCACATTTGTTCGTTTTCAGGATATAATGAGATAGGGCCATGACACAGACGCGCATTCATGCCGACCTTCAGCAGGTGCGTTGGTTTCGCCTGCGCCGCTCCGGGTTGATCGATCCCTTTGCCACGCCCGAACTTGCCGCGCAGATGCTGGCTGGCATCCAGGCGCAGATCCATCCTGCCGCTGGCGTGGCGTTGTTCAACCGCACAGTTGGCTTGAACCATGCCCGCTACAACGCGCTGCTCTTCGATGAGCGCTCCCTGGTCAAGCTGTGGGGGCAGCGCGGCACGCTGCATGTTTATGCCACTGCCGATTGGCCGTTGGTGTGCGCCATGCTGGCCGCGCGCAAAAGTTGGTGGGAGCGCGCGGCCGAGCGCACTGACGCTGGCGACGCCTATGTCGAACTTGTCGCGCGCGCCGAGATGCTGTTGCGCGCAAAGGGCGTCATGGGTCGTTCCGACCTGCGCGCTTCCGGCCTCATCACCGATGAGGATCATTTGTCGCCGTGGGGCGGCCTGTTCGCCGATCTCGTGCGCCAGGGCCACGCGTGCCACGCAGCGCGTGACGGCGAAGGTCTCTTTGCACACCGCGCTAGCTGGCGCCCCGATCTTGCCTGGGACCTGCCCGACCCTGACGCCGCCAATCGTGAAATCTTGCGGCGTTATCTACACGCCTATGGGCCGGCCACCTTGCAGGATTTCGCCTACTGGCGCGGCGACAAGCGCGAGTCGGCGCGCGGCTGGCTGGCCGCACTCGAAGACGAAGTGACACAGGTGGTCGTGGATGGCGTCGAATGGCTCCTCTTGCGGCGGGATATTGACGAGCTGCTGACGCCTGCGGATGAGTTGCGCACCACAGTGCGGATGCTTTACCGCTTTGACCCGCTCCTGCTTGCGCACAGGGACAAGCGTTGGCTCGTGCCACCCACGCATCACAAGCAGGTCTTCCGCATCGCCGGCCATATCGAGGGCGTGGTGCTCGACGCCGGCGTCGCCGTTGCCACATGGCGCTATGTACGCAAGACCGGCGGGCTGGTCATCACACTGGAACCGTTCAAGAACCTATCGATGCGCGTGCGCCGCGCGGTTGAAAAACAGTCGCAGCGCATCGCCAGCTTTTTGGGGCTGCCTTTGGCGGAAATCACCGGCTAGAACGCGGGCTTCCTCTCCTTCACCCTGCACGCTCTCTCTGAGTTTGCCGTTTTCTGCTGCGCTGGCCGATAATTTCCTGACTACCCGTTCAACTTCGGATAGCTGTCTGAGAAATGATCCATCTTGACCCAGAGGCGCGAAGATGCTGAGAAAAAGTAGAGAATTGCCTGTCAAACCCTTGCTTGCACCTCTTCTGCACCTCTCTGTTCCCCTGCGGCGTTGCGTCGAAAGTGCTTGCAGAGAGAACTGTCTGGCTCCTTTTATCGATTTTCTCTGCGCGTCTCTGTCGTGCTGCGCCTTTGTATCAGAGATCATTAGCCCATCGCGTGGAAGAACCGTGGAGCAACCGCGATGAACCTGGCGAACTGGATCACCCTGGCGCGCTTCCCTTTATTGATTCTCCTGGTGCTGATGATCTTTTTCGGCGGGGTGGCAGGACGTTTTCTAGCCGCGCCGGGCGTGCTGCTGCTGATCGTGCTTGACGCTGTCGACGGGATTGTCGCACGGCGCCGGGGTGAAACCACCTTGCTGGGCAGCGTGCTAGACATCGCCGCGGACCGCGCTGTCGAGATCGTGCTGTGGGTGGTCTTCGCCAGCCTTTCGCTGATCTCGCTGGTCATTCCCATCACCTTTATTATACGCGGCGCGCTGACGGATTCTGTGCGCGAGATCGGCTATGCTGGCGGCAAGACAGCGCATGCCCAAGTGCAAGGCGACTGGGGAACCTGGGTCGTTGCGGGTCGGCCGATGCGGGCCGGCTACGGCATGGTCAAGGCCGCGGCCTTTGCCATGCTCGCCCTGACACTGGCGTTGCAGACGATCAACTCGCCCTGGCTGTCGTGGGTATGGACGGCGGCGGCGGCGCTGAGTTGGCTCGCCACCGCGCTTTGCATCGTGCGCGGCGCGCCGGTAGTGATAGAGGCATTTCGTTGGGAACAGAAGGAGAGAGCATGAAACTAGGGGCGGAGATGCGCAAAGGTTGGCGCATCCTGACGCGACGGCTCCAGGAACAAGGACTGTGGGTGACGCTGCAATGGATGTGGGGACGGGGGCTTTCCTACGTGACCGGCGTGCCAGTGCTGAAATACAGCCGCGTGACGCCGCAGCTCTATGTTGGCTCGCAGTTTAACGCGGCTGGCAGGAGGGCGCTTGAACGCGCGGGCATCAGCGCGGTCGTTAACCTGCGCACCGAATTTGACGATGCTGCCTACGGTCTGGCCTTTCCCAATTATTGCTACCTCCCCACTGTGGATGACACTTCCCCTAGCCCCGCCCACTTCCAAAAAGGCGTCGACTTCATTCAGGCGCAGATCGAAGCGGGAGGCGCGGTCTACGTTCATTGCAAAGCGGGCGTTGGGCGCGCACCTACGATGGCCGCCGCCTACCTTATCTCTCAGGGCCACAGCGCGGACGAAGCGATTGCGCTCATTAAACAGGTGCGCCCCTTTATCACCATCACTCCGCCCCAGATGGAGGCGCTGCGCGTGTATGAGGCTGAGGTTGAGCGACTGAACGATTGAGCCGGCGGAGGATGTTCTATCCTTCTAAAAACACCGCCGCCAATTCTGTCCATTCCTCATCCAGTGGGATCGAGGCAACCGGCTTGCCCGCGCGACGATACCAGTACGCGGCATTGTCTAGATCGCCCTCGACGCGGTGCAGATAGGCGTGCACCCAGTCCAGCGCGGGGCCACCCGGCTGCGTGACGTCGTGGGCGCGATCCCATTCGCCCTTTGCCGCGTGCCAAAGCGCCTGCAACGCCGGGCTGAGGCCGGCCGGCGGCGCCGTTTGCGCAAGCGTTGCGCGAAATTCCGATAGCTGCATAGGTCCTCATTTCTGAACAGATGGAGGGAATAGGAAAGAATAGATCACATGCGGATGACGCAGATTGGCAGATTTCCGCTGATCCGATCCGTGACAATCCGCCTGATCCGCTTAATCCGTGTGCTATCTTTGCTCGGTAAACTCAGTTGCGCCAGGCTGTGATCGCCAGCAGCAGCCAGCCGGCGATAAAGGCCACGCCGCCGATAGGCGTGATCGCGCCGAGCCAGCGCTGGCCGGTGAAGGCCATGATAAAGAGGCTGCCCGAAAAGAAGACCATCCCCACTACAAAGAGCCAGCCGGCCCAGGCCGGCAAATTGCTGGCCGGCCACTTGCTCAGCGCCAGCACTACGACAAACAGGGCCAGCGCGTGAAAGAACAGGTAGGTGACGCCGGTCTGGTAATTGGCTAGCAAGCCGGCGTCGAGGCGGTCGCGCAGCGCGTGCGCGCCAAACGCGCCCAGCGCCACCGACAGGGCGCCGAGCAGAGATGCGATGAGAAAGAAGGTGCGTTCCATAGTCGTCAATTTCCGTTTTGTGTAATGTGATAGATCGTTCCTGTTGCAAAATCACTCACCAGCAGGCTGCCATCGCGCCAGACCAGCAGGTGCTGCGGGTTGCGCAGCCCGCTCAAAAAGGGGGTGACGGCGCCGGTGGCGTTGTCGCCCTCCGGCGTGATCTGCACCTGGACGACCTCGCCGGCGTTCCACAGCGCGACGAGCAGGACGTTCTCATCCCACGGCGCAATTGCAACGCTGGTAGGCGTCGTCCCGGACCCAAAGAGGGCGACGGGCGCGCGCGTCGCGGCGCAGTCTTCGACCGTGCCTTCATAGCGGGCCACCGGCGCACGATCGCCTGCACAGCGCGGCCAGCCAAAGTCCGCGCCGGGCGCCACCAGGTTCAGTTCGTCGGGCGGATACCCTTTGTCGATGGGATCGTCGCCGATCTCGGTTGTCCAGATGCGTCCCTGGGCATCGACCGTGTGCCCGTAGGCGCCTTTGAGACCAGTCGCCAGCACGCGCGGGTTGGCCGCGTCCTGCGGCGTCAGCGCCCAGAGCGTGGCCGAACCGGCGGCCGCGGCGTTGCCAAGCCGGCTGCCGCTCGTCTCGTAGACAATTTCCCCGTGCGGCGTCACGGTCAGCGTGCCATTTGAGCGGCCGTTGAAAGGCAGATCGGTCAGCACGGGGTCAGGCGGGCCAACCGAAGCGTCGGCGCCGATGGGGGCGACCAGCAGATCGCGCCCCGACGCGATCCAGAGCATCCCCTTGTGCGCGGCGATGCCGGTCGGCTTGAGCAGCCCATCAAGCTGTACGCGCCTGCCGCCAGTGTTCGGATTGATCGAAAGCACCTGGCCCTTGCCCTCGTTTTCGCCGCCGTTCAGGTGCGCCACCCACAGCCGTCCGTCCGGGCCAGCGATCATTTGCGTGGGGCCGGAAAGCCCGTCCGCCACCAATTCCGCGGTGAAGCCTGTCGGCAGGACGAGCTCGGAGGGGCGCGGGGCGAGAGATGCAGGTGTGGGCGTCGCAAGCAAATTGGTGCAACTCGTCAGCAACATCAGCACCAACGCCGCCCAGATCACCCATGCCGCCCATAAAGTCCGGCGGTGTTTTGTTTGAAGCGCGCTTCGCCTCCAGAACTGAACCAAATCCATCTCAACTCCAGTGTTCGACAAAGTGCAGCAGCGTGCGCAGCATGTTGTCGAAGACCGCAAGCCGCGCCACTTCATAGCCATGACTATTCTCGCGCACCTGGCCGAAGCAGGCAATGCGCGCCGCGCCGCCCGCGTCGAAGACCATGCTGGCGTCGCTGGCGCTCACGTCGTAGGCGACCGGCTGCAACTCCGTGCCTGCGGCAAGGGCAGCCGCACGCAGGTCGGCGATGAGCCGCGCATCATAGGGCGCCACCCTGTCGAGCGTCCAAATGCCGGGCCGTCCATCCAATACCAGCGGCGATCCTGGCGTGAGCGGACACCCATCGACGGCGATGAAGACCTCCGGCTGCTCGCGGCGCGCCAGCACTTTGGCGCCCATGCCACCCACCTCTTCCTGCACGGTGAAGGCAATCAGCGTCGGGCGCGCGGGCTGGATGTGTTGCGCGGCTAGGGTTTCGAGCAGTCGCAACAGCGCCACGACGCCCATGCGATCGTCAAATGTCCATGCCCCTACCAGCGGATCCGCCGGATCGCCAAAGAGCACCGGGCCACAATGCGAGCGCAACGGCGCGCCGAGCGAACCAGGGCGCACCCCAGCCTCAGCAAGCTGGTCCGGCGTCAATCCCGTGATCACGCACACGTCCGACCATTCGAGTGTTTGCTCCCGCGCGCCATGCCCGGCGCCCATCGACAATACACCGGTGATGGTGGCATGGTCGCCGAGAATTTCCACTGGCGTCTCGCCCAGCTTCCACGGCAAGAGGCCGCCCGACCGGCTCACGCGCAGGCGGCCATCTGGCTCGATGGCGTGCACTGCCAGCCCGATCTCGTCGGTATGCGCGGCGTAGCAGACCAGCCGCGCCCCCTGATCGCGCCCCGGCAGGCGCACCCAGACGTTACCGGCGCCGTCCTCTTGCGGCGTATAGCCCCAACCTTCCAGCCGGCGGCGGAGATGCGCGGCCATTTTGTGTTCCATGCCCGACGGCGATGGATAGACCAGCAGTTCGGAAAAAAGACTGAGCGCCGGATGGTTGAGGTCGTTCATGGCAGATCTCCTATCTCTAAATCAATAGCGTTGTCGGCGAGGCTTTGTCCACCGGCGTCTGTTGCCGGCAGCCGCGCGCCGCTCGCGGGGTCGTACATGCCCACGCGCAATTGATACTTGCCTGCTGGCAGGTTGGCCGGCAGCGCCAGCCTGTGCTCATCGAGCACGACTTCGCCCTCGACCCATTGTGCTGTGCCGTAGCCGCCTGCGGGCAGCGCATCGGACTGCGCAAGGAGTGTGCGGTCCGGGCCGATCAGGTGGACGAAGACCTTCTGTGCGGTTGCCAGCGGCGCCAGCGCCTGCCAGACCAGCTGCACTGTTAGTTCATTGCCAGCACGCACGCTGTCAACGCCGTACAGCCGGATCGCGCTGCCCAGGGTCGCATCAATTCGCTGATCAACTTCCGGCAGATCGAACACACGCGTCGAGGGCTGGACAGTCACCTGTGCAAAGGGTTGGTCGTACTCTTCCGTCGTGACATGCAGCAGATAGTCGCCGGGAGCAGTGTTTGCCGGGACGCGCAGGTGAAGCCGGCGGCAGATCACCTCTCCCGTGCGCCACGTCGCGCCGGGTGCAACCGCGCCGGTATAGAGCACCGTCGCCGGGTCGCTTTGCAGCGTGAGCCTAATGGGAAGCTCGCGCTGCTGCTCCGCGCCTTGCAGATAGAGATCGAGCGTCAGCGGCGCGCCCGCTTCAGTCGTGGTCGTCGCAAGCGTATGGCCGATCAGCGTCAATCCATCCAGCGTCAGCGGGAGCGAGCTGGACGCGGCCGGCTGCACCTGCGTTGCGGGCAGTGATGTCAAAGGCAGCGTCCACATGCCGGCGAGCGCCGCGTCGCCCGGAGCGTCGAGCCGCGGACGACGCGCGCTGTCCGCGGCAAGTTCGTACCAGCCGGCGAGCACGTGCACCGCTTCGCCCCCGCTGCACATGTCCGTGATTTCCGGGCGGTAGCGCTGGGCCACACGTTCGCCTCCACGCCAGATGGTCGTCGGGAAGGTCCCGTCGCCAGGAATTACATCCGCCTGACCGAGGCGCTGCCCGCGTGCGTCGATCAGATGCACGAATGAGGTCAGGTAGCGCCGCGTGCCCGCTTCCGCTTGCCAGTGGAGCAGAAGCGAACCATCATCTTTGCCCGCACGCATCCCGATCAGCGACGGGGCGTCATCGAAGCGCGCGGACGCGATCGGGTCGGGTGCAAAGTCTGCCGGCCATGTCTGCGCCTGCGCCGCCTCGACCTGCACGTAGAACATCAGCGGCCGGCCAAAGCGATCGTCGAGTGTACGCACAGGTTCTCCCCACAGCGCAGCCACCGCATCGGCGAAATTGCGCTGTTCGGAAGGGAAGGCATAAATCGCGCCCTTGCCTGGCTCCGGCAGCACCAACGCCTGCGTCGCGTCGAGCGAGCGGATACGGTAATCGCGCAGAAAGGTGACGGTGGCATGCGTGGACCAGAGCGGTGAGAGATAGATGGCATAGCCCGCGTCGCCGCGCGCCTTCATCCACTCCACCGCGTCGACTTTATCCGCGTCATAGACGTAATAGACTTCGGGATAGCTGGGGAAACGCACGAAATAGTCGTAAAAGGTCACCGCACCGCTCGCCGCGATCAGCGCGCCGGCCAGTGCATAGCGCCACGCCGCTTGCCACTGGACGCGGGTGGTGAGCCACGTCAGCCCCAAGCCCGCGCCTAGCATCACCGGCGGCGCCGCGGCCAGCGTGCGCGAGTAGTTGGGTGCGGCGTCGCTTAACACCGACGGCGCCAGCATCGTCACTGCCCACGCCAGCATCAGAAAGAGCGCATCGCGATCCGGGTCGGGTTGCGCCTTGTCCTTGCCCAGCAACCGCCACATCCACCATCCTACGCCGATGTAGAAGGGGATTGCCATCCACCAGTCGAAGACCGGGCGGTCGGGAATGCCATGCGCCCATTCCAGATCGCCGTCAAAGCTGAACATGCCCAGCACGCGCAGGATGTTGATCGCCAGCAGTTGCCACGGCGACGCGTCGCCAGCCACGCGTGCGGCGAAGATCGAGACCTCGGAGGCGTGGCCGAAAAAAAACTCCGGGTAGCGCAGAAACTCCAGGCCAAGGGGCAGAAAGATGATGAAGGCGACCGCGCCCGTCACCAGCAGCCCCGTCAGCGGATTGGCGCGATCCAGCCGGCGCCGCGCCGGGTAGCGCCACAGCAGCCAGAGCACGTAGGCGATCAGTACAAACGGGGCAAAGCGACCGGTTGGGTTATTCCAGACCGCCAGACCGGTCAGGAGGCCGCTGAGCACAAACGC
>JACSRH010000248.1 GCA_014879855.1 Caldilineaceae bacterium | reverse complement strand
GTCCGCGATCGTCTGGCGCAGCCCATATTTCTTGGGGATCTCGAAGTCGGTGACGGTGCCCGGTTTGTAGCCGCCGACCTGGAACATGCTGATCGCAAAGTCGGCGGCGGTCAACGCCTGGCGACGGTCGAGCGTGGCTTCGATCTTGGGCGAGATGCCAAAGAACTCGGCGATCTTATGCGCCACGATCTCCGATGTGCGCAGCCGCGCCGGGTCGATGTCGAAGAGGGTAATGGTCGCATCCTGCAATTCGGGATAGCTGAGAATGTCGCCCATCAGGTTCTTGGCAAAGACCGTGCTGCCAGCGCCAAGCAAGGTGATTTTGGTCATGGTGTGTTCCTCTGCTATTTAATAAACTCTGTGTGAATTCGCCTAACCTGCTCAGCACGCGGTCTTTTTTGCGTCAAAATAACTCAATCACTGTGTCGAGCGGGTCGCGCAGTTCTGGTGGGATATAGATCGTCGTGCGGTCATTGGCGTCAGACACGAAAAAATTGGCGCCCTCGCGCTCGATCTCCAGCTCCGTGTTTGATGCCGCCAGTCGCGCCCGTTGGAGATGCTGTGGCGCACCGGTCAGGATCACGCAGTCGCTCACATAGTCGAGCACGTGGATAAAGTGGCGATCATGACGCAGCGTGCTCACATATTCACGCGCCGCCGGGATCACACCCGCGCGCGTATAATAGATGCTCTCGCCGGCGCGCGCCAGCCAGCGCCCGACCTCGCGCAGCCGCTCCTGATGCAGCGCGGGAATCTCGCCTTCGGGTGTGGGGCCAACGTTGAGCAGCAAGTTGCCGCCCACCGCGGCCGACTTTGCCAGCACGTGCACCAGCCGCCGCGCCGATTTGGTGTTGCGATCCTCGCGGCTCCAGCCCCAGTGGTCGTTGATCGTCATGCAAACCTGAATCGGCAGGCCATAGACCGTGGTCTCGTTGAAGCCGGTCGTGTTTTCGCCGGGCAGATCCTGCTCGAAACCTTGCAGGTCTTCACCGGGCAACGGCTCGGCATGACGGTTGTTTTCGATCACCGCGTCGGGTTGCAGCTCGTGGATCAGGTCGTAGAGCTTGTCGTATTCGAAGGAGCCGCCGGCCGCAAAGTAGGCGTTCTCTTCACCGAGCGCGCTGTGCGGCCAGTCGCCGTCGAACCAGATCGCCGCGACTTCGCCGTACTGTGTGCAAAGCTCGCGCACCTGGCCGTGCAGGAAGGCGATGTAATCCTCCCAGGCCAGCCCGCTCTCGGCGCGGAAGCGATAGGCGGGGTGATGCCAGTCCAGCAGCGAGACGTAGAAGCCCAGCTTGACGCCATGACGCGTGCACGCCTCGGCCAGTTCGGCCAGCGGGTCGCGACGAAAGGGCGTGTTGGTGACTTTGTAGTCGCTGAGCGCGGTGTCGTACATGCTGAAGCCGTCATGATGGCGGCTGGTGACGATGATGTATTTCTGGCCGGCGTCGGCCGCGGTGCGCACCCAGGCGTCGGCGTCGAACTTGACCGGGTTGAACTGGGAAACCAGCTTTTCGTACTCCGGCACGGGGATGCGGTCGGTGTGCATCACCCATTCCTGCTTGCCGATGATGCTGTACAGCCCCCAGTGAATGAACATGCCAAAGCGCGCGTCCTGGAACCAGGTGAGGCCTTGGGATGAAGCTTGTCGTGGCATGGGTTGATCCTTATGAAATGGAGATTGGAGACTGGAGATTGGAGACTGGAGATTGGAGATTGGAGATTAAGAGACTGTGCGATTGGGAGATTGAGCGGACGCGACCCAATCTCCAATCTCTTAATCTCTAAATCTCTTAATCTCTTAATTTCCCAATCTCATCTTCCCTGAAACTGCGGCAGATAATCCCGGTTGCACTCAAACAGATCGTCCACCATTTTCTGAATTTCGGCCAGCGAGAGCACCGCGGCGGAGAGCGGGTCGTTGGCGATCGCCTGGTAGACGAGGCGGCGGTCACCGGTCAGCGCGGCCTCGACCGCCATCTCCTCGATCTGCGCGCTCAGGTTGGTCAGGATCGCACACTGCGGCGGCAGCGCGCCGACTGCAACGGCTTCCAGCCCCTTGCGGCTGGCCCACACTGGAATCTCGACGCAGGCGTGCTGCGGCAGGTTGTCGACCAGATGTTTGTTGGGCATGTTGCCGTTGAAGGTGAACGGCTCGCCCCCTTGCAGCGCGTTCATGATATAGGCCGCGTATTCGTGACCGCGCTGCAAGTTGAGTGGTTCAGGATTGTCCAGCCATTTGCGGATATCCTCCTGCCAGGTGTGCTCGCGCTCCTGATAATGCTTGAGAATATAGGCGTATTCGCCTGGATTCCAGCCGGTGCCCTCGGTGCAGTACTTGGCGATCAGGTCCGGGCGCTTGCGGAACCACCAGTTGTATTCGGAGTTGTGGCCGCTCGATTCTGTGACGTAGTGGTCGAAGGCGAGGAACATCTCGTTGCGCACCTGCTCCTCGTTGTAGACTTCGGGCCGCTCGGTGATCGCCTTGCGGATCAGCGGGTAGGCGTCCTCGCCCTTCCACTTGTATTCCAGGTACCAGGCCATGTGGTTGATGCCGGCGCAGGTGTAGGTGATCTCCTCCATGGGCGCGCCGATCCACTTGGCCAGCATCTCCGCTGTGCCCTGCACGCTGTGGCAGAGGCCCGTGACGGTGATGTCGGTCTCGCGGTCGATGGCGCGGCAGAGCATTGCCATGGGGTTGGTGTAGTTGAGCATGAGCGCGTGCGGACAGTAGCGCTCCATGTCGCGTGCGATCTCCACCATCACCGGGATGGTGCGCAGCGCGCGGAAGATGCCGGCGACGCTGCGCGTGTCGCCCACATTCATATCGACGCCGTACTTTTTGGGGATCTCAATATCGTGCCGCCAGACATCGGTGGCGCCGGCCAGGATCGTGACGATCACATAATCTGCGCCGCGCAGCGCCTCGGCGCGGTCGAGTGTGGTGACGACCTGCGCCGGATACTTGCCCTCGTCGACGATGCGCTGCACCGCACGCCGCGACGAGTCAAGGCGGTCGGCATTGATGTCCATCAGACAAAGCGTCGATCCTTCCAGCAGTGGGAAGGTCAACAAGTCGCGCACCAGGGTGCGGGTAAAGCCGAAACTGCCGGCGCCGATAAAAGTGATTTTTGGCATGGTATGTTTGTCCTTTAATCTCGTCTTCTCTAAAACTGCGGCAGCCACTGCGCCTGCGCGTCCAGCATTTCCGTCACCATCGCATGAATCTG
>JACSRH010000089.1 GCA_014879855.1 Caldilineaceae bacterium | reverse complement strand
GTAAAGACCTGCTGCCGGTTGCCGTCCAGATCCTCGACGATGAAGCCGACCACATAGTCACCCACCGCCGCGTCCAGCTCCACCCAGCGGATCGGCGCATCGCCGAAAGTAAGCGTGCCGCCCAGTTCAATGGCGTAGTCGCTGACGTTGCCGCTGCTGTCGAGATCCATCCACTGCTCCTTGACGGTGAACGCATCGCCCGTCTGCGGCACGATCTCACGCGGCGCGCCCATGGCGTTGGCGCCGGCCGAAGCTTCGCCGGTGAAGCCGAGCACCTGCTGCAACTCGCCGTTGCGCAGATACATGCGCGCATCGCGCTGCTCGCCGTCGTCGGCGTAGGTGTAGAGGCCATCCACGCTGTAGACGGTCTCCTCCCACGCGGCGCCATAGCTTTCCGGCTGCAGCGCGGCCGTGACGCGGTTGGCGCCGTCGTCGAGCGCGAACATCAGCGGCTCCCACGCAAACTCCACCGTGAACGCGCCTTCGCCCCAGTCAGGGTAATAGACGCCGTCCACCTCACGCGTCTGCGGCGCCTCCAGGTAATCCTGGTCCGCCACAAAGATCGAGTTGGCCTCGCGGTCGTAGAAGCCGGTGAAGAAGTAGATGTAGCCGACATTGGGGCCGTCCACCACCGCGCGCAGCGTGATGGGCGCGCCGGGCCGCGCCACGTCGCCCGACTTCTCGATGGGGCCGACGGTGACCTCGCCGCCGCCGGGCGCCCGCACCACCGCCTGCGCCGGCGCCACGGCCTGCGTACTGCCCCGATCAAAGCCTTGGCCAGTGTAGTGGAAGGCGAGAAAATCATCCCACAGCGAGTCCTGCGCAAAGCGCTGCGCGACCGCGGTGTAAGAGGGCGGCCCCGCGACCGGCGAGCCGTAAAGCTGCGAATTGGGGAAGTAGATCGAAACGCCGCTGGCGCCAGCCTTGTCCGCGCCGTTCTTGCCCACCAGCACCGCACGCCCCACTGCATCGAGCACGGCGCGGCCAGCGGTGGCGAGCGCGCTGTCGTCCGACGTCTGCTGTACAAGCTGCACAAAGTTGCCCAGGTCAATGTACGAAGGCGGAACCTGGCTGCCAAAGATGCTGGTAAAGGACTGGGCATAGCTGCGTGCTTTGGCGACGCCGCGCGCCTGTGCATCTTGCAGCGCATACGCGTAGTCGTTGACGCTCTCCATCAGCGCCGGGGTCTGGCTCAGGTCGAGTGCGGCCAGGGTAACGCCGCGCGCCATCTGGGCCGCGGCGTCGCGCGCCGAAGGAACGCTGGACACACCAAAGAGACCGCCTGCGCGGCCGTAGAGATCAAGCCGCTGCTGCTCGTCGGTGATGCGTGCGTCGTCGCTGATGTAGCTGTTGACGATTATCTGGCCCAGCTGGCCGCCGTCGATGCCAGGGTTTTCCTGTAAAGTGCGCAAGAAGCTGGCGTAGGCCCAGCCCAGCGCCGGCTCCGTCTCCTGCGACAGCACAGCGTAGCGAGCGTGCTCCGAGAGCGCGCTCATCACCTCCAAATGGCCCATCAGACACGCGTCCAGGCCGATCAGCTCGAACTTGTCGATGCCGCTCGCGGCGCGCGCGCGTGCCAGCGCATCATCAATCTCGGAAAGGTACATCTGATTGCCCAACGCCTGGACGATCGGGGCGCGGGCGTCCGCGCCGCCGCCATCGCGGCCCACGTCAGGATCGCTCCAGCCGCCGGGCCAGCCCATGCCGTGGTCGGAGAGGATCAGCACGTACTTGTCCGCGGGATAGTTGCTCACCGCCCACTGCACGAAATCGACGAGCGTGTCGCCGCTCGCCATATTGACCTCGCCCAGATCCTCGACCAGTTGCGAGTTGATGCGTGCAAAGTCGTTGTCCTGTGTGATGTAGTAGCGCCGTGCGCCGTCCCAGTTGCCGTCACCGTCAAAGCCGCCGCGGTAGCGATCCAGCTGGCTGACGATCTGCACCTGCTCATTCGAGCCAGTGCGCTCGGCCTCGTTGAAATCGATAAAAATGTCCTTTTCCAGAATCTTGTCATCGGCATCCTGGTAGAGCATGACCAGCCACTTCTGATTGGGATCGCCGGTTGTGGTCAGGTTGAGCGGCGGCGCGGCCTGGCTCAAGCCGGCAGCAGGCGACACGCCAGAGGGCGCGGATTCCACCGGCGGGCGCACCCCTTCATCCCCCTGAAACTGGTTGGCTGAATCGACGACCGCGGGCAACCCGCTGCCGCCGTCACCGCCGCCAAAGCCGTTGAAGAGCAGAAACGGCCCGATGCAGAGCACCGCGATGACGAGTAGGCCGATGAGCAGCAGCGGGTTGCCTCCCGGCCTTCCACCGCCACCGCCGCCAAACATGGGCGGGCGCGGCGAACCCCAGCCCCCGCCGCTGCCACCACCGCTGCCACCGCCTGATGACCATCCTCCCCCGCCGCTGGGCGGTCGGCTGCCGCCGCCGGAAGACGAGGGGCGATTGTCGCGCGTGGGCGCGCTCGCGCGCTCGCGCCCACCTGCCGGCGATTCGCTGCGACGACGGCGTTGCGTCGTCACCGTGCGCGGCTCGTTGTCGGCAAAATAAAGCGCCCCCGCCGCCGCGGGAGGTTGGTAAACAAGCAGCAGCTCGTCGCCGAATGGACGCAATGAGCGCAGAAGTGCTCGCATGAAGATCTCCTTATACGTGAGCGAATGGATCGCAGAATGATTAATTTGACGGGCCGCGCCACATTTTTGAAAGCGCGGCAGCCTTCCTGCTATTGTAGCGACTGCCAGAGCACTTTGCCAATGGATGAAATCCCCCAGAGGTGCTGCAAAAACAGCCCACGGATTGGGCGGATGCGAGCAACGGATGGGCACGGATTTCATCCCGCGCTTCTCTGCGCTACCTGCGCCTCTGCGTCAAAGTTGTGGCCTCTCCACCCATAAGCGTTCACACGTAGGCGCGGTTACGGTGAAGCACTTGCCGGGCGGGGTAGGATAGCCCCAGTTTGCCATGAAATTCAAGCAGCGCCGCGACGGCGAGAAGCAAGGGAAAAGCAGATGACGCGTGGGGATCAAGTGACCGCAGAGCAACCGAATCCGGCGCCGCCAGCCGCCAACGGGCACGGCTACCCCGTCAAAGTCCAGCCGATGGACCAGTACAACCGCGCGTTGCTCGACAACGCGCGGCCGATCGGCTGGCGCAACCCGACGCCGCCGGGTCGCTACAACCTGATCGCCATCGGCAGCGGCACCGCGGGGCTGGTCTCGACGATTGGCGGCGCGGGGCTGGGCGC
>JACSRH010000242.1 GCA_014879855.1 Caldilineaceae bacterium | reverse complement strand
ACGGGGCAGCAGGGAAAAGTCGAAATCGGCCAGTTCCTTGAGCAGGGGGAAGTGGGCCTCCTTGATGCGCCGTTCTCGGTGATCGGCTCGCCGTCATATTTGATCGCCGCACCTGCTTGCGAGAATTGCGAGTAAAAAATTGCTGTCTTGATCTGCCCCTTCTCATTATTAACGAACCAATACTGTTCATATACCGGTGGCAATTCTTCTATCTGGTCCCGAGATAACATATTTATGTTGCTGCCATCGACATCGAAAGGAAGCTGCAAGTACATATTTCGACCATCCGTAGGGTTGCCGCGGGCGCGATAAGCACCACTTCGCTCTGCACGTAAAGCGAAGTCCGCCCGGTCGAGCGGCGTTGTAAAAAAGACCTGGACCTCGCAGCCGGCAGTACCCAGCAGTAAGTGGGCTAGCTGGCTCGATGTATTGTCGACCAGGTGACGCTCTTGGGTGTACCCAAGTTGAGCCGCCAACGTATATGCTTCATTCCAAGCTTTTGCGAGGCGCCACATGTCAACGGCGTAGCTGATGACAAAAATAAGCAGCAGGCTGCCGGATACTCCGGCGAACCAGACCAGACAGGAGTCGAGACGTTTCGTTGTGGTTTGCATGGAACGGTGTCTTTTTTTGAAGCGAACGGTTCGGTAAGACAAGCGCTAGTCAGAAAGGGCTGCGTGGTGAAGCGCCAGCCGTAACAGCGCGACAGCAAGGCTCAGAATTTTGCCAGGTCCGCCGCGCAAGAAGCGAAGTGTAAGGGGAGAAACTGCTGCCAGCGTGTGTTACTGCCCGCACGACGGGACATGCTATACTGGTGGCTATGAAACGCCTCTGGGCCTTACTGCGCCAGCGTTGCCCGGTCTGCCTGCAAGGGCAGGTCTTTATGTCACTCTTTGGCATGCACACCCACTGTCCCGTCTGCGGCGTGAAGTACGAGCGCGAGACCGGCTATTTTCTCAGTTCGATGTTTATTGGCTACGCTGCGGGTTTTCTGATGCTGGCGCCAACTGCCGTGCTGCTGTATTTTCTCGACGTTTCCATTCCGGTCTTCTCACTCTTGATCATCCTCGAAACGTTGATTCTCACGCCATTGATCTTTCGCTATGCCCGCCTTATCTGGATGCACGCTGACCAGGTGCTGGACCCGCGCAAGCCAGAGGAGCAGGAGAAAATCGTCTAATCTCCAATCTCTTAATCTCCACTTCGAGATTGGAGATTAGAGATTGGAGACTAGGCGATTAAAGATTGCCCGAATTTCTCTCATTCTCATTTGACAAATTCAAATCGCCCTGCTATCCTTCCGCCTCACAACTGAATAGCAATACTCTTATCCAGAGAGGTGGAGGGACCGGCCCTGTGAAACCTCGGCAACCCGATGATTGGCTCGCAATGCTGCGGACTGTCAA
Organism: Caldilineaceae bacterium; assembly: GCA_014879855.1. Classification (GTDB taxonomy): domain Bacteria; phylum Chloroflexota; class Anaerolineae; order Caldilineales; family Caldilineaceae; genus Caldilinea. Next base: position 15,423 of record JACSRH010000242.1, on the reverse strand, counting down.
TTAGGGTGCCAAATCCGGCAGACGTGTTCTGGAAGATGAGAGGAAGCGGTGCGTGCTTTCCTGCTCATCCCCACTTGATGGGGATTTTTATTGCCCGCAGCATCGGGCAGGCAGCCGCAACAACAGCAACCTCTCACCAACCGGGCGAGAGGTTTTTTGTTTACGCAGTCCATCCTTATCCAAAGAGAAAGAAGATCGAAGCATGAGTGAACGACACCTAGGGTTCGCCACCCGCCAACTGCACGCAGGCCAAACGCCCGACCCGACGACCGGCAGCCGCGCCGTGCCGATCTACCAGACGACGAGCTATCAATTCCGCGACACGGAACACGCCGCTAACTTGTTTGCCCTCAAAGAGCTTGGCAACATCTACACGCGTATCATGAATCCGACCACCGATGTGCTCGAGCAGCGCATTGCCAGCCTCGAGGGCGGCGTCGCGGCGGTGGCGGCCAGCTCCGGCCACGCCGCGCAGACGATGGCGATCCTCACGTTGTGCAGCGCCGGCGACCATATCGTGTCGAGCAGCCGGCTCTATGGCGGCACCTATAACCAGTTCAACTACACCCTCCCTCGCCTTGGCATCGACGTGACTTTTGTCGACCCCAGCGACCCAAGCAACTTTGAGAAAGCGCTGCGCGCCAATACAAAGCTCTTCTACGGGGAGGTGCTCGGCAATCCGGACATCAAGGTCTTCCCGCTTGAGGAAGTTGCCGCGATCGCAAAGGCGCACAACATCCCGCTCATGATCGACAACACCTTTGCCACGCCCTATCTGTGCCGCCCCTTTGAATTTGGCGCCAATATTATTACACACAGCACGACCAAGTTTCTGGCTGGGCATGGTCAGGCCATCGGAGGCGTCATTGTGGATGGCGGCAACTTTGATTGGACGAGCGGTCGCTTCGACAGCTTCACGACGCCCGACCCCAGCTATCATGGGTTGAAGTATGCCGACCTGGTTGGCGTCGGTCTGCCACCTTTTGCGATCAAGGCGCGCGTACAGACGCTGCGCGACATTGGCGCCAGCCAGGCGCCTTTCAACTCCTGGAACACGCTGACCGGCATCGAGACGTTGAGCCTGCGCATGGATCGGCATTGCAGCAACGCGGAGAAGGTGGCTGGCTTCCTCGACAGCCACGCGTCCGTAAAATGGGTTGCCTATCCTGGCCTGGCCAGCCACCCGGATCATGCGCTGTCCAAGAAATACTTCCCCAAGGGCGTCGGTGCGATCCTGGGGTTTGGCATCGAGGGAGGCATTGCAGCCGGACAGAAGTTCATCGACAATCTTAAGCTCTTCAGCCACCTGGCCAATGTCGGCGATGCCAAAAGCCTGGCCATTCACCCGGCCACCACGACGCACAGCCAGTTGAGCGAGGATGAAATGGCATCGGCTGGCGTCTCGTCTGACTTCATCCGCCTGAGCATTGGGCTGGAGGATATCGAGGATATTCTCTGGGATCTGGATCAGGCGCTGGCAGCGGCGAAATAATCGAAAAATGAATGGTGAATTGTGCATGGCGGATAGTGCATGGCGGATAGTGCATGGCGGATAGTGCATCAGGAAGTGTGTTGCGAGCGCATCGCTGCATATTCCTCATGACCCACCATGCACAATTCATCCTTGTTTTTTGAAAAGGCAGGCTTATGAACACCAACAGCATCGGCGCCGTGTCCACCCAATCCTTTACCTTTGCCGAAGATGAGCCGTTCTGTCTGGAGAGTGGTGAAACGTTGCGCCCCGTGGCGTTAGCCTACGAAACCTACGGCGCGCTCAACGCTGACCGCTCGAATGCGATCCTGATCTGCCATGCACTCAGCGGCAGCGCCCATGCCGCTGGTTATCTCGACGGCGATCCCGAGAAAGTCGGCTGGTGGGAAGAGACCATCGGCCCTGGCAAAGCCTTCGACACCGACCGCTTCTTTGTGATTTGCAGCAATGTGATCGGCTCCTGCTACGGCTCGACCGGCCCGGCCAGCATCGACCCGGCCACGGAGCAACCCTATGGCCTGCATTTCCCCGTGGTGACAGTCGGCGACATGGTGCGCGCGCAGGTCAGGCTGATCGACCACCTTGGCATCGACAAGCTGCTGTGCGTAGCAGGCGGCTCGATGGGCGGCATGCAGGTGCTGGAATGGGCGGCGCATCATCCGCAGCGGCTGCACGCGGCCATGCCTATCGCCACGACCGCGCACCACAGTCCGATGCTGATCGCCTTCAGCGAGGTGGGCCGCCAGGCGATCTACGCCGACCCGGCCTGGAACCACGGCGCGTACTATGACCAGCCGCGCAAGCCTGATGCCGGGCTGGCCGTGGCGCGCATGGTCGGTCACATCACCTATCTGAGCGAAGAGTCGATGCACCTGAAATTTGGCCGGCGGCTGCAAGGGCTGGAGAAGTACGGCTACGAATTCGAGACCGAGTTTGAGATCGAGAGCTATCTCAAGTACAACGGCCTCAAATTCACGCAGCGCTTTGACGCCAACAGCTATCTCTACGTGACGAAGGCCATGGACTACTTCGACCTTACCCAGCCGACCGGTTCGCTGGCCGCTGCGTTTGCGGCCTCCACGGAAGTCAGGTTTTTGGTGATCAGCTTTACGAGTGATTGGCTCTATCCCAGCTATCACAGCAAGCAGTTGGTCAGCGCGCTCACCGCCGCCGGGGTGGACGTCACCTATCTGGATGTCAAAAGCAGTTGGGGCCACGACGCCTTTCTGCTCGAAGTGGAGACGATGACCAACCTGCTGGGCAGTTTTCTCGACCGCCTCGTGCGCGAGGAGCAGGTGCCCGCGCCGGTTGGCTATGCCCCGCGTGCGCGCTTTGTCCCTGGCGTCAACACGGCGCTGCCCCGCACCAAGCTGGCCGACAACCTCGCATGAGCAATCAACCGCTGCCATCCCCTGCGGAAGTCACACGCTCACCCCGGCTGCGGCCCGACCTGCTTGCCATTGCCGACTTAGTCGAACCCGGCGCGCGTATGCTCGATCTTGGCTGTGGCGACGGCGCGCTGCTCGAATATCTGCGCGACCGTAAACAGGTCAAGGGACGCGGCATCGAATTGACCGAAGCTGGCGTGCTGGCGTGTGTGCGCCGCGGGCTCAGCGTGCGCCAGGGCAACGTGCAGGAGGGGCTGGCCGACTATCCCGACCAGAGCTTCGACGCGGTGATTCTGAGCCAGACGCTGCCCTATCTCGACGACCCGGCAATGGTGTTGGGCGAGATGTTGCGCGTGGGGCGCACGGCCATTGTCAGCTTCTCGAACTGGGGGCACTGGCGCTGCCGGCTGGAACTGCTCGTCACCGGGCGCATCCCCGTCGCCGTGGACCTGCCGCAGCAATGGTACGAAAGCCCCCGTCGCCAGCTTTTCTCCGTCACCGACTTTGCGCGCTTCTGCCGGGAGATCGGCATCGTGATCGACCGCCAGATTTACATGAATCGCGGCGTGCGCATCCGCACTGGGCGCTTCAAGAACCTGCTTTCCACAACGGCGGTGTTTACCCTCCAAAAGAGAGCAAAAGCCTAGATCGCGAATGCGGCGGATAGGCGCAGATTTCGTCCTTGCAAATTCAGACGCCCAGTAAGGCATCCCGAGTTTACGCACCGCTTCATTGCATAACCCTGTCGTTTGTATTCTTGCCCAGGAGCAGCCGGCTCGTGCTTTTGTCGAACGCATTGTCAGCGGCGAGTGTTGCACTGACAGACACCTACGCCGAGCTTTGGCTAACGGATTCGCAATGTTGCACCCACAGACTTGATACACGGGGGGAGGACTATGGTAAAGTTGATGGCGAACCGAAGGAGGGTGCATTCCCGAACTAGCCGATAGCTCCCTGGAAGCGAATTCTCCACCCACACGCTGACTGAACTAGCCAACGCAGAAGACCGTCTTCTGTACTATATTCACATTTAAGCATCATTCACCTGTCAAACCAAGGAGAGAAGTGTATGCGCGCGACGTCAAAGGTGACGCTTGCTCTATCGCTGCTGATCGTGTTGGGTTTTCTGCTCATCTTCGCTGGATGGTTCAGCGCTCGCTATGCTGCGGATGCTTGGCGCCCTTCCGCAGCCGTGGTGATGCAGGCGCCCGCTCAGGCTGAAGTTGATTCCCCGTTGCCGGCGCCTTCAGTTCGTCCCACCGAGGAGATCATTGTCATCACGCCGCCGCCTGATGGCGGGGTAGTGAATCTGCCGCCAGCGCAGCCGTGGCAGGTCTACGTCTTCCCCACGCCACTTCCGCCGTCTACTGTCGAGCCGCCACCAACCCCGACGATTATCCCTGGCCCGACAGTGACGCCGCTGCCATTGCGTTCACCTGCTCCAGATGCCGCAGGCTACGTAGCATACAGTGTGATCGATTCCACACCAGATCGAGCCAATCCCTCCTTCCACCATCCTGAGCGAGTAACCATTTACATAGCGAGGACGGATGCACAGGGGCTGCCTGAGATGTCCCCAACTCAACTGACCGATGCAGCACTGCCAGTGGAGGACGTGGCTTATGCGCCTGACGGCAGCCGTATTCTTGTGGTGGGGGAGTGGGGGAACCGGTGGGTAATCTACAGCGACAGTGGAAAGGTCGAACCGGTATTCCGGGACGGCGCTGACCCTGTGGGTTTGTTCTTTGGTTGGCATCCGGACAGCCGGCATCTATTGATTGGAGCGGACTTAACTGTCGAGAGTGGTTTGTGGCTCGTCGATGTAGACACCGGAGAGCATGTCACACTGTTGCAGCAGACGCCCCACTTCAGCCTGACCAGCGGCGCGGTCTCGGCCGACGGTCAGAAGGTGATCTACGCCCTAAAATGGGATTTCGAGATGCCAGGAGAACTTTGGATGGTAAATGCAAACGGCAGCGACCCCCAACTACTGCAGAAATTCGGCGGCGCCGTTGTTGCGCTGACTTGGTCTCCTGACAATCGTCAGGTTGCTTTCTACGGCGATGGGTTGATGGTCATGAACGCAGACGGCAGCAACCTGCGCACCCTGAGTCGCAACATCCGTGTGGATTACGGTTTTGGCCCAGTGTGGTCACCGGACAGCACGATGCTTGCTTTCATCAACTACGAGGTTCCTACCGAGGAAGTCAACGTGTTCGCCGGCAACACCATTCGTTTGGTCGATGCGTCCACGGGCGAAGAACAGCTACTGCTCACCGACGGCAGCACCGGCAACATCGACCCCGCCTGGTCGCCCGATGGCAAACAGCTTGCCTTTGTCTCAACGCGCAGCGGCGCCAGCGAGGTGTGGCTGGTCAATGTCGATGGCACAAACCTGCGCCAACTGACGACACAGAACCAGCGGATCCGCTTTCCATTTTGGGGCAAAGAACAATAAGCAGTTCAGTATACTGACATCTATGAGAGAGATCGTATGTGCAATCAAGCGATTGTGAAAGTTTTCTCTGCGGTTCTATTGGCCCTGTTGAGCATCATCGTTGACGGAATGTTTTTGGCGCCCTTGGCGTCCGCTCAATCGCAGCCATTTCTCATCACCCCTTATTACGGCGCAAAGACGATCAGAAGTAACTTCGATCATCAGCGGCCGTACGCAACTGACAACTATTTATTAGGGTTCAACGGCGGCTATCGCGCACCTGCTGCCGTTAACAATTGTACAAACGGCATTAACGGTAGTTGCTATGACAGCCATGATGGGATTGATTTTGCTATGGATTATGAACCCGTGCTTGCTACGGGACGCGGCGTTGTGACAAGGGTGGGTTGGTGGGACCCGAATGTTCGCACCAGTTCCTTCGGTTTGACAGTGGAAATTCAACACGGCGACAACGGCAGCTACATCACTCGCTATGCCCACCTCAGTGCGGTTGCTGTCATCTATGGTCAGACTGTAGAGGCAGGCCAGATTATTGGAACAAGCGGCTCTACAGGCAACAGCACCGGTGCACACCTGCACTTCGGTCTGCTTACCTCAGATCGCCGGCCCATCGATCCATTTGGTTGGACAGGCGGCTTTGCAGATCCCTGGTCGCAAGACCCGCTTGGCGCAACGAGTTATTGTCTATGGGCAGACGGAGAATGGGCCAATTACTGCGGAAGGGTGAGCCGACTCATTCCAGCGCCCGTGGATGGCGGACAGAAACAGATCGATGACAACACCACAAACGCCAATGGCTTCTCCAAAGGCAGTGGTGGACTTGGCGCCAACTCCTGCACCGGCAATTGTGGCAATTGGACGCAGGAGAACGATCTATATTGGACCAACGATAACGATATGACAGTAGACAGTTGGGCGGGTTGGGCTACACCCACAAGTTCACCGGGCGGCAGCACTATCTATGAGATTCAGGTTTTTATTCCGGTTGTGAATGCGTTGCCCGAAGCCCAAACCACTTGGTATGCGCGCTATCAGATCAATCATGCTGACGACACAACCTACGCCTATATCGATCAGAGAGGGTCGCGGGGCAGATGGATTAGCATCGGCGTCTATCGGATGTATCCTGTGATCCTGTCTACCTGGCCGATGCCACTGGCGAGGCTGGTGTCATCCGAAGACTTGGCGCCGATGCCGTACGATTTGTGCGGCGTGGGACGATCTATCTGCCGGACATCCGGTGCAACAACAACGGGTGGAGTTCCAGGCTGGTCTTGCGCAACAATGGCGGGGGCTATGCACACACGGTCGTCAGGTTCCTCAAGAGCGACGGCTCGGTTTCCTGCACTGAGCGGCCGACCCTCTCCGCTCATCAGTCGACTGCGCTGAGTTGCAACGATTCGCAGGTGGCGACCGCCGTCGTCGACAGCAGCCGGGATATGGCGGCGGTGGTGCTGCAAGAGCGTATCAGCTTCCTCACTCCTCCTTATTACACGATGGATGCGTATGTCGGCGCGACCACGGCGCGCACGGATATTCACATCCCGATCGTGCAGAAGAACAACAGCGGGTGGTTCAGCGATCTCTTCCTCCACAATCTCAATCCACAGAGCGCCTCAGTCACGCTCACCTTCACGCCGGCGCCGGGGAAAGGCACCCCCTATGCTTATGCGTATGCGATTGCGGCGGCGGGCAACTGCGCATCTACACCGGTAACCTGTGGCAGTTGGGCAGCCTGTTTGTCGGCTCGGTGCAGGTGAGTTCCAGCCAGCCGCTGGCGGTGGCGGCTGCACAGTACAACGGCGCCAGCCAGTTGATGGAACTGAGCAGCACCCAGCCGCTGGCCGCGGGGCTGTACGCCCCCCTGATCCAGAACAATAACTCGGGCTGGCAGTCGGGATTGACGCTGCGCGCACCGTGGGGCAACCTGCCCATGTATGTCAACTATTATGCAACCAACACCAACGGTTGGTGTGGGAGCGAACAACCAAATATGGAGAATCCGCGGATAGTCTACCCGGCGCCGAAGAACGCCACCTCGTGCAACACCACGCCGAACGCCATCTTCTCCGCTGGCGGCGGGATGGCGGCATCCGTCAACCAGTTGCAGGGGACGCTCAACGCCACCACCTACGAGGCGATCGCCACCCCGGCCCAGAGCGCCAGCATCCCTAAGGTGCAGCGCGATGGGTGCTGGAATGATGGCTTTGTCATCATGAATGGCAACGGCACAGCGGTGAATGTGACTGTCACCCTGTACAACAGACTGCACAACAGCTCTCAAACACCGAACACGATAGTCAACCAGCCCCTCGGCCCCTACCAGAACCTCACAGTATTGGGACAGATCCCCTACGGCTTCGACGGCTCCGCGCTGGTCACGGCCGACCTGCCGGTGGCGGTGGTCGCCAATGCCTATCGTCCCGGCAGCGCCGGCGTTGGCGATTTCATCGGCAGCTACCCCGCCAGCCACCGATAGGCGCAACACATAGCCGCGTCAATGCAAGCGTCCTGTGCAAATTCATATAAATCGTGAATTTGACCGATCTGGCGGATTAAAAGGGATAAAATCTGCGCAAATCCGCCCGATCCGCGTCCTCCGCGGTCTATTCTTTACGGCCCGCTCTCCAGCCATGTCTCCAGCACGAGACCGGCCGCGCCGAGTGTGTCGCTGCTGAGTTTGTCGAGCGTGTCGGCTGTGGTCGCCAAGTAGGGATAATCGGTGCTCATCAGGTCGGCGGTGGGAATGGCGGTTCCGCTAAAGACGGATGTGGCGCTGAGCGGCATGGGCCGGCTCTGGTCTGGGAAGCGCGCGCCAAGCTCCAGGCTATCCGCCACGCTCCACAGCGCGCTGTTGAGCGCGGGATCGCCCGCCTCGTTCTGGAAGAAGCGCTGCTCGTTGGCGCCCGCCTGATCCACGCCGACGACCAGCCGCGGCGATGCACAGCGCGGCACGCTGCCCGGCAAGCTCTCGACAAAAAGCCGGCTGCCGATGTTGGCGTCCCAGCCGGGCAGCCCGGCATTGGCTTCGGCGTCGAAAAAGGCCAGGCAGACCGTGTGCCCCACGGCTTGCACATCCAGCGTGCGCGCCAGTTCGAGCAGCAGCGCGGGCCCCGACGCGCCGGCGTTGGCGCCGGGCGTGGGCGCCTGCTGCTTGTCAGGGTTCGGGTCGGCGTCAGCGGCCAGGCGCGTGTCGTAGTGCGTGGCGAGCAACGCCACCGGCGCGCCCGGCTGCGACGGGCTGCGCACCGCGACGATGTTGCGCCCCTGCAACTGCTCGTTGATGGTGAAGGGCTGGATCACCACATCCCACCCCAACAGCCGCAACTGCTCGACCAGCCAATCGCCCATGCGCAGGCTGGCTTCCGTGCCGGTGATGCGCGGGCCGAAGTCAAGCTGTTTGCCTACATTGGTCAGCGCCCTTTCCCCCGAGAAGGGTTCGTTGACGACATCCGGGCGTAGCAGACCATAGCCCAGGTAGCCAAAGAAGCCGACCGCGGTCAACAAGGCGCCGATCAAAAGCAGTTCGATGGAGTAGGCGCGGATTCGTTGCATACGCGGCGTTATTTTTCGTTCCGGTCGCGCGAGCGGAACAGCAGCTTGATCGGCGTCCCCTCGAAGGGATAGTAGGCGCGAATGCGATTCTCCAAGTAACGAGAATAGGAGAAATGCACTAGCTCCTCGTGGTTGACAAAGATCACGAAGGTGGGCGGCTCGTTGCCGACCTGGGTGCCGTAGTAGAGGCGCAGCGTTCGCCCATGCCGCATCGGAATCTGCACCGCTTCATAGGCTTCCGTCAGCACCTGGTTGACCTCGCTGGTGGAGAGGCGATGGCGCCGCGCGGCGACAACTTGCAGCGCGGTCGGCAGCACTTTGTTGACGCGCTGCCGCGTCTTGGCGCTGATAAAGAGCACAGGCACATAATCGAGGAAGGCGAGCTGCTCGCGCACGGTCTTGGCGTATTCGACCATGGTCTGGCTGTCTTTCTCGATAGCATCCCATTTGTTGATGAGCAACACGACGCTTTTGTTGCGCTCCAGCACATAACCGGCCACGTGCATATCCTGGGCGGTTACGCCTTCCTGCGCGTCGATCAGGAGCAGAGCGACGTCGGCGCGGTCAATGGCGCGCATACTGCGCAGCACGCTGTACTGTTCGATGCCCTGTTCGACGCGTCCGCGACGGCGGATGCCGGCGGTGTCGATCAGGGTGATGCGCTCGCCGTCGTAGGTGATCTGCATGTCGATCGGGTCGCGCGTTGTGCCGGGAACCTCGCTCACAATCGCCCGCTCGTGCCCGACCAGGACGTTGAGCAGGCTGCTCTTGCCGACATTCGGCCGCCCCACGATCGCAATCCCGATCGTTTTCTCTTCTTCTTCGTCTATAGGGTAGGGCGACAACACTTTGACCAATTCGTCCAGCATGTCGGCCACACCATTGCCATGATAGGCGCTGATCGGATAGGGTTCACCCAGCCCCAGCGACCAGAAGTCGACGGCGTTTTGCTGCACCCGCTGGTTTTCGGCCTTGTTGACAGCAATAAACACCGGTTTGTCGCTGCGCCGCAGCACTTCGGCGACATCCTCGTCGGCCGCGGTCAGCCCACTGCGCCCATCCACCAGCAGCACGATCGCGTCCGCTTCGGCGATCGCCACTTGCGCTTGATTCTGCACAAAGTTGGTGAAGCCGGGCGCAGAAGGCGCCGCGCCCGCGGTGGGAGGCGCTTCCGTTTGCCGACCGGTGCGCATGGTTTCCGGGGTTTCCAGACCGCCGGTGTCAATGACGATAAAGCCGACGCCATTCCAATCGCTCTCGCCGTAGATGCGGTCGCGCGTGGTGCCCGGCACATCTTCAACAATGGCGGTGGGCCGGCCGATCAGCCGGTTGAAGAGCGTTGATTTTCCTACGTTGGGGCGCCCCACCAGGGCGACCACCGGTTTTTGTGCTTGCATAGATTTCCTCGAACTGTCTGGCGCATGGTTTCGCCGTGGCGCACCAGACGGCATGATCGCGATATTATGGCGATGGCGTTGGGGGCTGCGTCGGTGTTGCCGTGGCAGCCGCGTTAGGGATGATGGTATTGGGAATAGTCATGCCGGCAGCCGGTGCAACCGGCCCTGTCAGCGTCTGGGTCGAGGTGATCGCCGCCGCCGTCGCTCCGACATCCGGCACCTGTGGCAGAGCGTTGTTGGCCGCCACCTCCAGCGGCTTGATCACAACTTCCACGGTCTCCGGAATGACGCCATCTTCGCGAATGCCACCGGGCAGCACGATGCTTGGTTTCAAGGTGTGCGTCCCCGGCACCAGGCCGCTTACATCAAGAATGGCGAAGACGTCGTCCTCGTTCATTGATTCCAACAGCGGCATGGGGCCGCTCAAGATCACGTCTACTTCGTTCAGGGCGGCGGCGGCAGTCAAATCTGGGCCTAACCCGCGCACCACCAGCGGCTCCGACACGGTGATGCCGCCTTCGATGGGTGCGATGCCTGCCGTCGCCATCACAAAATCGCCATCGAACGACGTGGCGCCTGCGGGCAGCAGCAACGCCACGCGCTTGCGCACATCGGCCGTGGCGCCGGTCAGGTCAAGCGGTTCAGTTTCGATAAACCCAGGCACCTGGCTCAGTGTATCGGGATCTCCCTGCAGCACAATTGTCGAAGGCTCGGAGCGGACCGCACTCAAGCGATAGCCAATGGCTGGGGGACCGGAGAGCTTGACGCGCACCGCCACCTCTTTTCGCCCCGGCCACTGCTCCACCGGCACTACAATCTGGGCGCGGCCGGGCGCGGCCACTTCCACGCGCTCGACAGGCCGGCCTTGCGCGTCGGTGGCGACTAGCGGCTGTGTCCGTTCGACCTGGCTCTTGGCGCTGCGCAAATAAATTTCCGCGCGCGCTTTACTAACCTGGTCCACTTGCGATTGCGGGCCGCTGACGGTGACTGTGACTGGCGTGTAAATTGGCGTCTGCCATTCATAGCCAAACGCGGCGCCATCCAGGATCTCGACCTGGACAGGCACTTCTTTTTCTACGCGCGGGTCGAGCACGACGGTGTATTCGGGGCGCTGCACTTCGAGCACAGTCACCTGTGGGTCGCGACGCGTTACTTTGACGCTCACATCATGTTCGCCAGGCCCCAGCCCGGTGAGGTCCAGTATGGCGCGGAAGTCACTTTCGCGCATACTTTCCCAAGATGTGCGAGGCGCTCGCAACTCCAGCGCCACGCTTTCTGTGCTGAGATCCTGCACGACTTCCACCCCTTCCCCCAGCCCGACCACGGTCAGTGGAATGCGCGTGTCAAACTCCTGGACGATCAGCGGATTCTCCTGATTGACAGCGATCAGCCAGATCGTCAGCGCCAGCACGGCCGACAGCAACAAGGTGCCGATGTCACCCGCCCCCACACGCTGCCGTTGGCGGGCGCGCGGCATGGGAGGATCGGTCTGAATGTCGGTTTCGGCCTGAAGGTCGAGTTGTTCCATCGCTCAGTGCATCCAGCTTACGTGCTCGAATAATAGTCGCTCAACACGGCGCGCAGCCGATTGCTGTCGATGCGTACGATTCTTCCATTGCGCGCCACGGAAATGCGTCCTGTTTCCTCCGAGACGACAATCACAAGCGCGTCAGATTGTTCGGTGACGCCGATGGCCGCGCGATGGCGCGTGCCCATCTGGCTGTCTGCCAGCTCACGGTCGGTCAACGGCAGCACACAGGACGCGGCCAGCACACGCTCCTTGCGGATGATAACAGCGCCATCATGTAGGGGCGTGTTTGGAAAAAAGACTGTGGTCAGCAGCTCTGATGAAGCCTCGGCATTGATGATGATGCCGCTATCGACAATCTCCGCCAGTCCTGTGACGCCCTCAAAAACCAGCAGGGCGCCATAGCGGCGCTGCGCCAGCCACTCAATCGACTTGACGATTTCGGCGATAAGCGTCTGTCCCTGGCTGGTATCGCCGCGGCGCATCAATAACGGTGCGGAACGCCCGACGCGTTCCAACGCGCGCCGCAATTCCGGTTGAAAAATCACCGGAATTGCCACCAATACCATCGGCGCAGCGGAGCGCATCAACCAGTTGAAAGCCGGCAGGTCGATTGTCTGTCCCAAGATCGAAAAAATAATGAGGAAGACCAACACCCCGCGTACAAGCTGCACCGCACGCGTGCCGCGAAAGAGGCGAAACAGGCCATAGAAGACCAGCGTCACGAGTGCAAGGTCGAGAATGCTCTGCCAGTTCGATAATCGGCTCAGCGAGGCAAAAACGTCTGTCATCCAATCTCTAGTCTCCGGCTATTTTAGTGGGATGTCCCCAATCAGGTGCGCCAACAGCGCCTTTTGCGCGTGTAACCGGTTGTGCGCCTGGGGGAAAAGGACACTGTTTGGCCCGTCGGCGACCGCATCGGTAATCTCTTCACCGCGGTGCGCCGGCAAACAGTGCATTACCAACACATCATTGTTGCGGGTGCGCGCCAATAAATCACGGTTCAATTGATAGGGCGGGAAGATGCGCACGCGCGCCTCACGTTCGGCTTCTTGTCCCATGCTCGTCCACACGTCGGTGTAGAGCACATCGGCGCCCACCACACCGTCCAGATCTTCGGTAATCGTGACATCGGCGTCCGACTCGGCCACGATGGCCGGGTCGGGCACATAGCCGGCAGGCGCCACAATGCGGACGCTCATGCCAACCTTACCCGCCGCCATGATCAGACTGGTGGCCACATTGTTGCTGCCGTCGCCCACATAAGCCAACGTCATGCCCTCCAGCCTGCCCGCCTGCTCCCAGATGGTGTAGATATCTGCCAGCGCCTGACAGGGATGGCTGAAATCACTGAGCCCGTTGATCACCGGCACTGTCGACCACTGCGCCAACTGCACGACATGCTCATGGGCAAAGACGCGCGCCATGACGCCGTCACAGTAGCCACTCAATACACGCGCCACATCGGCGACGCTTTCGCGCGCGCCCAGCCCAATCTCTTGCGGGCTCAGATAGCAGGCATAGCCGCCCAACTGCACCATCCCCATTTCAAAGCTGACGCGGGTGCGCAAGCTGGGCTTCTGAAAAACCAACGCCAACGACCTGCCGGCGAGAATAGGTGCGTTCTGACCAAGACGGCTGCGCTCTTCCTTCAGTTCACGCGCCAGCCGCAATAACCCCCAGAATTGTTCGGACGTGATGTGTTGCAGATCCAAAAAATCTGACAATGCAGGAATCACAGCGCTCATCGGTTGTTTCTTTCTCCATCCACGGTTTGATGATTGCAAGCAGTTACAGTTCGTAGACCACGCTATGCGCGTGGCGCGGGTCGGCGTCGCATCACGTCGGGCTGGTAGCCGGACCTACGTCGTTTCCGCTACCACTGGGTTGTCGAGCGAACCCAGCCCATCGATGGCTACGGTCATTATGTCGCCCGGTTTGACCGGCCCGATACCTGACGGCGTGCCAGTCAAAATCAGATCGCCCGGTTCGAGCGTCATAAAGCGCGCGACATGGGCGATGATGCGCGGGATGGAATGCACCATCAGCGCGGTCGTGCTTTGCTGGCGCAGCTCGCCGTTGACCAGACAGCGCAGGACGCGATCCGTTGGGTCAAAGGTGGTGTCCACCCACGGGCCAACCGGCGCAAACGTGTCAAAGCCCTTGCCGCGCGTCCACTGCCCATCCTTCTTTTGTAAGTCGCGCGCCGTGACATCATTGGCAAGCGTGTATCCAAAGACAAAGTGAGGCGCATCTGCTTCCGACACATTGCGGCAGCGCCGGCCGATCACGACGCCCAACTCGCCTTCGTGGTCGACGCGTTCACTGATGGACGGATAGACGACCGCTTCCCCTGGCCCAATCACGGCGGTCGGCGGCTTCAAGAAGATCATGGGTTCGCTGGGCACTTCATTACCCAGCTCTGCGGCATGTTCTGCATAATTGCGTCCGACGCAAACCAGCTTAGATGGCGCTACAGGCGCCAACAGCCGGACATCGACCAACTTGTATGGCCGCGCCAGAACCTCAGGCGCATAGACGCCATCAGCGCCAACATCCAGATAGGGCGCGCGCAGCAACGGATAGACCAGGTCGTCAACGAGAAGCCCCCAGCCAGCAGATGCATACAAGTCATCCGCTCCAAATGGGAGGAAGTCTTCTTCCATTGAAGACGATTTTGAGTAACGAACGATACGCATGCTCAGTTCCCATCACTTTCTGAATTTTACTGGAGTGGGCACGGCCAGTCTGAAGCTATGCAAATTGTGTGTCGTTGATCACCAACTGGTATTTGCAGCCCAGAAATTCACATGCCTGGCGCATCATCGTCATACGGCTCAGGAAAATCTCGAAGTATTCGATCACGGCGGCATAGTACGTGTCGATCTCAAGCTCCAGCGCGATGATCTTTTCTTCGGGCCGCACCCGCACAAAGCTGCGTTTCGCGGCATAATTGACGCGGTCATGAATGTCGAAATCCTCCATGCGCGGGTTCTGTACGCGGCTGCGATGGACGTCCGCCTTGTCGCCGAGGATCACTGCCGCGCTGATGGCAGTCGTTGCGGTGCCGCGTTCCTCTTCATGGTTGCCGATGGCGTTCATAACCACAGTGCATTCCTGCGGCGACATATTCATCCGTTTCATAATGCCCCAGGCCAGGAGTGAGCCGCTGAGCGCGTGGTTCTGACGATGAATCACATTGCCGATGTCGTGTAGATAGCCTGCCACGTTGCTAAGTTGATAGGTGCGTTCATCATAGCCAAGATGCTCCAATACATTTTGGGCGATGTTGCCGACCAGGCCGGCGTGACGCTGGCCATGTTCGGTATAACCCAATGCTTTCATGGTCGCGTTGGCGGCTTGCAACATGGCTACGACTTCGGCATCGCGTTTCATATCTTCCACGGTGATCAGCCGATGCCCATTCGCGGCCAACTCAGCCTCAGGCATATTGTGATTTGTGTTCAATGCGTCAAAAAGTTTCTTATTTGTCATAGGCTTAGAAGTTACACAGTTGAACCTGGCAACAGATAAAGGGGATTGAGCAAGTAAGCAGTGACAGCGGCTCGAACGATATTGACCTTTGCCTCAAACCAGGAACAGCC
>JACSRH010000209.1 GCA_014879855.1 Caldilineaceae bacterium | reverse complement strand
GGGTGAGGTGGACAACTATCGATCTCCTTTTTGGATTTATGTCTCGCATCTGCAAATCATCTGCGAATTCAGCCTATCTTAAAATGATTTGGGAAGGGGCGCAAGCAACCAATGATCAGGCAACAAGCGGACAAACATCACCCTCAGGCAATTCAACCTGTCGAGCACTGGGTTGCGATCCGTGCTCCAGGGGAGGCGCTGCGCCTGCATGTGCTGGAATGGCCGGGGGCGGGCCAGCCTTTTGTCCTGCTGCACGGCCTGGCGAGCAATGCCAACACGTGGTCAGCGGTGGGTCGGACGCTGGCGGCGCAAGGCTATCGCGTGCTGGCGGTGGATCAACGCGGGCACGGACGCAGCGACAAGCCGGATACAGGCTATGACTTTGACACGATGGGCGACGACCTGTATTGCCTGCTGGAAGCGCTTGGCGTCGAGTCGCCGGTAATTGCGGGACAGTCGTGGGGCGGCAATGTTGTGCTGGCTTACGGCGCCCGTCACCAGCGCAGTGCACGGCGCCTGATCCTGGTGGACGGTGGCTTTCTCGACCTGCAATCGCGCCCTGACATGACATGGGAGCGCACAGCCACCGAACTGCGCCCGCCGCCGCTCACCGGCACCCCGCGCGCGGCGCTGGCGCAGCGCATCCAGGCCATGCACACAGACTGGACGGAGGAAGGGATTGCGGCGACGCTGGGCAACTTCGAGCATCTGCCCGACGGCACGGTGCGCCCGTGGCTGACGCTGGCGCGGCACATGCAGATTCTGCGCGCGCTGTGGGAGCAACGTCCCGCCGCGCTGTATCCGCTGATCCAATGTCCGGTGACGATCGTCGTCGCCGAGGATGGCAGCAACCCCACCTGGCTGGAAGCCAAGCGCGCGCAGGTGCGCGCGGCCGAGCAAGGGCTGGCGCAGGTCGATGTCCATTGGCTCGCCGACACCGCGCACGATATCCACGTGCACCGGCCCGCGGCGCTGGCCGCGCGGATGGTCGCAGATTTGGAACAAGGACAATAGAACATGGCATCCCACCCTGGTTTGATCACCTTGTTCGGTTCGGGGGAGACTGCGCCCAGCGCGCAGAAGATCTATCATGCGCTCTTTTCAGAGATGGAAGCGCGGCCGCAAGTGGTGATTTTGGAAACGCCGGCCGGCTTTGAGCCAAATTCCGGCTATGTAGCTGATCAGGTCGCCGCCTATCTGCACAAACGTCTGCAGAACTTCCGGCCCGAGGTGACGGTGGCGCCCGCGCGCAAACGCGATACGCCCTTCAGCCCCGATGATCCGGCGATCATCCAGCCTCTTTACGACGCCAATGTCATCTTCATGGGGCCGGGCAGCCCGACCTATGCGGCGCGCCAGTTGCGTGACACGCTGGCATGGCATGTGCTGCGCTCGATGCATCGCCTCGCGGGCGCGTCGCTGGTTTTTTCGAGCGCCATGGTGCTGGCGGCAAGTCGGTTGACGCTGCCGATCTATGAAATCTACAAGGCTGGCGAAGACCTGCACTGGAAAGCGGGGCTTGACCTGTTTGGCGACTGTGGGCTTTCGCTGATTTTCGTGTCGCACTGGAACAATCGCGACGGCGGCGATCTGCTCGACACCAGCCGTTGTTACCTGGGTCAGCAGCGCTTTGAAGAGTTGCTGGCGATGCTGCCCAATGACCCCGCTCGTCGCGTGGTCGGCATCGACGAGCACACGGCGCTGACCATCGACCTGGCGCACCGGCAATGCGAAGTGCGCGGCGCGGGCAGCGTAACGATCTTGCACGGCGATAGCGAGCAACGCTTTGCAGCCGATGCGCGCTTTGGGTTGGACGCGCTGGGGCATTGTCGCGCGCCCGATGCACAGGCAAGCATTCCAGATGCGATCTGGCGCCAGACAATGGCGACGCTCGAACGCATGGCCGCGGTGCGCTGCGACGCGCCACAGCCCGCGGATGAAGCATTCGATCTGCTGCGCCAGCGCACCGCGGCGCGCGCACGCAAGGATTGGGCGGCGGCGGATCGGCTGCGTGCGCAGATCGAAGAGCTTGGCTGGCAAGTGCTGGATACGCCCGATGGCCCGCAATTGGAAGCCACCGAGCCGTCTGGGAATAAGCGCGTGGCTCGCCAATCGTCAACCAGTGAGTGAAGTCACGGCAAGAGGACGCGGATAGGCGCAGATGGAGCCAAAGGCAAGTCATCTCTATTGTTTTGTGCATCAGCGACGTCCAACGCTTCCTGTTCACCTTGTCACTCCATGCAGCCACCCGCTATAATAGCCCTTTATGAGCCGCAGACGACGGGGATTTGAGCCGATCCGCTTTGTGCGCACGACCGAAGGACAACTGGTGATCGGCTTTTTCGTGATCCTTTACGTTGTCGGCGGCGTGTTGATCTGGTATTACTACGGTCTGGGCGGGGCAATTGCCGGCTGGCTGTGCATTACCGGCGGGTTGTTCTTCTTTTTACTGCTCTATGGCTTAGTCTCGCTCGCTGGCTGGTGGGCGAATCGATAAATCACGCAAAGGGTTGTTTTATGGGGCGCAAAATTCTGGTAGGGGTGGCGTGGCCGTATGTCAACGGCGAAAAGCATATTGGACAAATCGCCGGCGCGTATCTGCCGCCGGACATCTTCGCCCGCTTCCAGCGCATGATCGGCAACGACGTGTTGATGGTGAGCGGCTCCGACACGCACGGCACGCCCATCATGCTCAAAGCCGACGCGGACGGCATTCCCTACGCCGAGTTTATCGACAAGTATCATGGTCTGTTTGTTGATGGCTGCCTGGCGATGGGGCTGACCTTTGACCTGTACACGCACACCGACACCGCCAATCACTGGGAAGTCACCCAGCACATGTTCATGCGCCACTGGGAGACAGGTTTCGTCTACAAGGATGTGCAGCGCCAGTGGTACGACCCGATGGTCAACAAGTTCCTGGCCGACCGCTACATCGAGGGAGAATGCCCTTACTGCGGGTATGCCGACGCGCGCGGCGATCAGTGCGACAACTGCGGCCGCATCTACGACGCGCTGGAACTCAAGCAGCCTCGCTCCAAGATCAGCGGCGCGACCGAGCTGGAGATGCGCGAGACTGAGCACTTTTTCCTCGACATGGGCAAGATGAACGAGCCGTTGCTCGCCTGGATCGCCGACGGCAAGGAGCATTGGCGCCCCAACGTGCTCAACTTCACGCGCGGACAGTTGGCGCTGCGCGAGTTGCGCGGGCGCGCCATCACGCGCGACCTGGACTGGGGCGTCACGATCCCGATCGGCGATTACCCGGACAAGCGCATCTATGTCTGGTACGA
>JACSRH010000071.1 GCA_014879855.1 Caldilineaceae bacterium | reverse complement strand
CGATGCAGCGGTGGAACACCGGCAAGCGTCCTTGCCGAGCGTGCCTGGCAGCGTGATCGGGGGTCGATGGGCAGAGCGGAAATTTTACAGGGTGAGCGATGTCAGGGGCTCATGCCATCGGGTCGATTACACCACGTGCTACAAATGTATCAGAGAGGGCGGCCAAATAAACATGATGAATGTCCCGTGGAATTTGGGACATTGCGCCCTGGGTCGGGACAATCTTAGGCTGGCTTACCGTCAATCGTTAAAACAGCCGGAACGCGCCTTACGGACTCCCCTTCGCTTAACGCACAACCAAGGGCAGGTGCAGCTTGGCGGCCATGTCCAAGAAGTCATAGACCCCATTCCCGTCGCGATCCACCGGGTGCAAGGGGTCGGGGCCAGCCTCCACCGTGTCGGAAATGCCGTTGCCATTGGAGTCGAGATCGAGGAAGTTGGGCACGCCGCCGCCATCCGCATCGCCGCGGCCTTCAAGCAGGGTGGGGATGCCGTCGTTGTCGTCGTCGGCGTCAAGATAGTTGGGAATGCCGTCGCCGTCCCAGTCGCCCGCGCCTTCTTCACTGCTAAGGATGCCATCGGCGTCCGGATCATTGGCGCCTGGGGTGGGTGGGATGGTGCCCGGTGTGGGCGGAATCGTGCCAGGCGCCGGCGTGAAGGTGGGGACAGGCGTGGCAAGGGGCGTTGCGGTTGCGGTCGCGGTGGCTGCTGGCGTAGGCGCGGCCGAGTGCGCGGTGATCAACACAGCACCGTTGACAAACGTCCCGCGCGTGGCGCTGCCGCTGAATGTACTCAGGCTCGGGCTGGGGGATGAGGAGAACAGCACGGGCGCCTCGATGCTGGCGTCGTCGGTGGGAGGACAGATGGCTGCCAGGCGCATAGTCAGCAAAGCCTGATCCGGCAAGGTGGCGTAGGGCGGTGAATAGTCGACGAGCATGAAATCCAGCTCGCCATTCAAGTCGGTGGCATCGAAGGTCGCCGACACTGTAAACTGGCTGGGCGTGGTGAAGATGATATTGTCAGGAGCGCCGTCGCGGTCGGCGTCCACCGGGTCAAAGAGTAAGCACGTCTGGTCATAGTCGATCGAGAAGAGCGCGCCGCTGACCTGCGCGCCATTGCCCGTAAATGTCACCGGAACCCTGGCCCACCCGTCGCTGTCTATCGGCACGCCAGCGGCAATCTGCATCAGGCTGCTGCCTGTCACACTGCCTGCCACACTGCCTGCCACACTGCCTGCCACACTGCCCATGTAGCCGCTAGGAGTGCGGTTGAGTAGCGCCAGCATTATCACTGCAAGTGCAAATGCCGCCAGCAGTAGAGTGCGATGGAGTTTGATAATGCTGACAAAAATACGGTCTGCCATAGCCCGATCGATCCATCAAAAGAAATGTCAGCGGGTGGGTGACGCACCGTCACCCACCCGCTGGTCTAAGCACTAAATTTCAGCTAGTTCAGGCAACGCAGAATCTGCTATTGCTTCACCAGGGGCAGGAAGAGATCTGCCTTCATGCTGGTTGGCGCCAACGAGACGACGCTGGCCGGTAAGGAGCTGCCTTCGGTGTCCCCCAGGGAAACATTGGTTAATGTCACCGGCGTCAGCGCGTCCATGGCCTGCGCACTGCCCGACAGTTGAATGGTGGCGACCATGCCGTCGTCCAGAATCGGCATCGGCATTACCACGCCGGAGAGCATGACATGAATTTTGCCCAGCGAAGGTTCGACCATGACCATCCGCATGATGCCGGCGGGCGCGTGCAGGATAATGGCGTCCGGCACGCCATCTTGATCGGCGTCAGTGTCATCAAGCACGAGTTGCGCCGGATCGACATTGACGGTGAAGCCGAGCGCGCCGACGTGGTTGCCTTGCGTGTCCAGGTGCACTGGTACGTCCACACTGGCGCCGGCGCTGGCCAGAACGGCTGTCGGCGCGGCGACCACGGCGGGTGCAATGGTGGCGGCGGCCACGCTGCCACCGCAGCTTGTGGCGCCAAAGTAGAGGCGCGCGGTGCAGATGATGTCAGATACGACCAAGGCAAGATCGCCGTTGGAGTCACAGCCTCTGGCGCTGCCTGCATAGGAGCCTAGCGGGCTCCACAGCCATGAGTTCGGCGCAAGGTCTTGTGCGGTGGCATCCGTGGATTCAATATCCCAGATCTCTCGCGCGGTGGCCGAGAAGTCACCTGCGTTGCGGGCGCCGTCACTGTTGCAATCGCCGCGCATATCGTTTGCGACGATCACGACTTGACCGTTAGTGGTCGAATAATTGAGGGTCGCGTCACCCGCTCCCTGCAATGAAGGCGCCCCGGCAAAGGTGAGCTCGGTCCACTGGCCTGGGTCGCAAGCGGCATCGCCGGTGAAGGTCAGATAGCCAAGGATGCCTTCCTTGAGCACTGTGGTGTTGCTGGCAATCTTGACGTTGACTGTGCCATCGTCGTCGCTGTCGGTGGTTACACTGCTGAACCCACTCTGCAAGCCGGTCAGACCACTGGCGCCAGCATAAACCAGACATGTGTCGTTGTAAGCGATCCCAAACGTAGCGGTCACCACATCATTGCCCATGGCCGCGAAGTTGATTGGCACATTGACTGTACTGCCGGCAACAACATAGGGCACGTTTGGTTCGCCTGGCAATGCCAGCACCGATTTGCCGATCACCATGATATTGAATGGCTGCACATTGGTAGCGCTTCCGCTATCCGTTGTCTGCACCCGAATCTTGTAGATCGACTTGACGTCATAATCCAGCGCTGTGTTCAGATTTAACTTGTCATCGGCAATCACGAAGGAAGCGTTGTCGGCATCACCTGAGCCAGCAACGAGCGCGTACGTGAAGCTATCGCCTGTATCTTCATCCAAGGTTGAAAAGGCGCCGACCGTGGTGGCGAGCGCCGATCCTTCGACGATCGTGTTGGACGAGAGAGTGATGAAACTCGGCGTATCGTTCGCATCGATGACTGAGAGCGTCACCGTTTTGGCAAAGACGCCGCCTTGTCCGTCGTTGGCCGACACGCATACGGTATAGGTGGGAACGCCCTCGTAGTTGAACGTCTGATCAGTGTTTAGGTTGTTTGACGAGACGCTGAACCCTTGATTGTCCCACGTTCCAACACAAGTGGTGGCCAGGGCAAAGGTGTGCGTGTCGCTGGGATCGGTGGCGTCGGTGGCAGCCAGTGTCCCTACTACGCGCTCGCCTGAGACATTCTCGGTGGCATTCTCATCATTTCGGGTCAGCGCAATGTCGCTTGGCAATTGATTGATGTCCAGCGTGTAAGCGCCCGCATAGGATGCACCACTGACAG
>JACSRH010000475.1 GCA_014879855.1 Caldilineaceae bacterium | reverse complement strand
TGATCGACGACCAGCCCGGTCGGCGCCACTTCACGCCCCAGAAAGATATTTTCGGCCACGCTCAAGTTGAGGCAGAGGTTCATCTCCTGATAGATGATGCCGATGCCAAACTGTTCGGCGTGCAGCGGCGAGCGCAGTTGGATCGGCTTGCCGTCCAGCAGCAGCCGCCCGCTGGTCGGACGCTCCACGCCGGCGACGATCTTCATCAGCGTCGATTTGCCCGCGCCGTTTTCGCCGATCAGTGCGTTGACCGCGCCGCGATAGATGTTGAAATCGACATGGTCGAGCGCCATTGTGCCTGGAAAGACCTTGGTGACCTGCTCGGCGCGCAGTATGATATCGCCGTTATCTGGAGCGGCGTGCGCTGCGGTCATTGTCATCTTGGCGCTGGCTGCATCTGCCATGAAGCTTACTCCAAAACCTCGATCTGGATGGGGACCACCGTGAGCGTGCTGACGTCGATGTCGATCAGGTTGAAGGTGCGAATCCCCATCGCACCGTAGAAGCTGATGCGCTTGCCCTCCAGCGCGCCGACATCCAGCCCGCCCAGCACTTCGCTGGCAACGCGCTTGTTCAGTTCCGAACCAACCTTGCCGTACTCGGTCTGGTCGCGAAAATCGCCAAAGTTGATGAAGCCCACCCCATCGCGCACCGCGGTCTCATCGCTGGGGATGCGCGGCCCGCTGTAGAGTTTGACGATGATGGGGCCGTCGTAGCCCACCAACTGCAGGGTCAACGTGCCGACGCGCGATTCTGTATCGACGGCGGTGACGACGCCCTCGCCTTTGACCAGGTAGACATGCGCCTCGCCAACGGTGATGAGGCCGTTCTCTTCGGCGATCGCCGTGAGCTGCTCTTTCTTGGCGCGTCCCTGCGCATCCACCTCAAATTGCGTCAGGATTGCAGCCAGGTCAACGGCGCGCTCGGTGACCGCCGGGATAATCTGGCTGCTCCAGATGCCCTCCACAAAGGCCACCGGGTCGAACGCCTCGCTCTGCTGCCGCGCCTCCACCTCGGCGATCGGCACGATGGTCACTGAGGAAGGCAACACAGCAACAAAAACCGCCGCCAACGCCAGCACGATAATCCAGGGCAGATATTTCTTCATAGGCTCACCTGATTTGTGCAGAGGCGACAACCGCCTGCATCGCCTGATCGCTCTCATTCATTCCTGTAGCACGCGCGCCAGCGTGTCGCGCCAGCCTGCCAGCAGTGCGCTGCGCCGTGGTTCAGCCATCGATGGCGCGTAGTGTTGCTCGCCGCGGTGCAGTGCGCCAAGCGCCTCCGGCGAAGACCATACGCCCACCCCCAGCCCGGCCAGATAAGCCGCGCCCAGCGCCGAGACATCGGTCGAGGTGCTGGCCAGCACGGGACACTGCACCAGGTCGGTCTGGAACTGCATCAGCAGCGCGTTGGCGCTGGCGCCGCCGTCGGCGTGGAGCACGGTGAGCGCGATGCCGGCCTCCTCCTGCACCGTGGCGAAGACGTCGTAAATCTGGAAGGCAATCGACTCCAGCGCGGCGCGTGCAAGCTGAGGCGCGCCGCTGCCCAGCGTCAGCCCGTGAATCATGCCGCGCGCATTGGCGTTCCACCACGGCGCGCCCAGCCCGACAAAGGCCGGCGCCAGGTAGACGCCCTCGCTGTCCGGGCAGGCGGCGGCCAGTTCCGTCACCGTCGCCGCGGCGTCTTCCCAGCCCATCAGCTTGCCGAGCCAGCCGATGGTGGCGCCGGTGGCGTAGATATTCCCTTCCAGCGCGTAAGTGACTTCCCCCGGCTGCGACCAGGCAATCGTCGTGGAGAGACCACGCTGTGAAAGGATGGGCGTGGCGATGGGCGTCATCACCGACGAGCCGGTGCCATAGGTGGCCTTGACCGCGCCCGGCGCAAAACCCGCGTGCCCGACCAGCGCGGCGTGCGAGTCGCCGAGCAGCCCGGCAATCGGAATGCCGGCGGGCAGCGTGCTCTCAGACGCCGTGTGGCCGACGACGCCGGTCGATGGCTGCACATTTGGCAGCGCCTGGCGGGGAATCCCAAAGAGCGCCAGCAAGTCTTCGTCCCAGTCCAGCGCGTGCAGGTTGAAGAGCAGCGTACGCGAGGCGTTGGTCATGTCGCAGGCGTGGACGCGCCCGCCGGTCAGCTTGAAGAGCAGCCAGCTATCGATCGTGCCCAGGCAGAGGTCGCCCGCGGCTGCGCGCTGTTGGGCGCCGGGCGTGTTGTCCAGCAGCCAGCGCAGCTTGCTGGCCGAAAACATGGGGTCGAGTTCCAGCCCGGTGCGGCGATGCACATCTTCCGCCACGCCCGGCTGCTTGAGCGTCTGAACCAGGGCGTTGCCGCGCTGGCACTGCCAGATGACGCACGGCGCCAGCGGTTCGCCCGTGGTGCGCTCCCACAGCACGACCGACTCGCGCTGGTTGGAGATGCCCAGCGCCACCGGCGTCGACGGGGCGGTCGCCAGCACTTCCGCCGCGCATTGCACGACGCTCTGCCAGATCGCGCGCGCATCCTGTTCCACCCACGACGGCTGCGGGTAGGCGACGCGCAGCGCCTTCGACGCGCGCGCCGTCACCTGCCCGGCCGCGTCCACCAGGATCGCCTTCGTGTTGGTCGTACCTTGATCGATCGCCAGGATCAATGGCTCAGAAGAATTCATCGTGTACCGCCTCGACGGATTCACGTGGGTTTACTGGTTTTTGGGAGCAACAGGGACATCAGCCGTACATTCGATTTCCAACGGGCGATCACACAGGGATCCGCTTCCCCTCCAGCAACGACGCTGCCGTCGCTGCCAGCCCGGCCGGCGTGATGCCGTAATGCGCAAAAATCTCCTGCTGGCTACCGGTGTAGGTGTATTCGTCCGGGATGCCCACGATGCGCAGCGCCGGTGTAACCCCAGCCTGCATCAGCAGCGACGCGACGCGGCTGCCCAGCCCACCGTGAACGCTGTGCTCCTCCACGGTGACGATGGCCGCCACGCGGCGCGCCGTCTCCAACACGGCGACTTCATCAAAGGGGCGCAGGCTGTGGATGCTCAGCACCTCGGCGCGGATACCGCGCGCTGCCAGCGCGTCGGCGGCCTGCACTGCGATCTCCACGGTTTCGCCCGTTGCCAGGAACGCCACATCGTCGCCGCGGCGCACCGCGATCGCCTTGCCGATGGTGAAGGACGTCTCCGCCGCGTGCAGGTGGTGCATCGCCTTCTTGCCCAGCCGGATATACAGCGGCCGCGGGTGGCTGATCGCAGCCTGGACCGCAGCGCGCGTCTCAAAATTGTCGGCAGGAATCACGATGTCGATGTTGTTGATGGC
>JACSRH010000425.1 GCA_014879855.1 Caldilineaceae bacterium | reverse complement strand
AATCGAACATGAAAACGCCTTTGCGCCTCTGCTTCTCCGCGCCTTTGCGTTCAGAAACTATTTTCAAGTTAGCTTCTAAGCACACAAAGGATCCTATCTTCCACTTTGCGGCTTTGTGTGAGGCAAAATCGTGAACTGTTTCACATGAAATTTGGTGAAAATCCGGCTGCGTCATCAAATCCACGCGATTTGAAAACGCTATCCTCCAAACAGCCCGAGCTGCGCTATTGGATGCGCTTTCTGCGCAGAACGCGGTTCGCGGTCGCGCCACGCCAGCAACGCCGCTTCGATTTCACCGACAAAACGAGAAGGGGCATTTTCCAGGCGCTTTCCCAGGAGGAAACGGCCGTTGGCATGGGTCAGAACGAGCTTTTCGCGGGCGCGCGTCATTCCGACATAAAAAAGCCGGCGCTCCTCTTCGACATCGGTGGGCGTTCCTTCGCGCACATAGGGCAGCAGGTTCTCTTCGCACCCCACCACGAACACGACCGGAAACTCCAGCCCTTTAGCGGCATGGATCGTAGTCAACGTAACGCGGTCAGCGCGTGGGTCGTAGGCGTCGGCCTCGCTTTCCAGCCGCGCCGCCTCCAGAAAATCGACCAGTCGCGCGCCAAAGGGAATGGTGCGCGACATCAGGCGGCCGCGCACGTCGTCTTCCACGCCCCAAAATATACAGATGCGCTCGACCAGCTCGCCGGCGGTGGCCGTGGGCCTAGCTGAGGCCAACGCCGGCCAGAAAGTGGCGAGCGTCTCGGCGCGCTGACGTTCGCGCGGCGGTGCGGTGATGGCAAACTCCCGCAGCGCGGTGGCGAGGTCATATGAGCCGGTCGTCAACAGCGTGTGCAGCCGCAGAGCCGCGTCCGCTGGCGTTGTCAAGCCCGCGGCGTCCAGCATCTGCTCCAGATGCACCGCCGAACGCGGGTTGTGCAGCAGCCACAGCAGGGCCAGCACGCGACGCGGGGTCTTGCCCGCCCACAAAGAAGCCTGCCCCACGACCTGGTAGGGAATACCGGAGCGGTCGAACGCCTCGATCAGCGGTCGCGCCTGCGCGTTGAGCCGATAGAGCACGGCGAATTCGCTAAAATCGCGCACCGCGGCCGGCAGCCCATCCGCGCGTCCCGTATCCAGCGAGAAGTAACTGGTGCCGCCCACCATCTGTTCGATCTGATGCACGACAGTTTCGGCCTCAGCCTTGTCAGTGGGCGCCGCGTGCACGTCAAGTTTAACCGCGTCGGCAAATTGCGCCAGCAGCGGCATCTCCGTGCGGTCAGGGTTGTGAGCGATCACCTGTCTGGCTGCATCAAGAATTCCCTGGCTCGATCGGTAGTTCTGTGTAAGATGAACCTGCCGCGCGCCCGGATATTCGTTGACAAAAGAGAGGAAATAGCGCCGATCGGCGCCGCGGAAGCCGTAAATCGCCTGATCCGGATCGCCAATGACGCACAGATTGGCGCGGCCCGCCGCTAACAAGCTTAAGAAGCGCACCTGCGCCTGGTTAACGTCCTGGTACTCGTCGACGGAAAGCCAACGATAGCGGTGCTGCACCGCCGCGGCGACTGCCGGGGACCTTTCTAGCAGTGTCACCGCCAGCGCGATCAAGTCGTCAAAATCGACAGCGCCGGCTTCACGCAGTGCGGCGTTATAGGCATGAAAAAGCGCTGCAAAGTCGGCTGGCGGCGCGCACAATTGCTGTTTAGCAGCGGTGATGGCGTCGAGCGCCGCGTCGAGCATCTGTCCGCTCGCGGCCGGCGCCGCACGCGCGAGAAGCTGTCGTCGCTCCTCCTCGTCGATGATCACAAAATTGGGATCGAGCTGGGCTTCGGCGGCATAGGCGCGCAGCAATTGGGCGCCAAACGCGTGAAAGGTTTTCACGGTTGCGCGCGCTGCCACGTCTTCACCCAGCAATGCGGCAAGCCGCGCCCGCAGTTCTGCCGCGGCTTTATTGGTGAAGGTGATGGCAAGCACCGCTTCAGGCGCCGCGCCGCGCTGGCGGATCAGATGGGCGATGCGGACGGTAAGCGTGCGCGTTTTGCCCGTTCCCGGCCCCGCGCTGATGATCAGCGGCGCGTCGATGCAGAGGACGGCAGCGCGTTGGTCTTGGTTGAGACCTGCCAGCAAACTGTCATCGATGGGATTGGCCGGCGGGTTTGCAGCCGCCTGGGCCTCCGGGCCAGCGTGTTGCTCGCTCGTGCGTGTCGTTGGCGTCGCCACGCCAGCAGTTGTTTGCGCATTGTCCTTAGCCGTTGCCGGTGGTTGATAAACTGGCGCGGGCTCGGCCACGCGCGCCGGTTCGGCCTGGAAGAGCGCGATCTGTGCGGCTTCTGCCGCGGCCGCGGCCCCGCTGAAAACGCGCACGACGCCGTACTCGCCATCGTAGCCGGGCAGGGCATCGACCGCGCCGCGGCGCATCCGGGCAATGCCCTGCGCCAGTGCATCACCGCCAGCCGCCGCAATTTCCTCCAGCCGCGTCTCGCGCAGGATCGTCAGTTCTGACCCCAGCCGCGCCAGCAGCCGCACATACTCCCGCTGTACGCGCTGCGACCCCGCGCCGACGCCCAACAACTCACCCAACACTTCGGGCAGCGGGATAAGACTGGCGTAGGGATGGGTTCGGGCCGGACGTCCGTCTTCGGGCCGGTCGGCCAGCATCTCAATGCGGTGCAGGACGCCGACCGTCACTTCCTTGCCGCAGACCGGGCAGATCTTGTCGTGGGCCAGCGTCGTCACCGGCTGCCAACAGACGCCACACTTGCGATGGCCATCAACATGATATTTGCCTTCTTCGGGGAAGAATTCGATAGTGCCATTGAAGGTTGCTGGATCGCCGCTCTGGAGGGCAGTGAAGAGCGCGTCATAGCTCAGGTCACAGTCGAAACAAGTAGCCTCACGCGCCAGCTTGGGTGATGAATGGGCGTCGGAATTGGAGACAAGCGTGTAGCGATCCAGGTTGGAGACGCGCCAGTTCATTGGCGGGTCAGAGGAGAGTCCAGTCTCCAGCGCAAAGATGTGCGGCGTCAGGTCGCCAAAGCACTCCTCCACCGAGTTGAAGCCCGACATCGAGCCGAGCATGGCAAACCACGGCGTCCAGATATGCGCGGGGATAAAACGGCAGCGGTCGTGCGTCTCCAGCGTGATCTCCAGCAGATCGCGCGAATCGAGGCCGAGAATGGGACGGCCGTCGGAGCGAATGTTGCCGATGCGCTCCAGCCGCGCCTGGAGGCGTCCCACCGTGTCAAGATCGGGGGCAAAGATCAGGTTGTGCACCTTGCGCGTCTTGCCGTGGCGCTTGTAGATGTTGCTGATCTCGCCGCCGAGCAG
>JACSRH010000474.1 GCA_014879855.1 Caldilineaceae bacterium | reverse complement strand
CGTGGTCAGCCACAGCGAGATGGCGGCGTCGCCCAGCAGCGTCAGGCTGAGCAGCAGCCCGATCTGGCCGGCCGGCAAGCCAATCTCCGCCAGGTAGAGCACCAGCACCACCGACAAGAAGCCATAGGCAAAGAGCCGGACAATGCGCGCTGCGAAAAGCAGTGCAATATCCATGGAACTTCGTGACATGGCGAAAAATCCTTCGGCATCGGCCATCAGACAAGTGAGTTTGGAGCGAGCCAAGACTTAGGCTTGACAAAATATACACTGCATTCTATAGTATCGCATGCCGAAAACGAAAAACGATATTGTGATGCGCGATTTCCTATTGGGCATCATCCGCCTGCACATCCTGCACCATGCACAACAAGAACGGGTCTTCGGGCTTGAGCTGATTCGCGAGCTTGCGACGCATGGCTACGAACTCAGCCCTGGGACGCTTTATCCGATCTTGCACACTCTGGAGAGTCACGGTTTTCTCGAATCGGAGAAACAGGTTGTGCAGGGCAAGGTGCGCAAATACTATCGCGCCACGGCAGCAGGGGTCGAAGCGCTGGAAACTGGACGCACGCAGGTGCTCGAACTGCTGCACGAAATCGGTCTGGACGCCCAGAAAAGAGAGGGTCAAGCGTAAGTCTGGCAAACGACAACATCTGCATGCTGCTTTCATAACGAGTCTTGTGTTCCTGGAAGGAGAAGCACAATGAGTGAAATCATCCGCAGCCTCGCCCTGTTCGTCGTCGCCGGTCTTGCCGAGATCGGCGGCGGCTGGCTGGTGTGGCAGTGGCTGCGCGAAGGCAAAGCGCTGTGGGTGGGCGTGGCCGGCGGCGCGGTGCTGGTGCTTTACGGCGTGATCCCCACACTGCAGCAGGAAGCCGCCTTTGGTCGCGTGTACGCCGCGTACGGCGGCGTCTTCATCGTGCTCGCCCTGCTCTGGGGCTGGCTGGTCGACGGCTGGCAGCCCGACCGCTACGACATTCTCGGCGCGGCCATCGCCATGATCGGCGTGGCGGTGATCATGTGGGGGCGGAGGCTGTGAGGATTTATGGTGACCGATGCACGATTTGCAGTTGCCGTTGCAGTTCTGGTTATCCTCGTCACTGGGTGCGACGCTCACAATCGAGCGGACCCAACGCCCGTACCATTGACATCGGCGCCTTCGCCGCTTGCAGCACCCACGTTGCCGGCGTATCCGGGCTGGGCTGCGGCGCCATCGCCTGAGCCTGTAGCCGCGGCAACACCCACCGTCCCGCCGACACGCGTCGTCCTGCCCACCAGCCCCAGGTGTGAATATGCTGGGGAGCATTTGCGCTGCAGCGATGACATGCTGGGGCTGCGTTTCACCTATCCATCCAGTTGGGGCCATCTTCAGGGCTATCTTGGCGAAGGCGCCTGTGGCGGCTACGCGTATCGATTTGAGTTCGACAATCTGCGTGATGCGCCGCGCGCGGGCGGCGCCAGCATCGACTATTGCGAACCCATGGGCGGTGATCTCACGTTGTTTCGCGGCTTTACGGTCAGCGACAAGCTCGGTGTACGCGTTGTGGATGGCTGCACGCTCTTCACCGCTGCCGCATCTTGTCAGCGCGCAGGAGATTATGTGCTGATCGTGACGCTGTTGCCTGACGTCAACACGCTGTGCGATCCGGCCCCTGGCGTCATCTATGCACCCATCATGATCGTAGCCGTTGATCTGCCGGACGACAAGCGGATTCACGGCCTGGCCTTTGTGATGGAATTTCTCTCGACAAAGGCGCGCGACAATCTGTTTGCCCCTTTGGGCGGCCTCTCAATCAACCGCCAATTGTGTGACGATCCCGCAGCCCGGCAACGCTTCGAACAAGCCGTGCAAACGCTGGCGCAAAACCTGGCGACGGGCGCCGTCGATGAAGAGACGGCATATAGAATTCAGTTGGTGCAAGCGTTTGCAGCGTCGATCGAACGCTCTGAACCATAGCTGCGGAAAGCATTCCCTTCTGCTCGCAGCTATTGAATCCTGTGAACATCATGTATGATAGTCGTCGTCATCAGTCGGGCTGTTCCTGGTTTGGCTAGAGGGCCTGACATAATCAACTGAAACTTTCACAGAGCATTTTCACCATGAAATTCTTCGGCCGTAAACCGAAAACTGACCCGGCGCTGGCGCATTACCCCGCGGCAATGGCTGATCTGCTCAAACTGGGCGACGCTGATGAGGAGATCGACTACGCCGCCCTGGCAGAGCAACTCCGGGAACACACGCCCGACCTGATCCGCCTGGTGCTGGACGAAGATTTCATCGACCGGGAAGAGAGCGATCCCCTGGCCTGGGCGCCCTTCCACGCGCTGGAGGTGTTGGCGATCCTGGGTCCGGCGGAAGCTGCCGAACCGCTGCTGGCCTGTATAGAGTGGGAGACGGACTGGGTCAACGACGAACTGGTGCGCGCCTACGCGGGGATCGGCCCGTTGGCCGCGCCCCCGCTGCTGGCTTATCTGGAGGATGGGACGCACACCCCGGTGCAACGGGCGTTGGCCGCCGACGCGCTGCAAGCGATCGCCGAGGCGCATCCCGCCGCACGGGAGCAAGTCATTGACGCGCTGACTCGCTTTCTGGACCGGCCAACTGCTGCTGACAGCGCCGAGGAAGAGCTGGCCACCGCCTTCGTTGTCAGTGATCTGACCAGCCTGCGCGCCACCAGCGCCTACGACGCCATCGTCCGCGCCTTTGCCGAGGACCGGGTGGACACGCAGATTCTCGATCTGGAATTTGTCGAGCAGGAATGGGGAATGCGCCCAAAGCCCAATTACCTGGCGCTGGATGCACGCCAGGAGCCGGGTGTGCACCTGTTGCTCAAATGCAAGGCGTGCGGACGGGAGCGAAAGCACGTTTTCCCCAAGGTCTACTGTGACATTCCCACCCTGCGCGACAAAAAGAAGCGCGCAAAATACGATCCGCTGATCATCCCGCAGCGTGTCATTTGCCCCAAGTGCGGTGCGGTCGATCAGTATGAATTGGGCGCGATGGCGGAGCTGGCGATCACTACCGCTTTGTTAGCGCGCAACCAACCGGAACTGGATTTGCTGCGTCCCAATCAACAAATCCAGTTCATCACGTTCACCACGCGCTGGGGTGAGATGCATCCCGCCGAAGCCGACGCGCGGTACCAGCGGGAATTGGCCCGCCAACCCGACAACGCCGATCTCCAGGTTGGCTATGCCAACTTGAAGCGCTTTCTAAGCTATGCCGATGAAGCCAGGGAACACTACCACCTGGCGCTCACACTCGACAGCAACAATGCCGAAGCCTGGATGAATCTGGCGCAAATGGCCTCCGCTGAGCGCGAC
>JACSRH010000139.1 GCA_014879855.1 Caldilineaceae bacterium | reverse complement strand
GTCGCCGGTGCGCGTGCAGGCAGCCGCCCTGCGCGACGAGATGGCGGCGTTGGGCGGGGTTCCGGCCGCCGCACGGCTGTTGGAATTTGAGTAGTGTGAGAACTAGCTTGGGAGCTGGCTGAAAAGTTCAACCCGAAGGCCCAAAGGACGCAAAGAGACGCGAAGATCGTCGCAGCAGAAAGCATTTTGGATAGTTCTTTGCACCGTTTCGTGTTCTTGGCGTCTTGGTGGTTATTTCCCAAACAGCTTGCGCAGATGACGGCTGCGTCGGGACGCAGCCGTCATCTGCGCAATGGCTGATTTTACGGGGTGGAGATCATCTCCAAAGCGCCGGTAGTAATCAGCGGCAGATGCAGCGACCAACGAGCTTCCGCCGTGACCGCTGCCTGTGCGCCGGTGACGCCCTCCGCCGGGATCAGGGTGAAGCCGCGCACGTTGCCGCCCTCCAGCCCGTGCGCGGCGCCGTCCCAGAAGAAACCAAGCGTGCAGGTCGTGGCGTCGCCGAGGCTGCCCGGCGCACAGACGTAGATGTCGTTCTTGTCGCCGCCCACGCCCACCCCAACGGCGAAAAAGTCGGAACTGGTGAGGTAGAGCAAGCCGCTGACCGGGTCCACCCAGAAGCCGTCGATGTTCTCGCCCGCTGTGGTGTCGAGGGCGATGTCGGAACCGTCGAAGTAGCGCGCCCAACTGCCGGCGGTCGTCTCGCCTAGGCTCGTGTCGGTAAAGAGGTAGATGTCCTCGTCGTCGCCGGTGACGCCGCCCGCGTTGAAGCTGCCCGCAACGCTCACGAGTAATCGGCCATCGGGTGCGCGGCCGATGGCGTCGATGTCCTCACCCGTTGCGTCCAACCCCACATCCGAGCCGTCGAGCAGCAAGGTAAAAGTGGCTGCGGTGGCGTCGCCGAGTTGGGTGGGGGCGAAGCGCAGGATGTCGGCGTCGTCCACCGCGCCAAAGCCGGGCAGTGAGACATCCAGGGCGACGCTGAGCAGGATCGAGCCATCGCTTTCGAGGAAGAAGGCGTCGACGTTGGTGGTGACGCCGACATCGGAGCCGTCGAAGAAGAGTGACCAGACGCCGCTGGCCGGATTATAGAGAAGGATGTCAGCCGAGGCAAAGCTGACGCCACCGGCGCTCCCGCTGCTGCTCGAACTGAGGTAGAGCAGCGGCGGGTCCGCCGGTGTGGGCGTAGCCGTGGATGTCGGCATGGCGGTCTCCGTCGGCGTGGGGGTGAAGGTTGGTGTATCAGTCGGCGTCGGCATGAGAGTGGGCGCCTCGGTTGGTGTGGGGGGAAGGGTCTCTGTCGGCGTAGGGGTGAAAGTTGGCGTGTCAGTGGGCGTCGGCATGAGGGTAGGGGTCTCTGTAGGGGTAGGGGTCTCTGTTGGCGTGGCAGTCGGGGTTGCAGTGGGCGGGGTTTGCACAAGCGTGATGCACGCCTCGTCGCTCCAGTTGCTGGCGCGCTGCTGATGCAGGCCACGCACGATGTAGCAATAGGTGGCGCCGAGCGGGTGAGAGAATGCAGCGCCGGTCGCTGAGCCTTCGAAGACCATCGTGTAGGCGGCCAGCGGCAACCGCCTTTCGAGCAGTTCGTAGCTGCTGGCTCCGGCCACCGCGCTCCAACTGACTGTGTAGGCGCCGTCGTAGTCCGCGTCGACCGGCTGCGCCAGAAGCGGGGTGGGTAGCGGGATGATCGGGAAGTTCTGGAATTGGCTGGCGGTGTAAGCAGGCGTGATGAAGAGAGCGTGTGAAGCGGCCAAGGGGATCGAGGTCTCTTCATCAGGATAGTAGCTTGCACTGGCAGGCTTCAAGATGAAAGGTCCATCGACGCCGGCGTTAGCGATCTCCTGCCCGCCGAACTCGATCATCTCCACTGCTTCGCCTTGCTCGTACCACCAATCCCAGCCGGTGGTGAGGAGCACCGTGTCGGGCGCCTGCTGCGCAACCAGTGCAAAGTCGATGCGATAGTCGCCCGGCATGACGATGCCCAGCGTGGCGGTGAAGATCAGTTGGTCGTACAGCCCGTTTTCGTCAATGTCGATTGCTCGGACGCCATCACCCCGGATATTCAGATCCCATCCATCAAATTGACTGGCCTGGAAGGGTGGCGTCGTGTACAGCAACGGGAAAGTGACGGTGATGGTCGGCATGGTGCGATGGGTGATGACAACATTCTGCAACGTATACGCGCCGTCCACATTTGCTGCGCGCAGATTCGGGCCATACAAGACAAAGGGAAGCGTCTTGCCAGCGTAGAGTTGACCGCTTCCAGAAACGGTGTCGAGCACGGCGCCGGTTGGCCCCACCAGTTGGCCGCTCCAGTCGTAGTCGCCTTCGGGCAGGATCGCTGCCACCGTGGCGCTGATCAACAGTTGGTCGTAGAGGCCGTTGCCGTTCAGATCGATGGCGCGGTGGCGAGCGTCGAACACGATTGGCGTGGCGCCAAATTGCGTCGCCTGATAGGGGGCGGTCGTGCGTACATCGACGAAGAAGTGCGTCTCCGGGCGTCCTGCCAGGTTGGTAATGTAGAGGTCGGTCAGCGTGTAGGGGCCATCGATGCCGACCCGGCGCAGCAGTTCGCCGGTGAAAAAGAAGGAGGCAGGCGTCGCGCTGTCGAGCCAGCCCCGTCCGCTGGCGCTGGCGACGCGGGCGCCGTCCGCGCTGACGAGCAGGTCACTCCAGTCATAATCACCGGGAACGAGCACGTCGAAGGTGGCGCTGATCACCAGGCTGTCATACAGACCATCGCCAGTCAGGTCGGTGGCGCGGTCGCTGGCGGCGACCAGGGTCAGGGCTTCGCCCTCGAAGTGCTGGGCGAGATAGGCGGTGGTCGTGTAGACCTGCGAGCGGGAATCGACGGTGAAGGCATACGACTCGTTGGGTGCGTAGTAATCGAAGCGCAGGTCGTCGAGGATGTACGGCCCATCGACCCCGGCGGCGCGCAGCGTCTTGCCGTCGAAGCGCAGCGTGACAGTCTGCACGCCGCTGGCAAAGACGCCGTGTTCGGCGGACGAGTAGACGGCATCGTCGAGCCGCTGGCCGCTGCTGCCGGTCAACGTACCGTAGAGGTCGTACTTGCCGGCTGTGGCAATTTCGATGCTGACGTCGATTGCCAGCTCGTCGAAGAAGCCGTTGTCGTTCGTGTCGAGCTGCATCTCATTCTCCACCTGAAGAATGGCGGCGCTCTGCGCCACGACCGGCACCTGCAGATCAGTTTTGCGGAGGAGGTTGCCCTTCTCGCCCCACACCGTCACGGCCAGGCTGGCGGTGGCGGCCGGCGCCGTCAGTTGGGCAGTGTGGATGCCGTTGTTGGCGGTGATGTCGCCGTGCGTGCCGTCGTCGTAGAAGTCCAGGGCAAAGGTCGCGCCATCCACCAGCGCCGCCGT
>JACSRH010000082.1 GCA_014879855.1 Caldilineaceae bacterium | reverse complement strand
TTCTTCAGCCTGGACGCCGCCAATCCTGTTGCGGTGCGCATTGCCCGCCGCACCTTTCACTTGCCCTACTTCGACGCCGCAATGCGCACCCACTACGATGGCCGCACGGTGCATTACGCCAGCCGGCGCACCCATCGAGGCGCGCCGGCGGCTGACCTGGTGGCCGGTTACAGACCGACCGGCCCCTGCTATCGCGCACAGCCCGGCGATCTCGACCATTGGCTGACCGAACGCTATTGTCTCTACACGGTCGATGCAAAAGGCCGCCCTTGCATCGGTGAGATCCATCACGCGCCATGGCCGCTACAAACAGCAACCGCCGACTTTTTGATCAACACGATGGCTGGCGCCGCCGCGATCCGCCTGCCCGCCGCGGCGCCGCTGCTCCACTTTGCGCGCCGGCTGGAGGTCGTCGTCTGGCCGCTGCGCCCGGTGGAGCCGTGACAGGCGCGCCATGCGCAAGCCAGACGACGACACAGAGAGAAATATGAGCGGAGATCCTGACAGCCGCCCTGCGCAATGCGCGCCTCGCCCCTCCTTCATCCGGCTTGGCCTCCCCGTCAAGGTGATCGGCGAGCCGCTGCGTTCGCACGACAGCCGTCGCTGGCAGAATGAACCACACCTCAGCGTCAGCCTCGCCTATCTGCGCGATATTTTCGAGTATCTGCACCGCAAGCAGATCCGCGTGTACCGGCTTGCCGGACAGCTTGCGCCCTATCTGACCCATCCGGGCTTGCCGGCGTTTCACCGCCAGCTCGAGGAATGCGCCACGGACCTTGCGATCACCGGCGATCTGATCCGCGCCTACGGGCTGCGTGTGACGATGCATCCTGCGCACTACGTGCAACTGAACGCGCCGGATGATGGGCTTGTCCAGCGCGCGCGCGTGGAATTGGCCGCGTCCGCCATGCTGATGGATGCGATGGGGCTTACTGCTGATGCTGTGATCGTGGTGCATGTCGGGGGCGTCTATGGGGATGCAAACGCAGGGCGTGAACGCTTTGCCGGGCACTTCCTGGCCTTACCCGAAGCCGTGCGCCGCCGTTTAGCGCTCGAACACGACGACCGGCGCTACTCGTTCGAGGATGTGTTGTGGATTCACCGCCGCACGGGGATTCCGGTGGTGCTGGATACGCTCCATCTGCGCTGCCTGAACCCCACTGGCCGCCTGTTGGAAGATGCGCTGCCCGCGGCGCTGGCGACGTGGCCAGGGGATCGCCGCCCCAAGCTTCACTTCAGCAGCCCGCGCACCACGCTGCGCACGCTCCGCACGCCGTTGGGTGAACGGCTGCAGCCGCCGCTGCCCAACCAGCACAGCGACTTTCTCGATCCCTTTACGTTCATCGACCTCGTTCACGCCGCCCAACGACTGTGCGTGCGTCCCTTCGACGTGATGCTGGAGGCGAAGGCGAAGGATCTGGCGCTGCTGCGCCTGCGCGAGCAGATTGCCCAATTCGCGCCGGCATTGGCGGGCGTGGTGGGGTAAGCGATGGTTTTCCATCACCTAATCACCAATCTCGAATCTCAGTACGAGGTTAGAGATTGGAGATTAGAGATTGCACTTACCCCACACCCTGCGTCTCATGGACAACGCCGAGCGCGTAGTCCAGAATTTCCAATGCACCGTCGATCTGGGTTTCGCTCACAGTCAGCGCGGGCGAGATGCGGATGACGTTGCCGTAGAGACCGCCCTTGCCGATCAGCAGCCCCCGCGCGCGCGTCTCTTCGAAGAGTTGCGCCACGGCTTGCGGCGCCGGCTCCTTGTGCTGGCGGTCGCGCACCATTTCGATGCCCTGCATCAATCCCTTGCCGCGCACGTCGCCGATCAGCGGGTACTTCTCACCGAGCCGGTCAAGCCCGGCGCGCAGGCGCGCGCCGAGCGCGGCAAAGTGCGGCGGCCCGCCGGCTGCTTCCATCGCCTCGATCGTGCCCAGCGCGGCCGCGGTCGAGACAGGGTTGCCGCCAAAGGTGCTGATCGTCAACCCCTGGCCGACCATCGCCTGCGCGACTTCGGGTGTGGTGATGGTGTTGCCCATCGGCAGCCCGTTGGCGATGCCTTTGGCCATCGTCATGATCTCTGGCGCGACGCCCCAGTGGGAGATGCCAAACCAGTGGCTGCCGGTGCGACCAAAGCCAGTCTGCACCTCGTCGCAGATAAAGACGCCGCCGTAGTGGCGCGCAATTTCCACGGCCCGTGCAAAGTACTCTTCGGGTGGGGTGATAAAGCCGCCGACGCCCTGGATCGGCTCCGCCATGAACGCGGCGATCCGGCCTGAGGTGGTCGTCCGGATTACATCCTCGATGTCCTGTACGCAGGCGACGTCGCACGATGGGTAGGTCAGCTTGAGCGGGCAGCGATAACAATAGGGGTTGATCGCATGTTTGATGTCGGGGCTGAAACTCTTGCCCAGCTTCCACGTCGAATGCGCGGTGACGCTCATCGTCAGCGAGGTGCGGCCGCTGTAGGCGTGGCGCAACGCCACGATCTCGCGGGCGTCGGTGTAGGTCTGCGCGGCGACAATCGCCGTCTCGTTGGCCTCGCTGCCGGAGTTGGTGAAGTAGGACATCTGCAGCCGGCCCGGCGCGATCTCTGCCAGCTTTTCAGCAAGATTCACATGATTTTCGTTGGGGTAGAGCGTGGACGAGTGGATCAGCTTAGCCGCCTGCTCGCGCACGCGCTCGACCACGTGCGGGTTATTGTGCCCTACGCTGGTGGTAAGAATGCCGCCAAAGAAGTCGAGATACTGCCTGCCATCGGTATCCCACACGTAGAGGCCGTCACCGCGCGCGAGGGGCAGCGGCTCGGTGTAATACAGAATGTGATTCGGCCACAAGTACGCGCGCTGTTTTTCTAAAATTGTCTGCGTGTCCATAGGTTTCTCCATGAATTGGAAAGAAAAGAAGAGGATGAGGGGGAGGATTCACCATTCACCATTGATAGTTTGTCCTTGTCTCCTTCACCCCACGCCCTTCACCCCACGCCCTTCATCCCACGCCATTCATCCCACGCCATTCACTACTGCCACGATCTCCGCCATGATCGCCAACGCGATCTCCTCCGGTCGCTGCGCGCCGATATTGAGACCGATCGGCGCGTGGATGCGGGCGCGCTGCGCCTCGTCTATGCCCAGCGCCTGAAGCGCAACCATACGTTTGGCATGTGTTTTGCGCGACCCCAGCGCGCCGATGTAACGCGCTGGGCTCTGCAAGGCCGCGGCCAGCGCGGGATTGTCGATCTTCTCGTCATGCGTCAGCACGACCACACACGCGCTTTCGTCAAGCTGGGCCGCGGCGAGTACGTCAGCCGGCCAGCCGGTGATCAGTTCGTCGGCGTGTGCAAAGCGCGCCGGCGTGGCAAAAGCGGTGCGCGGGTCAAGCACGATCGTGCGAAACCCCAGCGGCCTGGCATAAGTTGCCAGCGCGACCGCAATGTGGACGGCGCCTACTATCCACAGACGCGGGGGGGGCGGCTGCACATCGATGAAAACATCGACCAGCCCCGCCGCGGTTTCCACCGTCAGCCGTTCGGGTTGCAGGCTGGCAAAGCAAAAGGGCGCGCGTGCTCGCACGGCTTCATCCAGCCCGGCCGCGCCAAGCGCGCCAGCAGTTGCGCCGTCGGCAAAGAGCAGCAGCTTGGCGCCGATGGCAGGGCCGGTCAACACGGTCGCCATTGCGGCCAGTTTCCCTGCCCGCACCGTTTCTTCAAATTGCTGAAAAATAGACACAGGCGCCTCGATGATTGCTACAGAGGTTAGATCGGCTCTACAAAGACCTCGATCGTGCCGCCGCACGCCAGCCCGACGCTCTGCGCCAGCTCGTCGGCGATGCCATAGGTGAGCAGCTTAGGCTGTCCCGCCGCCAGCACCGCCAGCGCCTCCTGCACCACCGCGCCCTCGACGCAGCCGCCGCTCACCGAGCCGGCCATGTCACCCGCGGAGGAGACCGCCATCTTCGAGCCAAGCGGCAGCGGCGCCGAGCCATACAGACGGACAACCGTCGCCAGCGCCACGCGTTTGTGTTCGCTGCGCCAGCGGTCAATGATGGAAAGCAGTTCGCGCATTCATCTTTCCTCTCTATCTCTCCCTACCGCGCCACTCGTCCCCACGCCTCCAGTGCACGCAGTGCATCGAGCGTCACCACGCCCTTCCATTCACGCTCCGCCTGGCGCCAAGCCCCGGGGTCGAGCGCCTCCCACGACCATGACGGCTGCCAGGCGCCGTCAGCCCCTTGGCTTTCCAGCAGATAATCCAGATTGGCCTGAAGGGCTTCAGGAAAAATTGTGGCATACGGCGCGTCTGGCGCGGGCGCAACTTCCAGCGGCCGCAGCCCATATTCGCCCCAGCGTGCGGGGGCTGTGACCACAGAGACGGCTACATCGTGCTGCGCGCGCGGTTGAAGACGCGCGACCAGCGCTTCCGGCAGTTGTGGCGTCTCCGCCAGGCGCAGTACGCAGAGCAGGTCGTTGCCTGCGAGCGGTTCGGTGTGCTGCACGATCTGTTGCACGACGGTCTCGGTGACAGTGCGCAACCAGGGAATGCGTTCCGGGCCAGCAAATCGCCACAGCGCGCCTAACAGTTCGGCGCGCGGATTGAGCCAGAAGCGGCTGAAGCGCTCCTCCAGCCCATCGGCCATCCACCAGAATGCACGCGGCGCGCTTTCCGCTTCAGGTGGGATGATATACCAGCGCTGCGTTGCCGAGTCATAGGAGGCAAGCAGATAGGTCAGCGCGTCTTGCACCAGCGGATGGCTGGCGGGCGCGCTCACTTCCTGCATAATCTGGAGCGCGACGCTGGTCGCCAGCGCCGAAGAGGCAGGCGTGCGCACGTCCGGCTCCAGGGCGCGGCCAAAGCCGCCGTCATCATTCCTGAACGCGGACAATGCCGCCAGCACCTCTCCGGCCGAGCCACGCTCTAAATGGAAGCGAAAGCGCGCGGCCTCGAGCGGCCGCGCCGCGTGCAGCAGATAGTCACGCGCGGCTTGCCATTGGTGCGGGCTGAGCTTTTTCATGAGCGTGGGGCCTAAATAGGCAAAGCGCGGCATGGAGACGCCGTCACGTTCGACCTTTTCCAAGAACATCATCTGCGGCCTGACCATGAGGCGATAGCTGCCGTACAAAGGCCGGTAGACGACCAGCGCCTCGTCACTTTCGCTATGCCGCGCCACACCCAGAACTTCATATTCTCGACCTTTGAAATGCCGGTAGCGGCCAGGCGTCGTCTTCATCCAGTTCCTTCGAAAATTCCTGTAGACTTCATTGTGAAAAGGGCGATTAGCCGCAAAGAACGCAGAGAACCCAGAGAAAGTAGAGTCAGTCGTTCCCGATTTTGTCTCACACAAAGACGCAAAGTCACAAGGTTGAAGAGGGCGCTCTTTGTGTTCTTGGTGACTTTATGGCTCCTGCGTGAGATTTAGGCTGTATTGTACTCAAATATCCCTCAAAATGCTCGCAAGCTGCTCGAGACTTGCCAGATTGTGCACGGGCAGGAAGTCGTCGAGGTGCGGCAGCGCCGCCTGCATCCCGCGCACGGACGGTTGATAGCCCGGCGCGCCCAACAGCGGGTTGAGCCAAATCAGCCGGTGCGTGTGGCGTTGCAGCCGCGCCATTTCGCGCGCCAGTGGCGCGGCGTCGCCCCGTTCCCAGCCGTCGCTCACCAGCAGCACAACTGCACTCTGGCGCAGCACGCGCGGCGCCCACCGCTGGTTGAAGCAGTGCAGGGCCGCGCCGATGCGCGTGCCGCCGCCCCAGTCGGTGACGCTTGCGACGGCCTTGTCGAGCGCCGCGCCGACTGCGCGGTCGCGCAACTGCCAGGTGATGCGCGACAGGCGCGTGCTGAAGACAAACACCTCGACGCGCCGCGGCTGCCGGCTCACCGCATAGAGAAACTGGAGCAACACGCGACTGTAGCGTTGCATCGATCCGCTTACGTCACACAACACGACGAGCGGCCGCGGCTTGTGCTTGGGCTGCCGGCGTGCGAGGGTCAGCGCCTCACCGCCGCGCCGCAGACAATTGTGCAGCGTGCGGCGCAGATCGACCAGGCGACCGGCGTCATGGCTGAGGAAGCGGCGACTGCGGCGCAGCGACATCTGCCAGCGCATTCGGGCAATCAAACGATCCACTGCGGCGCGCTCATCAGGGTCGAGCGCGGCGAAATCTTTGTGGCGCAGCACTTCGGCCGCGCTGTACGTGGCTGTGCGGTCGACGCGGGTTTCGTCTGACGCCGGCGCATCGAGGAGATTCTGATCTCCCAAGCCGACCGGTTCGTACAGAGAGCGCAGCCGCGTCGATGGGCGCAGCGGCAAGGCGACGCCTTCCTCACGCGCGCGCCAGAAGCTGTCAAAAAGCTGGTCGAACAGGGCGCGCTGCTCCGGCCGGCTCACAAGAATTGCCTGTGCGCACCAACGAAACTCCTCCCGGACGCCGATGTCGACGAAGGCCAATGCCTGCGCCAGCTCGACGGCGTGCGCGGGCGTTACGGGCAGGCCGGCATTGCGCAGCAGCCGGCAAAAAACCACGCACTGGCGCAGCAACGCGCCGTCAGGCTCGCTCATCCTAACACCTGTCTATGTCGTGCAAACCCATGCCTATGGCGCAGCCGCGGGCGTCACACCTGCACGGAAAAACCAATCCGTCTCGCGCACGTAATCCTCCTCCGTGGCATCATCGGGCAGGAGCACCGCGCCCTCGGTGATATA
The DNA here is from genome assembly GCA_014879855.1 of Caldilineaceae bacterium. GTDB lineage: Bacteria > Chloroflexota > Anaerolineae > Caldilineales > Caldilineaceae > Caldilinea. Next base: position 10,684 of record JACSRH010000082.1, on the reverse strand, counting down.
GGCCGCGGCGTCAGCCCAGCGCGCAAAGCAGCGCGGCTCGCCCGCTGTCCCTCCGACAGAGGCCGCGACGCCGGACGCCTGCATGCCGGGCGGATGGCCAAAGACATGGCGCGCGCCGCTTTCATCCTCCACGACATCAAAGCACCAGACGGCCTGCTGCGCGGCCAGCTCAATCTCCAGTACGCTCTGGCGCACGGACGGCGCAAAGTTCTGTGCTGCACCGTTCACCTCGATGACGATGGGAAAGTAGTGTTCCGTCTTCCCCTCCTGCACACCCACTGTCGTGGCGTGGTAGCGGCCGTCTTGCGTGTGCACTGTCTGCTCCAGACCACTGCCGGCGATGACAACTCGCACTGTGGTCCCGTCAGGCGCGGGATCGCCCTCCTCTGTGATCCGCCCGGAGATCTCGCCAAGCACCACCTGTTTCTCCGCTGCCTCCTCAACCACCCACGGCGCTACGGTCAGCTCGACCGTTACCGCCAGGTCTGGCTGTTGTGGCTGGATGAAACGCCGCCACTCGCCGACGGTCAGTTGGAAACCGAGATAGTGCAGCGCGTCGCCGCACGCGATGGCCAGCACCGGCGCTGTAAAGCTGCCGTTACGAATCCTGACTGTCTGCACTGGCGAGCCATCGTAGATGAAGGTGGCAAAAGCGCCATTGCCGCCTTTCTCCCCGGCGACTTCCACCACGCCCGTCACCGCGCCCACCGCCTGCAGCGTGCAATCGACAGCCGCGGATGCGCTTCCTTCCTCCGCGGCCGGCGCACGCTGGATCGGCGCGCAGCCAACGATCCAGGCCGCTGTGAAACAACACAGGATGCTCAACAAGAATTGCTTCATCTCGCACCTTCGCATCGTCAGCAGATTTTTCATCTGTGAAAGCTGTGCCAGCCCCCGTACAGTTTGAGACGTATCATACCTGTTTTGACGAGATTTGCCAGCTTCGGCCAAAAGGAAGTAGACCTTGTCTCGCGATCTCGCGATTGGGTATTGATATAAGCAGAGAGATAGCGCGATAATGGAATCGTCTAAGCGAACCTCTGCGATTTTAGACGATTCTGGAACCTGCTTCCAATTATCTGCATCCACCGCCTACCTTTGCGCGATCCCGCATTGCCATCGGTTTGGGGAGATAATGAAGAATGGCCGAGTTCGAACTGGCTTTTCGAATCCTCTTTCCCATTTCTGCGTTCATTTCGATGGCTGCAGGGCTAAGCCTGGTGGTGAGCCACCGAACGACGAAAGCTGTCTGGGGCGGAATCCTGCTGGCAGTGCTTGCCGTGCATCTGGCGAGCTATGCCTGGCTGTTGGTGGCTGCGCCCCTCCCCTCAGCTATACTTTGGCTCCGCATCAGCATCCTCGCAAGTTTAGTGCTGGCCATCTATTGGCTGTTTTTCGTGCTGGCCTACACCGGACGCCTGCCCTGGCTGCGGCTACGCTGGGTGATCCTTATCTGCGTCATTGCTGGGCTGACAGTAGGCCTGGTGCTGTTCCAGGACGGCCCAGCCCCATCTTCTTATGGTCAGGATGCGCCAGCCAGCAGTGCGCTGATAAGCCTGGCGCGAGATTTTGGAATGGCCGGCAAGCTTTTTGTCATTTTTGCATTCGGCGCCGGGGTGCTTTCTGCGACTTTATTGCTGTGCCTGTTGTTTAACACGTATGCCTATTATCGCAGACCGGTCCTCGCCGCAACTGCCGTGACCGTGATGGGCGTTGTCGCAGGAATTGCCGATATTGTGGGCTTTGCTCCCTTTTCACCGGTGACGAATCTACAGATGAGCCTGGCGATCGGTGGCTTGGCCGCCAGTGGATTGGTGTTGAGGTCGCGCGCTGGGTTTGTCTGGCCCGCGGTGCGCACATCACCCTTCGCCTCTGCCCAGGCCGCCCTGTTTGTGCTTGACGCGCAGGATCGTGTGCTTGACTTGAACCAGGCCGCCAGACAACTCATCGGCTTACCCGAAAGCGGCCTGGCTGGAAGTAATGTGGTGGGCAGGTTGCTAGTCGACTACTGGCCGCAAGGCGCAGATATTCTGAACGACGCGCAGGCTGGCGATGCAGTGGAAACAGAACACAGATGGCAAGTTGCCGGGGTTGAACAATCCTTCACCGTCAAAACCACGCCACTTTGCAATGTTGTCCAGGAACGCATTGGTCGCGTGGCGGCCGTCTATCCTGTGTCTGGCCGGGAAGATGTGGAACAGGACTTGCGGAGACATCTCCGCGAATTGGAGCGCACCAATCATCTGGTGACGATCCTTTCCGCGGTGGCGGCGCGTTTGGTGGATACGTCGGACCCGCAACAGGTGCTGGAGGCGCTTGGCGCTGAGATGCGGCGGATTGATTTGAACTGTGCGGTGGTCACCATTGATCCCTCCGGGCAAGAGGCAAAGATCGTATATTTGCCGTATAGCCCTCGCACACTCGCGCTGCTTGAGCGGCTCACCGGGGTTGGCGCCAACAACTACATCATCCCGAGGCGGTATTGGCCTGGTGATAGAGTTTTACGTGAGAAAGCTCCCATCTGGTATCACAACCCGAAACAGATTTTGCGCAAGATGTTTCCCCAGATACCAGACATCGTCATCGACAGAATCTTTCCAATTCTGCGCATCAATCCTATCGGACAGATCTGTATTCTGCCGCTGATCAGTCGTCAGCGCGTGATTGGCGCCATGGTTGTGTGGGGCGCTGACCTCCAGCCGGCGGATGGCCAGATCCTGACGGTCTTTGCCAGCCAGGTGTCCAGCATCCTGAAAAATGCGCTGGTCTATGAACATGAAATTCACCGTGCGAACGAGCTGGCTCATGCCAACGCGTTGATCGTAGCTCTCTCCAGAGTGGCAGCCCGGTTGGATACAAGTTCAAATTTCGATGAGATTGTCGATACGTTCGGTCAGGAGCTCAAAAAAATGGGTCTGGACTGTATGGTCGGCGCGCTCACGGACAGCAAACAGGCGCTGTCAATCCGTTATGTGTCTGTCAATCAAGAAGTCATCCACTGGGCCGAGAAGATGACGGGCCATACCCTGAGCGATCTGGTAATTCCACGTCATCTTTGGCCCACCGAGGTCGTGGTTACAGAAAGAACCGCCTATTGGGAGCCCAACTTGATGAGGGGGACGCTCAATATGTTCCCGATTTTTCCCAAACACCTGCATGAGGCGGCTTTGAAAATGGCGGGCATCCATCTGGACGATCCGCTGTGCTATCTTCCCCTGGCAACCGAGGATGAGGTCATTGGGGTAATGGCGGTATGGGGGACAAATCTCAAATCAAGCGACACGCCTGCATTGACCGTGTTTGCCAGTCAACTGGCGACGGCGATTGTGAATGCGCAGTTATATCAACAGGAAGCCAGGCGGGGTAGAGAACTGGGGTTATTGTTAGATGCCTCCCAAGCCACTGCTGCGACCTCTAACCTCGATCAAGCGTTGCTGACATTGGCAACTCAACTGGTGGCGTTCAGCGGGTTCGAGTCCTGCTATATTTCGGAGTGGGACAAAGCCGCGAACAGCATCTGGGCGCGCGTTAACCATTCCCGGATAAGGTGGAAGCAAGAAAAGCGAGCTTTCTATCGGCTGCGCGACTACCCACGCACCGAGGAAGTTTTACGCACGGGCGTCCCGCTGATTCTGCAAGGCGATTTTGAGGCGGAAGAGAAGCGCTGGATGGCGGAGCTGGGCAGGACGGGCGTCATTATTCTGCCGCTGCAGGTGCAGGGCAAGAGCATTGCCCTGGTGGAAGTAGCGACCACCAAGCGGGAGCATCTGTTTGATTCCCATGATCTACAGCAATGTGTTGCTATTCTGGCGGGCGCCGCCGCCTGGATCAGCGACCCAGTCGCATCCCATAACCCCGCGGATTTGTTCCGATTGGAAGATGAATTAAAACAAGCAATAGGTGCTGAGGTCTGTTCTATTTCGGAATGGGACAAAAAGGCACGGGTCGTGCTGACTCTCGCGGTATCGACGGACATCACCTGGAAGCGCGGCCAAGGTCTTTCCTATACACCGGACCAGGATATCATCTGGAGCTTAGTGCTCAACCAAGCAGAAGATACTGCGTTTGTGCGCTCCACCCAAAAAAAGAAGGTCACAGTTGGCGCCGATGCCACGACGGCAATGTTTGCAGAATCTGTGATTGCTTTTCCATTGAAAGTAGGCGCCGAGCGCATCGGCCTCGTCGAACTTCATGACTATAACCATAAGATCCATTTGACGCCGGATCAGATCACATTCTTGCGCACCGTTGCTGACAAAGCCAGTTATTCGATTCAAAATGCACGGTACCTTCAGGAAACCGAGGAAAGACTCGGCGAAAAAACCGCGCTGCTCCGCGAAAAAGAAACGCTGCTGAAGGAAGTTCACCATCGCGTCAAAAACAACCTTCAGGTGATTGCCAGTATGCTGAACCTGCAGGCATTGCAAGCTGGCGACGCGCAGATCGCAGAGGCGCTACGCGAGAGCCAAAATCGCGTGCGCACGATGTCCCTGATCCATGAAAAGCTCTATCAGTCCATGGATCAGGCTCGGGTCGATTTCGCAGCTTATTTACGCAGCTTGGCCATCTCGCTGGCTCAATCCTATCGGGAAATGTCAAAGCAAGTGCTGATCCAGGTTGACGCCCAGGAGCTCAGTCTGGATATCGAGACGGCCATTCCTTGCGGGTTGATTGTCAATGAGTTAGTTTCCAACGCGTTTAAGCACGCCTTTCCCAACGAGCGTTCAGGTCAAATCCGCATCGCTGTTGCTGTGCATGATTGCACTCGAGTACAGCTACGGATCAGCGACGATGGCGTCGGGTTGCCGGTCAACTTTGATTTTCACAATTCGCCGTCACTCGGTTTGCAGTTGGTCAATAGCTTGGTGAATCAGATCGATGGTTTGATCCACATAGAGATGAAGGGGGGCGCCCATTTCACGGTCGAGTTTGCCGCGCAGAGCACAAACTACGAGCACAAACTGTCTGGTGATGGGAGGGCAACACCATGCTGAGCAACGAGAGACTCATGGCCAGACGCATACGCCCAACCTTACGTATGCGTTTGATGATCCCACTCGTCTTGATCCTGGTGATGGTTATGCTTCTGATCGGCGTCAGCGTGCTGATGCTTGTGACGCAACTCGAGACCGAAGCATGGCACAAACGCCAGGGCGAAGCCGCACGCATGGCCGCTGATGCCGTGTCAGAACCAATCAAACACGCAATTGAAACAATGATATATCTGGCCCTGTTCGACGTCGATCAGTTGCGCACAAACCCCATGCTCGTCCAGCAAGTAATTATGCCAGACAGGGAATTGTTGGAAGTGGTTCGCCTCGACGCACAGGGGCGCGTGCTGGCGAATGGGAGTCGCGACGAAGGTTTGCTCGCCAGCCAATTTGCCGTCACTTTGTCACAATGGTTCCAGCAGGCATCGGCAGGAAAATCCTATTTTGGAGATGTTCAGATTTCCGCAGACAGGACGCCCTACCTGATCCTGGCGCTGCCCATCTCAGATGGCGGGGTGATTGCCGCGCGCTTGAGAATAGATGTTCTGTGGGAAGCGGTGGATGACATTCGTTTTGGCGACCGTGGACAGGTCTACGTCGTCGATCAAAACGGCCGGCTTATTGTGCATACAGATCGTGCACTCATGGCCGCCAATCAAAATATCACCAGCCTGCCACAAGCTGCCAGCTTGCTACAACGCCCTGACGAACTGAGATTTGCCGAATATGGTGACTTCGAGGGTGTGCAGGTGGTCGGTGTGAGCACGCAGATCGAGGCGACAGACTGGATTCTGATCGCTGAACTCCCTGCTGAAGAGGCATATTCGACCAGTTGGTTCACGGCAAGCATGCTGGTTGGTTTTAGCGTACTCTATCTGCTGTTGACGATTCTGGTGGTGCAACGCTTCGTTTCGCATTCGGTGCTTAAACCGCTTGACAAAATCAAAGAGGGATTGGATCAGGTCATCGGGGGGGACCTCGACTATCGGATCGACCTTTCCCGCCGCGACGAGATGGGAAGCGTCGCGGCGGGATTTGACCAGATGGTTGAGAGCCTGCATGAACGTGGACAACAACTGGCAGAGAAAATTGCCGAACAGACGCAAACCGCCGCGTCACTGCGCCAGAGTGAGGCGCGCTATCGCGCCATTGTTGAGGATCAGACAGAGCTGATTTGTCGCTTTCAGCGCAATGGCACGCTGCTCTTTGTCAACGAAGCCTACTGCCGCTATTTCGACAAGCAGTGTGAAGATCTGCTCGGACACACCTTCATCCCTTTGATCCCCGACGAAGATCGTAAATTTGTGGAAGCACAGGTTGCTTCGCTCTGCCTGGAAAAGCCGGTGGTAAGCTATCAACACCGCGTATTGACAAGTGACGGCGACATCTGCTGGATGGAGTGGACGGATCGCGCCATCTTTAATGAACAAAATGAATTGTTCGAATTTCAGTCTGTTGGGCGCGATATTACGTCAAAAAAGCTGGCGGAAGAAGAGATCAGGCAGTTGAATGCCGATTTAGAGCGACGTGTGGCAGAGCGCACGCACCAACTGGCGTCTGCCAATGCGTCACTGCGCGCGGAAATTGAAGCGCGTCAGGCGGCGCAGACTTCCCTCCACGCAAGTGAGGAGCGCCTGCGCCTGGCGTTGCAAGCTGCGCGCGCCGGCGTCTGGGAGTGGAACATCCGCACCGACCAGGCTTCCTGGTCGGAAGAAAACTACCGCTTGCTGGGCCTGATCCCCGATCTGGATGAAGCAAGTTACAATAACTGGCTACACTGTATCGTGGCGGAAGACCGCCCCATGACGCACGACGCAGTCGTCCAAGCCATTAGGGCTCGCTCCACCCTGGATATTTCGTTCCGCGTGATGTTGCCCGATGGCCGCATACGCTGGATCAGCAATGTTGGCAATATTACGCTCGACGCGGCAGGGCAGCCCATCGGTATGTATGGCATCCAGATGGACATTACAGAACGCACACACGCAGAGGCGCAGATGCGCTCTTCCTTACAGGAAAAAGAAACCTTGCTAAAGGAAATTCATCACCGTGTGAAGAATAACCTGCAGATCATCTCCAGCTTGCTCAGCCTGCAAGCGGATTCGATCAGCGACCCCTATGCCTGGGCGCAGTTTCGGGACAGCCAAAGCCGCGTGCGCTCAATGGCGTTGATTCACGAACGTCTATACCGCTCCGGCAGCCTGGCGCGCATCGATTTCGCTACTTACCTGCACGATTTGGTTGATGTGCTGTTGCACACGTACAGCCACAATGCCGAGGGCGTTACACTTCAAATGAAGACAGAATCTGTGCTGCTGGATATTGACCAGGCCACCCCTTGTGGTCTGATCGTTAACGAGTTGATCTCCAACGCGCTCAAACATGCTTTTCCCAGCGGCAAGATCGGCGGCAAGATCGGCGTCGAGATCGGCAGGGATGAGGCAACCGCAGCCTATCAACTGGTGGTGTGGGATGATGGCGTCGGCATTCCATCCGAAGTTGATGTTGAGCATACCACATCGCTAGGCTTGCAATTGGTCAGCAGTTTGGCGCGGCAGCTTGGTGGCGCGATCACGGTTCACACGTCGCCGGGTCTGGGCACAAGGGTCGTCGTTTATTTTTCCGAACCAAATGATTCTAAAGGAGCATAATCTATGTCGAGCACATCGCAAGAGAGTGAGCCTTCCACCAATGCGCCGGATGAGAGATCCCGCCTTGTCTGGAATGCCAACCCCGAAACAGCCGAACCCCGACGCGCCAAGATTCTGCTCGTCGAAGATGAAGCCATCGTGGCGCTGGATATCAAGACGCGGCTGCTGCATCTCGGCCATGAAGTGGTCGGCGTCACCAGTTCCGGCGAGGACGCTATCAAGATAGTGGAGGCTACACGCCCCGACCTGGTGCTGATGGACATTCGGCTGCGCGGCAGGCTGGATGGCATCGAAGCCGCCCAACAACTCCGCGCACAGTTTGACGTAGCAGTGATTTATCTCACAGCGTATGGAGACGATGCGACGCTGCAGCGCGCCAAATTGACAGAACCCTATGGGTTTCTCATCAAACCCTTTGAAGAACGCGAATTGCACAGCACCATTGAAATGGCGTTTTACAAAAGTATGATGGAGAAACGCGTTCAGCAACAAATAAGGCGCCTGCAGCGCACCATTTCGACCTTTCCTGAAGGCGTCGCCTTGCTTGACGCGGACAACCGCATTGTGATGGCAAATCCCAAAGCGCAAGCCTATCTACTGACGTTGAGCGGTGCGACAGTTGGCGATCTGGTGGAGCGGTTGGGGAATGCGACCCTCGCCGCATTCATTGAAGCGCGCGATACTGGCGGATGGCAAGATATCCTCAGCCTCGATTCACCTTCACGCACGTTTGAAGCGATTGCTACATCGTTAAATACAGAACTTGACCCCCTGCCGGTGGATGTAGAGGGGGGCCGTCCGACTGGATGCTCGTCATCCGGGACGTCACCAAGGAGCGCCAGCGCGCGGAGCGCATGCACTTGCATGAGCGCTTGGCCGCGGTCGGCCAGTTGGTCGCTGGCATCGCCCATGATTTCAACAACATCATGTCCAGCATCATCGTCTTTACCGACATATTGTACATGGCCGAATCGAACATCTCGCAGAAGAGCCGCGCACACCTGGACACCATTGCGCGCCAGGCAAGACATGCGAGCGATCTAGTCAAACAACTCCTGGGTTTCAGCCATGCCGCCATTACAGAGATGCAGATTATCAAACTTACGCCTTTGCTCAAAGAGCAGGTCGAGATGTTCGAGCGCCTGCTTCCTGAGAATGTCCAACTCAAACTGGTCTGTCAGGAAGACGACTACCTGGTAAACGGCGATCCATCTCAACTCCTGCAAGCGCTGATGAACCTGTATCTGAACGCACGGGACGCCATGCCGGATGGCGGCGAGTTGTCTATCGAAATGACCCATTGCGCCGAGGCCGATCTTCCGCAAACGGATCACAGACAACATCAAGCATGGCTAGTGATCCGGGTGAGTGACACCGGAATCGGCATTCAGCCAGATGCTCTGCCCCATCTATTCGAACCTTTCTTTACGACCAAAGCATCTGGCAAAGGCGCGGGGTTGGGGTTGGTTCAGGTCTACAACATCGTGCGACAACATGAAGGGTGTGTGTCTGTCGAAAGCTCCGTGGGGAAGGGGACGACGTTTTCTGTTTTTCTCCCCATGGTGAATTCTGCGCCAGCGCAGGAGGGGGGCGCTGAGACTCCAGCCAGCCTGCGAGCTTCTGGCAATTCCCAATCCATTCTGGTCGTCGAGGACAATACAATCGTCAGGCAGGCCGCGTCTGATTTGCTGGAGCTTATGAATTATCGCGTGGTGGCTGCCTCGAATGGGCGTGAAGCATTGACGTTGCTGGAATCAAGCGCCAAAGACGTGGACTTGATCTTGAGCGACCTGGTCATGCCGGAGATGGGAGGCATTGATCTGTGCACCGAACTGCGCAAGAAGAGTGTGAGGGCACAGATTATCATCATGTCGGGGTATTTCTCCGAGCGAGATAACCTGCGCCTCAAATCGCTTGCCATCACCAATTACATCCATAAACCGCTGACCGCCGCTAACCTCCTCAAAGCCATTGAGACAGCCTTGTCAAGCCATGGCGCTTGATGCACAACTTTCCACGCCACGAGACGCTCATTCCTTCTGACCAGTGAGCGGAATAAGCGTTTCTGGCTCCTCGGCAGGGACGCTCAGCACGCGCTCGCGCGTCACTACCACCTGACCTGTGCGCCCGCCCGGCGCGCGGCTTACCCAACGACGCTCCGTCACGATCACATCCACCCTGCGCTCGCCCCGCACGCTGGAATGATAGGCCGCGAGTTGCGCCGCCGCCTGCAGATCGCGTGCATCGGGTGCATGAGAGGGTGAGCGCACGATGACATGCGCCCCGGGCGTCCCGCGCACGTGTAGCCATGCGTCGTCCGGGCGCGCCAGCTTGAAAGTGACCTGCTCGTTCTGACGCGCGTTGCGCCCCACCACAATTTCAGCGCCATGTTGGGTGCGGAAACGCAACGGGCCGCGTGCGGGCGCCGTGGGGCGTCGTGCATGGGAAGCCGCGGCGCGCCCAAAGCCTGCGTGCTGAAGCTCGTCGACGACCGCAGCAAGTTCAGGTTGATTGGCAGCGCGCTCCCCATCCAGCGCCAGTTGCTCCAACAGCGCACGGTCGGCAAGCAATTCGGCGCGACGCCGCGGAATGGCAAGCGCCGCGCGCTCCAGCTTTGCTGCACGCTTGAACATACGTTGCGCCTGCTCGATCGGTGTATACAACGCGTCAAGTTCGATGTGCAGCGGCTCGTCGCCTGTATCCACCTCCAGGATGGTCTGCCCCGGCTGCACCTGGCTGCTCAACGCCAGCAGCCAGTTTGCCTGCGTGCGCAGCGCCTCCGCTGCGCCGGGCGCGGGCTCGTCACCGGCCAGCGCGGCCAGGCGCCGGGCAACTTGAAGCTGGGCGCGCTTCACTTGCGCTTGCACCTGTGCGCGTTGCGCGGCATAAGTGTCCACCGCACGCGTAACGTCACTTTCGGCAAAGTAGCGCGCCAACGCTGCGCTCATCGATGGCTGCGCGCTGAAGCGTCCGCGAAAATGGACAGGATAAGCGGCAAACCCGACTATGGTGGCGCCTTTTTCGGTGGCGCCTTTTTCGGTG
>JACSRH010000237.1 GCA_014879855.1 Caldilineaceae bacterium | reverse complement strand
GCAACCATCCGTACACAAATCATCCGTAGGGCGGGCTACCAGCCCGGCGGCCGGCGCCAAGCGCCCGTGTCAAGTGGCGCCATCCATGGGCCGGTCTTGGCTCGACCGGAACAAATCTCGCATCGGGTTGTCGGGGTGCTCAGCGCCGGTGCACTGCGCGCCAGATCACAGGGCGGAGGTGAAGTGCAGCAACCTGTCGCGCCAGTCAGTCGGGTATGCTGGTAAAGTGCGCTGACGGGGCAAGAGGGTGGGCGCTTCGCTGATTATCGGAAACCTCCCTCCTGTCAAACAGAAAGTTGTAAGGTAATCATCATCCAAACGTCATTGTACTTGGCGGTGAATCGGAGTAGGATGGTCAAGCTTTGCCAGCCCCTCGGCGATGCCGCTATTCTCTATCTTGCATCATCGGCGCCCCCGTTATGTGTTGTGGCAATTCATGCTGGGGAGAAGGAAAATGGCTCCACTTCATATCTCGCTCTTTGGCCGGCTTCGCTGTACAACAGACAGGCGTCCGGTCGGCGGCATCGAAGCGCGCAAGGTGCAGGAGTTGCTGGTCTATCTTCTGCTCCATCGTGCGCATCCCTGCACGCGCGAATCGCTGGCGACGCTGTTGTGGGGCGAGCACAACGACGCGCAGGCGCGCAAATATCTGCGCCAGGCGCTCTGGCAACTGCAAGGCGCGCTTGACAGCGCCTGCCACCCCATCACGCCGCTGCTGCGCACCGACGCCGAATGGGTGGATCTCGATCCCTCGGCGTCGCTCTGGCTCGATGTCGATCAATTTGAAGACGCCTACGCACTCGCCACGCGCCCAGGCGCCTCCACCCTTTCCCAGGCTGAGGTCGATTCGCTTTGCGAGGCGGTGACGCTCTATCAGGGCGACCTGCTCGAAGGGTGGCGCCAGGATTGGTGCGTCATCGAGCGCGAGCGCTTCCAGCAGATGTATCTGACGATGCTCGACAAACTGGTCGCCTACGCCGAGCACACTCAGCAATATGATTTTGGCGTCCATTATTGCGAACTGGCCTTGCGCTGTGACCCGGCGCGCGAGCGCATTCACCGGCGATTGATGCGTCTGCACTGCATGGCGGGCAACCGGACAGCCGCGCTCCGCCAATATGAGACCTGCGTCACGATGCTGCATCGCGAACTGAGCGTCGAACCTGCGAAAAGCACCCAGTTGCTTTACGCACAGATTCGCAGCGATCAGTTCGCGGCGCCAAGTCATGACCTTTTGTTAACGAGGCCCATCTACGCCGATCAAGCTGAGCTGACTGATATTCTTGCGCAGCTTGGTCAGATCCAGACTACTTTGGCGCAGACGCTTCAACAGGTGGCGCGCGAAATTGCACGCGTCGAGACACTGCTCTGCGACCTTTCTGTCAATGCGCCGGAAACTGCGCGGCCGCTTATCCCTAATCCATCCTCCTCTGGAAAATCACGCAGTCTCATGCGCGGCTAAGCACCCTTGCGCCTCCGCGCCTCTGCGTCGAGATCTGCCCTTTTCAAACAGCGGCCAGGTCGTGGCTCAGAAAAGACGCGGCGCAAGACGGCGCAAAGTACGTTCCAGCAGACGGCGGCCTGATATGCTGCGTAGCTATGTCTGGCGACGACTTTCACTCGTTCATCGTGAGAATCTGGCTGGAAGAAAGCGCGGCCGAAAGCGCACACCCGACCTGGCGGGGCAGTCTCACTCATGTCATTAGCGGACGGCGCGTCTATTTCGGTGACTTGGAATCGCTGCCCTCCCTGATTCGTCCCTATCTGGAAGCAATGTTAGCGGAGTTGCAATTGCCTGAAGGAGAATGATCCATGCCTGTCACACTGTCTTATCCGGGGGTTTATATCGAAGAAGTCCCCAGCGGCGTGCGCACCATCGCTGGCGTCGCCACGTCGATCACCGCATTTGTCGGCCGCGCGCTGCGCGGGCCTGTCAACCAGGCGGTGCGCGTGCAGAGCTTTGCCGAGTTCGAGCGCATCTTTGGCGGTCTCTCCGCCACCAGCGGCTTAAGCTACGCGGTGCAGCACTTCTTCCTCAACGGGGGCGGCGACGCGCTGATCGTGCGCGTCGTGCACACGGGCGATGGAACCGCGGCCAACAACGCGGTCACGGCCACCGGCGCCACCGGCGGGCTGGAGCTGGCGGCCGCCAATGCTGGCGACTGGGGCAATCGCCTCCGCGCCACCGTCGATCACAACACGCGCGACCCTGCCGACACCAATCTCTTTAATTTGATCGTCCAGGAGATGGACGGGACCAGCGCCTCCGCCAATGTATTGGCAACCGAGGCCTTCCGTAATGTTTCCGTCATCGCGACCTCACCGCGCTTCGTGCAGACGGTGCTGGCCGCCGAATCGACCTTTGTGCGCGCCACCGCCGTCCCCAACACGCGACCCGCGGCCGCGTCGATCTTCCTGACCGGCGGGCAGGATGGCATCACGCCCAGCGCGGCCGAGGTGCAGGGTGTACGCGCCGACAAGAGCGGCCTCTTTGCGCTGGAAGACGCCGACCTCTTCAACCTGCTCTGCATCCCGCCGGTCGAACCCAATGGCAACGCCGCGGCCGCGGTCTACACCGCCGCGCTCGCCTACTGCAAAGAACGCCGCGCCATGCTGATCGTCGATCCCCCCACGACCCTGGCAACGCCCGCCGCGGTCGTGACCGACGCCAACAACCCGGCCGGCTTTATCGCGCCGCTGCGCGACGAGAACGCCATCCTCTACTTCCCACGGGTGCGGCTGGCCGACGCGCTCCAGGAAAATCGCCTGGCGACCTTTGCCCCGTGCGGCGTGCTGGCCGGCGTCATCGCCCGCACCGACGCGCAGCGCGGGGTGTGGAAGGCGCCCGCGGGTCAGGACGCCACCCTGGTGGGCGTGCGCGAGCTGGCCTACAAAATGACCGACGGCGAGAACGGCCAGATCAACCCGCTGGGCGTCAACGCGCTGCGCGGCTTTCCGGTGACGGGCAACGTCGCCTGGGGCGCGCGCACCCTCGAAGGCGCCGACCGCCTGGCTTCCGAGTGGAAATATATCCCGGTGCGCCGCTTAGCGCTCTTTATCGAGGAGAGTCTCTTCCGTGGCACGCAGTGGGTCGTCTTCGAGCCAAATGACGAGCCGCTGTGGGCGCAGATTCGCCTCAACGTCGGCGCGTTTATGCAGGATCTCTTCCGGCAGGGTGCGTTCCAGGGCAGTTCCCCGCGCGAAGCCTTCTTCGTGCGCTGCGACCGCACCACGACGACCCAGAGCGACATCGACCGCGGCGTCGTCAATATCCATGTCGGCTTCGCCCCACTCAAGCCCGCCGAATTTGTCGTCATTCGCATCCAGCAGATTGCCGGCCAGACCGGTGCATGAGGAGGTTGTCATGGCAAAGTTTTCCGTCAACGCCAATCGCTTTGACCCGTACAAGAATTTCAAATT
>JACSRH010000471.1 GCA_014879855.1 Caldilineaceae bacterium | reverse complement strand
GCCAACGCAGCGCCGATGTCTATCCTGCGCGCCATGCATTGCTGCGCTCGCTCAGCGCCACACAGGACGCGGTGTTTCGCACCCTGCACGGCGCAGCGCGTTACATGACGGTGGATACGCTGGCCGAGCAAGCCAGCATCTCGCGCAAGCAAGTGGCGCACACCATCGACCTGTTGGTGCGCGCCGGGGTGGTGCAGGCGGTCAGCATCCCCACCGACCCGACCGGCAACCAGACCGTCTACGTGCGCGCCTATCGCCCCGTGCGCGATGGCGATGACATGCGTGACCAGGACATCAGCGAGTTGGAGACGCCGGCGGCATGAGACTGCGCTACCTCCATCTGCAAGACGTGCCCCCCTGCACGATGTCCGCATGGTCTTCCGCCAGGAGCCGATCCTGCAGCGCGCCTGCGCCATCCGCTTTGTCGTGGGCGTCAACGGCACCGGCAAGACCCGGCTCTTGCAGGCGCTGGCGCAGACCCTGCTCGGCCTGGAGCGCCGCCAACTGCCGCCGTTTCCGGTCACGCTCGCCTACGACCTGGGCGCCGGCAGCAACCGGCGCACGCTGCTGTTTATTGCGCCCAGAGAGGGGCCAGACCGTGCTGTGCTGGTAGAATTCGCCGCCAAACTGCCCGACGACCACACGGAAGAAGACTGGGAGCACCTCGCCGCCATCGACTGGACCGGCGATGCCAGGGAAGATGTGCGTTCCGTCTTCCGCGGCAACGACCTGCCAGGGTCGGCAGCCATGGGCGCCTTTTTGCCGCGCGCCCTGCTCGTCTACACGTCCGGCGCCACGCGCAGTTGGGAAGAGGTCTTTGCCGACGACGGCGCCGCGGTCGATACTGCACAACTGCCGGAACCTGGCGCGGAAGATGACAACGCCGTCGAGGAACGTCCTGCCGGCTGGTTGGTGCAGCGCGAAATCGAATACTTGAGAAAATTGGGAAACACCAAAGAGGCGTCTCGTCTAGAGGAAAGTTCGCAGTCTGTGCGCCAGACAACGGAAGTCGGCTCAGTGGGCCAACTCATCACCGCCGATGTCCTGCCCCTGGCGCTCTGCGCCGTAGCCTTGCAGCAGATGGCCAATGAGTTCAGCGGCGAGGCAACCCAGGAGACGTTGCGCTCCGCCGTGGACACTGCCGTGCGTGACAACCAGCCGATGCCCGGTCTGCGCGGCCTTTTCAACGAGGTCGACTGGCTGTGGCTGGAGAGCCTGCATCTGCGCGTCGAGTCCGACAAAGAGCGGCTGAAATCGCCGGCCTGGCGACCTTTCCTGCCCCAATTGCTCAAACTTTATCAACTTTCAGCTACCGCCATCCGCCAGCCAGAGCCGGACACCACGCGCCTGCTCAACTTCGACCTGTTTCGTCCCATGCCGGATGACCCCGATCATCTCACCTATCAGGGCCTGTTTGATGTTCTGTGCGGCGGGAATGGAACGGCCCTCGACGCCTTCCGGCAGTTGCGCGACTGGCAGACAATCGGTCTGCTCAGAGACGTGCAGATGACCGTGCGGCGGCGCAACCTGGACGACCTGCTGCTTTACGACTGGCTGAGCGACGGCGAGCGCATGTTTCTGGGGCGCATGGCGCTCTTCCACCTGCTGGCGGGTGCGGACGATGCCCTGATCATCCTGGACGAGCCGGAGACGCATTTCAACGACGTGTGGAAGCGGCGCATTGTGGACATCATCGACGATAGCCTGCGTGACGATGCCAGCGAGGTGGTGATTTCGACGCACTCAAGTATCATGCTGACAGACGCATTTGGCGAAGAAATCGGCAAACTCGAAAGCAGGGATGGCACATCGTCTGTTGGTCTGATCACCACTCCAACATTTGGCGCTGATCCAAGTGAGATTATGATCAATGTGTTCGATGCACCGGATAGCATTGGCAAACGCGCAATTGAGTACCTGGACGGACTTCTCCAACATGAATGGAAGGTTGAAGAAAGGGAACAGTTGGAGAAGTTGATACGCAATGTTGGACCAGGGTACTATCGCTCTGAACTACGCACGATTTGGAGACGGCTGCATGCTGCACACAATTAGGTTGCCGGCAGGTGCAGATCATTTGCGGTGGGTCGTGGGGCTGCAACTCGCTCTGCTCAAGGGAACCTGTCAACCGGGAACTACTGGCGCCGATATTGATTTGGCATGGATTACCCGGCAATTCCCGGGCGCCACCGTCTCTGAGAAGTGGCTTGAACGTTTGGCCAAACGCAAAGACGATGTTGCCAAATCGAAACGCACTGTTTTGGAGCTACTCCAGGTCATTGCTGACTTTCCAGACGACGTGAAACTGCGTCTGGAAAATGACTTTGACAGTGCGCACCAGTTTTTGGATAGCTTTGAATCAGGTGTGTTTCGCCGCTTGCCTGGGGTCAGCCAGCTAGAAGCCGATGGACTATACGCGGCGGCACTTGCAATTCGCGGTTTCCTTGAGAGTTTCTATGCGCCGGGCTTCTATGATGATCATGGATATGAGATACCAGCACTGAATAAGCCAGCCACGTCATTCCATCGGAAAGGTTATCTGGTCGAATACTTGGCTAAGAACCAGAATGTACAAGTTTGTCCCTATTGTGACGGAAGTCTTGGTTCTCCAGAACTCGATCACTTCTATCCGAAAGCCGAATTCCCGCAGCTTGCCTGCCATCCACTGAACCTGATTCCTTCATGTCATGAGTGCAATAGCCGTGAAAACAAGGGGAGCAAGATTCCCCTTGATAAAGACGCTGCGGACCCGGCAGCAGCTTGGTTTCATCCATTCCTGCGCTCTGCAAGTGGGGCCTTCGAGATACAGTTTGAGCGGACTGGCAACGAAACTCATGCGATTCTCCACAGCGATAATCCACAGACGCAGCAACGCCTGGACAGGCTCACAGAACTTGTGGGATTGCGAAGACGTTGGCGAACGGCTCTTTCGCTCAAGATTCGTGCCACTCAGAATAAGATTCGGAAGCATAATAGTATGTCTGGTCAACCGGAGTCCGAGGAGGCACTTTGCAACAAGCTGTCTGAATGGGCAGATAATTGCGCGTGCGAATTTGGTCTGGAGGGCTTCGCCTTGCTGGAGCACGCGTTTCTGTGCAGTGCTGCTCGTCGTGACGTAGCCACATATGATGAGCTTCGCATCTATGCGATGGGAGACGATGTAGTCTCAGGGGAGTAGCGAATCGCTCTTGACGGGATGTACGCGGGCTGCCTCGCCGTCGGTGCGCTCGACGTCGATGCCTGCACTTGCGTAATCCCTGACCATGCGCCCTGCGCAGCGGCGCGACCTGAGTCTCGGTCAGCAGAAGGACCTTCAACGGGCTTTCAGAATGATATAATGTCAACGGGAGGACACCATGACAGCTATCAGAGAAGAACAAGTCCTGGCTGCCCTGCGTGAGTTGGAAACAACGCGCTGGGA
>JACSRH010000074.1 GCA_014879855.1 Caldilineaceae bacterium | reverse complement strand
ACTGGGCAAGCTGGACGGCATTGAGGTCTACCCGACCGGCGCCAACTTTGTCTGCTTCCGCGTCGCCAATGGCCTGAGTGCGCGCCAGCTTCAGCGCCGCCTGCTGGTCGAGCATGGGCTGTATGTGCGCGACTGCTCCAACAAGGTGGGGATGGATCGCTGCCACATCCGCGTCGCCACGCAGGGGCGCGCGGCGGACAGCCGCCTGGTCGCCGCGCTGCCGCAGGCGTTGCAGCGATAAAGGCAAACAAGAAGCATCGGCCACGGATTGGACGGATGTTCACGGGTGGCATGGAAAGCCTGGCAGTACGTTCGGCGGGGGGAGATAGCATGCGGATGACGCGGATTGGGCGGATCAACGCGGATGAAATCCGCGCATATCTGTTCAATCCGCGTCATCCGCATGCTATTCCCATTTGCCCGCACAATACCAACACACTTGCGTAAAAAGGGGAATGTCGATGAACGCTTATCTTGAAGCCTATGCTCGTCACAGTTGGCTCTCCGATCCCGGCGCCTACGCCAGTGTGCTGGGGGATCTGCCCACCGCGCTGGCCGAGTGGTGTGCGTGGTGCAGGGGGTCACGGTGCATGTCTTCTGGGCGAAGCACTACGGGCTGGCGTTGACGCCTGCGCGCGAGGCGGAGGTTCAACTCCGTACGCTGGAGAAGCGGCTGGCGCGCACCTTCCAACTCGATGCGCGACCGCTGACCGAAGCGCGCCCACCGGCGCAGCGGCTGGTCGGCAACTGTCGCGACTTCTCGCTGCTGCTGGTGGCGCTGCTGCGTGATCACTTCTGACCAATACGACGCACGCCAGAGGTAAGCTCACCAAAATCGTGGAATGCACCCGCGCCGTTGCTTGCTTTGACGGCGGTGCATGTACGTCTTATGCTGGCGACAAACCTAGCGTGGGGTGTAAACAAGGGGGAAGCAACTTGGATGACTGCCATTGCATTTTCACAGTTTCGCAAACGCCTTGAAGAATTTTTTGAGCAGGCTGAAAGTGAAGCAGTGTTCATTACGCGTGCTGACGGGCACGACTGTGTACTCCTCTCCAAGCAGGCATACGAGTCTTTATTGGAGACCGCACACTTACTTTCCCGCCCGCCAATACAAATCGTCTAGCCGCAGCCATGTCAGAAATTGGGGCTGAAATTGCCCGGCGCACCTCCGTTTGAACTCTTTTATACGTCGCAAGCGCAGGAAGACATCGAGTATTGGCGTCGCACCAACCAACAGATAAGCCACCGGATCGACCGCCTCTTGGCTGACGTGGTGCAGCATCCCTTTACAGGCATCGGTAAACCAAATCGCTTTGCCATCAACTGGCTGGATATTGGTCACGCAGAATTACGGCTGAGCATCGCCTTGTGTACAAAGTGGATGGCCACACGGCCTTTGTCGCCCAGTGTAGATTTCATTATAAATAGCGAACTGACAGCACGTGGGCGTGCTGTCTAAACATTCATGTTTGACAGTGCACGAGCGTCATCCCGCCACCGGTTAGTGCTTGACAGGATAGCGCACGAGCTTTTGATGTGAAGAATCATGCACAGATGGCACAGATATTGAAAAGCGTTTTGTTGGTAAATAATTCCAAAGCAGCAAGCATAAGCTTATCATCTGTGAAATCTGTGCCATCTGTGGATAGCTTTGATAGTGTCACTGTCCACGGTGAAGCAGGAAGAATTATCCACAGATGGCAAAGATGACACAGATGCTGAAGCGGAGTTCAGCAGTTCACGGTTTTTCCTCACACAAAGTGCGCAGGGGCGCCATCCCGCCGCCCACGTGCGCACTAAACATTCGTGCTTGACAGGACAGCGCACGAGCTACCGAATCAGCAACGCGATCACGGCGACCAGCGACCAGGAAGCCTTTGCCAGGTCGTCATTGATCAACGCCAGACCAATCGAAAGCAAGAAAACGCCGGGCATGGCAAGGGTCTGTAGGCGCTCGCGCCGTCGCTGTCGGTTATCGATGGCCGGGTCGATCAGCCGGTTGTGAGAGGAGGCATACCACCAGATCGCGCCGGAAAGTATCCCAGCCACGACGATGGTGGCGGCATAGAAGATGGTGGCGACTTGATTGCCGTACTCGCTGATGACGCTGGTGGGAAATGGGATAAAGGCGATCACCATCAGCAGCAGTAAGTTGAGAAAGAGAAGGTTCCTGTCATAGTGTTTGATCAACAGGAAGCGGCGATGATGCCCGAGCCAGAAGGTGCCGATGACCAAAAAGCTGATGACATAGCTTAGGTATTTCGGCCATATTGCCAGCAGGTCATCGAACAGTTGGGCATTCGACAATTCGCCGCCGCCAACTGGCAAGCGGACTTCGAGGGCCAGCAACGTGATGGCAATGGCAAAGACCGCGTCGCTGAAGAATACCAGCCGTTCCAAGCCCAGGTGATTCTGCTCCTCTTTTGTCAGGTCTGTCGCGAGGGGCGAGGTCGGCGGTGGAGCGCCTGGCGTCTTTGGTGCAGGTTTTTTTACTTGTTTGGCGGCCATCTAGAGTACATCCTGCGGGTAAACGGTCGTGCGCAGATCGCTCGTGCGCGTGAAGTGCGCAGCGCCTTCGAGCCAGATGATCGCCAGCGCCGCAAGCCACTGCACGCCGATAAACAGCCAGAAGAGCTGCGAACTGCCGGTCATTACGTTGGAATAGGCAATCGTGGTGTCAGTGGCAGCATGAAAAATCGCGGCAATCAAGACACTGCCCTGGCTGTGGTTGAACAGCCAGGTAACCAGGATAGAGGTTGCCACGGCCGACAGCACAAAACCGATGAACGGCGTCGTGGCCTGGAATGATCCAGGAATAAAGACCAGGGGTAGATGCCAAAATCCCCACAGCACGCCCAAGATCAGGCTGGCGATCAGCGCGCTGTACTTCGCCTGCAAGCGCGGCAGCGCAAAGCCGCGCCACGCCGTTTCTTCGGTCAACAGAAAGAAAAAGATGTAAAAGAGCAATGTGGGCAGCAGGGCTGGCAGCGTCAAGAGCACACCGGTTTGATGCGCGCCGCCCAGCGCCAGCCACAGGCCAATCGCCGCCAGGCTGAGGGCAGCCGGCAGCAACAAGGCGACTGCATACCAAAGCGGAGCCACCCGCCAGCGCACCATGCGGCTGAACAGATCGCGAACGGCAGGCGTCCCGCCAGAGAGTGCGGCAACCCCAAAGGTCGCCACGGGCAGGCCAATCCAGAACGCGAGCGGCTGCGGGATGTGAAAGGCAAGGATGCCGCGCGCTTCGGCGATGCTGGTTCCCCAGACGAGCCAGGGCAAAGCATACGCCAGCACAAAGAACACAATCAGCGGGTGACGTTTCAGGCTTGTCATCAGATTCTTCCGGCCATTTCCACCACATGGCGATCGCACTGCGCGACCGCCGCCTTGGACGCTGAGATGCGCGACCGGTTCAACTCTGCCAAATCACGCAAAGTAGCAGCATACAAG
>JACSRH010000435.1 GCA_014879855.1 Caldilineaceae bacterium | reverse complement strand
AAAGAAACGATCGTGGGGATTGTTCAGGTCGGCCATCGGTCAAGCCTCGATTGGGCAGCACACGCACACGGGTCAACGCTGGCTGCGATTGTAGCATCGTGACATCACCGGGGCAAGGTGTGTACAGGAAGATCGGCGGGGCCGCTCAAGCGCAGCCATTGCGCCGGCCTCGGTTCGGCTGTGGTACAATAGCCATGCACAAGGTTTGCATCTTGCACGAAAGGAGGCATGTCATCATGCACTATCAACGAATGATCTTTGAGGATGCACCGGCAGCCGTCGAAGTGCCGCCGGTGTTGCGCCACCGTCGCGTCGAGGTCATCATGCTGGCGCTAGATGCAGCCGAGAACGGTGCAAACGGCGTTGGCGCGTCTGACCAGGGCTGGCCCGCCGATTTTGTCGCGCAGACAGCAGGGCAATGGGCGGGCGCGCCGCTGGTGCGTGAGCAGCCGACAACCTGCGAGACGCGTTTGGACCTGCCCTGATGTGGCTGCTGGATACCAATACCTGTATTCGATACTTGAATCCCGCACCATCGCGTGTGCGGGAACGGCTGCTTGCACACCCTGCCAGCGCCGTCGTTATCTGTGACATCGTCAAGGCCGAGTTGTATTACGGCGCCTACAAAAGCCAGCGCGTCGAAACGAACCTGGATTTGTTGGCGCACTTTTTTGCCCAGATTCACTCACTTCCCTTTGATGAGCGCGCCGCACAACAATATGGCTCCCTTCGCGTCCTGCTCGAACGGCAGGGCCGGCTGATTGGCCCCTATGATCTGCAAATCGCCGCGATTGCGTTGGTGCACGGCGCCCGGCTTGTGACGCACAATACGGACGAATTCAGCCGCGTGCCTGGACTTACCCTCGAAGATTGGGAGATTGACTGAGGAGGGCGGGGCCGCCCAAACCCGGCTGCGTGGTCAGTTCCGATTGCAGCCAAGCGTATAAGTTGTCACAGGCATATAGGTCGGCACAGATGCCGGTGAATCGGATTTGCATATATCTATGGTTCTGACTTTCTTCCGCCCACTTGGGGCTGCGCAGATCGGGAGACCACCAAGCCAAAGCCAACCAGAGACCCCCCAAGCTAGAGTATCTTCAGCGACAGCTTGGGATCAACAACTCGAAAACCGAAGGCTGAGAGTCGAATGTCTGAATTACGCCTGATCTGAGATGAGCACCCCACCCCAGACGTACTGAAGTTGTGTTTTCGCAGTGCATAGCCGCCACTTTCATGCGGATCCGCTATCCATTCATATTCGACGCTACCCACGTCAACCAAGGTTGTGAACCGATACTCCGGGCACACTGCTTCCATCCACTGTTGGTCTGTTGGGAGACTAACGCCGGCCCAGGCGCAGAACTGCACTGCATCGTCATGGCTTACATTATTCACAGGGCCATTGCCTGCGCCACCTGGAGACGCCGAATAACCCGTAGCGGTCATAAATGCCTTAAACTGCACAAAGCTCACCGGCGCATAGGAAATTTGAAATCCTTTTTCAATCACGAGATTGCCAACAACGTCAATGTCACCACTTATATGCACCAAGTTGAGCGTACCCTGAAATGCTTGCTGGCACAATTGTCTGGCATCCTTAAACAAGTCGATATTTCTGAGCAGATATGTAAACGTACCATAGGCAGCCTCATATTTCTCTTGGTTAAGTTCGTCCACGCCCTGCTGGTATTGGCATTCGCACCAAACTTCATTTGCCGCCTCATACAGCGGTGCGTCCTTCTCCGCCAGCAGCGGCTTGAGCGTCTGGCGCGCGGCGTCCCACTGCCCGGCGGCCACCTGCGCCTGCGCCAGCCGGTAGATCGCCTCGCGCAGCGCCACGTAGTTGGTCTGCGCCTGGACGAACAACTGCGTCACTTCGGCGTCGCCGCGGCGGGCTTTGGCCGGCGGGTCGTCCACGGCTGCGGGTGCGCCGGCAATGTGCGCCAGCCCGGCCTGGGCCAAAGCCGTGCGCGCGGCTTCCTCCAGGCTTGTCACCGCCGCGGCCAGGTCGCCCAGGCGCGCCTGTTCGCCGGCGGCGGTGGCGCGGCGGGCGCGATGTTCGGCTTCCAGTCGGGCGCGTTCGGCCTGTTCCGCTGCGGTCAGTTCCGCCGTGGCGCGGGTGAACTCAGCGGCGGCGGCCTGTTCGCTGCGCAGGTGGGCGGCGCGCGCCTGCTCATAGGCGCGCAGGGACTCGCGGAGGATGGTTTGCAGGCTCTGGTTGTCGGACATGTGGGGTGGCTCCTTTTGCTGCTTGCGATTAGATGTATTCGACGCGCCCTGCAACATCGGCAGGTGCGTACACTTCATAGATCAAGATGAGGCTGCGCAATATTTCGCCGACTGGACAGGCATTTGTGCGGATTGGCGGCCCTAAACTCAGCAGCGTAGGCTTCATCCGCAGCAATATCCGCATCGATTTCCTGGCGGTGGTCGAAGTAGAAGGCAAGCGCAGCATAGACAGCCGCCAGCGGCAGGTCATAACGGCCCGCAATTTCGACCGGTGTCTGTCCCATCCGCAAATGCAGCAAGGCGATTTCGGCTACGGTCAAGCGCGTGCCGTCGATACGCGGTCGTCCGCCGCGGTAGCCAGTTTCACTGACGATAAAACGATCCAATACGGCTGCCATCATTTCCTCCTCGATCCGTTCAATTCTCCCAATCCGTGTTCTACGCCGGCACACGCGGGCGATGCGTCTGCACCGAGACGCCAATCTCGTACAGGAACTCTGCGGCCAGATCTGCTCCATTTGGCCATTCGATCGTCTCACTGTCTGGCGGCAGCGCAACTTGCGCAAAAAACGCCGGGTCGCGCAGCGGTCTGAAGATAGGGCCGCTCAGGTCTCCCCAGTGCTGCGTGAAGTCAACCTCTCTGACCTGATCATTATTGAAGGTGAGCCGTAGCCGAAAGGGGGCGATGATCTCGCAATCTGTTACAGCTAATAGCATTTGCTGCCTCCTCAATCCAGTGGAGTAATACGCTGCAAAGGTTCTTGTGCCCGTGCCCGCTCCCACTCTGCCATCAACTCATCCCGGTGTTCATCGAGCCATGCCCAGATCAAGTTGAGCGCTGGGCGCGACATTGTACCGCTGACGCGCCCAGACGCAATCTCAACCGTCACTTCCTGGTCGCCGTAGCACGCATGAAAATGAGGCGGCGGATGGTCGTTGTAGCGCATCCGAATGATGATTCCGTAGAAACGACTGATCTCCGGCATAATTTACCCCGCCATTCTACCACGAATCCGCGCCGCGAGTTCGGCCAGGATGGTTGCCTCCGGGACGGGATAAGGCTTGAACTTCTCGGCTTCGCCCAGCGCCCAGCCCTCGAAGCGATAGAGCGCGCGACCGTCCGCCAGGCGCGCGGCGACCGGGCTGCCCAGCAGTTGGTTGCTGTCGCCCTCGCCCACGCGCAGGATGGCGCGGTGGTCGAAGTGCGCCACCCCGGCGCGCTTGAA
>JACSRH010000472.1 GCA_014879855.1 Caldilineaceae bacterium | reverse complement strand
ACCAACCAACGCCTGGCCGAACTCGCTAAACTTTTCACTCGCCTCGGCTTCACCGCGTTTGGCGGGCCGGCCGCGCACATTGCGATGATGCACGACGAGGTGGTCGTGCGCCGCCAGTGGCTGGACGAGCAGCACTTTCTCGACATGATCGGCGCGGTCAATCTCGCGCCGGGGCCGAACTCGACCGAAATGGCGATTCACATCGGCTCGGTGCGCGCGGGGTGGCGCGGACTGTTGGTGGCGGGCGCGTGCTTCATCCTGCCCGCGGTGCTGATCGTGCTGGCGCTGGCCTGGGCGTATGTCGAGTACGGTGCGACGCCGCAGGCCACCGCGCTGCTCTACGGCATCAAGCCGGTGATCATCGCCATTGTGCTGCAGGCGCTGATCCGCCTCGGCCAAAGCGCGCTGCGCGGCCCGCTGCTGATCGCGGCGGGCGTCGCCGTCTTTGCCCTCTACGTGCTGGGCATCAACGAGCTGGTGCTGCTCTTCGGGATGGGCGCGCTGGTGGCCGCGGTCACGATGGCGCGGCGCGGTTTTGCAGGGCAGGCCGCGCTGCTGCCGCTGCTGAGCCTCGGCGCTCTCTCCGCCGCGGTGGAACAGGCTGCCGCGGTCAGCCTGACGCAACTCTTCCTCGTCTTTCTCAAGGTGGGCGCGCTGCTCTACGGCAGCGGCTATGTGCTGCTCGCCTTTCTGCGCAACGATCTGGTGGTGAATCTGGGCTGGCTGACCGACCAGCAACTGCTCGACGCGGTGGCAATCGGCCAGTTCACGCCGGGGCCGGTCTTTACGACCGCGACCTTTGTCGGCTATCTGGTGGCGGGGCTGCCGGGCGCGCTCGTGGCGACGGTGGGCATTTTTCTGCCCGCCTTTTGCTTTGTGGCCGTGCTCAACCGGCTGGTGCCCGCGATGCGTCGCTCGCCGTGGAGCGCGGCGCTGCTCGACGGCGTCAATGTGGCCGCGCTGGGGCTGATGGCTGGCGTCACGTGGCAGTTGGGTCGCGCCGCTATCTTCGACTGGCTGACCGCGCTGCTGGCGATTAGCGCCGCGCTTGCGCTCTTTCGCTTCAAGATCAACTCGGCGTGGCTGGTGCTGGCGGGCGGCGTGATTGGCCTGGCGGCTGGAATGTGGCTGTAATGCGGGAGGGCTATCCGGCGGCCGGTTGTCTGGCGCTGAACACGGCAAGCAGCTCCGCGGCCGCGGTGCGTCTGGCGCCGTCACAACTGATGTGGCGCTGCACGTCAAAGAAAACGAACTCATCCGCCGCAGCATAAATCTCTCGCGTGAACGGCAGATTGTGGTTGGAAATCACGACTGGAATACCACGGCGCGCCAACGTTTCCACCTCAAGCGCCAGTTGTCGTTGGCGCTCAAGATTAAAGCCATCTGCGCTATAAGTGGTGAAGCTTGCGGTGGCCGATAGTGGCACGTACGGCGGGTCGCAATAAACGACATCGCCGGCCACCGCGTCCCGCAGCGTGCTCCTGAAGTCCGCTACGACAAACTCGCAGCGCGCCGCCTTTTGCCAGAAAGAGCGCATCTCTTCGCGCGGGAAGTAGGGTCTGGCGTAGCGGCCAAAGGGCACGTTAAAGCCGCCCGACCCGTTGTAGCGGCACAGGCCATTGTAGCCGTGACGGTTCAAATAGACAAAGAGCGCCGCTTTTTCAGTCTGGTCGGTGGTCGCATTGAACCGCTCGCGCAGGGCATAGTAGGCGTCCGGTTGGTTGTTGGCGGGCGCGAAGTAGGCGGCGCAGCGCTCGACAAAGGCCATGCCCTCGCGCTGCAACTGTTGATAGCAGTGGATCAGATCACGATTGGCATCGGCCAACAAATAGCGAGGAAACTCCACGTTCAGAAAGAGCGCGCCCGACCCCACAAACGGCTCGACCAGCCGCGCGCCCGCGGGCAACACAACCTTGATGCGCTCGACAATGCGGGCCTTGCCGCCCGCCCACTTCAGAAAAGGTCTCATTGCTCTCCTACACAAGCTTGCCGCGCTGGAGGTGCGAAGGGCGCAACAGACGTTCCAAGTCTAGCCGGATGTGAGGTTCTCTGCAAGCTTATCGCGCGCCCGCGGGTGCGTCTCAGCATGTTGCCGAGGAGGTTTCTTGGTGCGTCCCGGCACTGGTCAGATGCAACTCTGTTCAACCAAGTTTCCTTGACCAGCGCCGGGGACGTTCTCGCCAAAATTTTGGAACACACCCGTCGGATAGGCCACGTTTGCGTTCTGTGGTAGAATGCCCTTCACTTTTTTCCGATCACCCGACCGCCCAATGCACCACTCTGTCATGTCGCGCCGCGCTCTTGTCATCACCCACACACACCCGCTGCCGGATCTGGATGGCGGCTCACGGCGCGTGTTGTGCTTGATGCAGATGCTGCATGAGCTTGGCTGGGAGGTGACCAATCTCTCGGCCGGGCGCGCCTTCCACCCGGCCTATGACGCACGCGCCCACGAAGCGCAAGCGCTGCTCGCCGCGCACGGCATCGAGGCAGCCGGGCCAGCCGCGCCGCTCGATTACCTGGCCGCGCACGGCGCCGAGCTCGATTTGATTTTACTGGCTGTTGTGCCGGGGCCCTCTGACTTCGTGGCGCAACTCCGCCGCGCCGCGCCCCATGCCACCCTGATCTTCGATACTATCGAACTGACCTTTGTCAGCATGATGCGGGCGGCCAGCCTGCGCCGCAGCGCCCGGCTTGCTCAGCAGGCGCGCACGGTGCAGGCGAGCCAGCTTGCCCTGGCCACCGCGGCGGACTTTACCCTGGTGGTCACACCGGAGGAAGCCGCGCTGCTTGCCCGTCTCTGCCCGGAGGCGCGCGTGCGCATTATTTCTAATGTGCATGAGGTGATGCCTGGCCCATTTACCCCGGAAGGCCGGCGCGACCTGCTCTTTGTGGGCAATTATGTCCACATGCCCAACCGCGACGCGGCTCAGCATTTCGTTGCCGACATTTGGCCGCGAGTGCGGGCGCAGTTGCCCGCCGCGGTCGTCCGTTTCGTCGGCCTGCCCGTGCCGGAGGTCACTGCCCTGGCCGCGCCCGACGTATTAGTCACAGGTCATGTGTCCGACCTGGCGCCGCTCTACGCGGCCAGCCGCGTGGCGATTGCACCGCTGCGCTTTGGCGCCGGCGTCAAGGGCAAGGTGCTGGAGGCGATGGGCTACGGCCTGCCCGTGGTGATGACGCCAGTCGCCGCGGAAGGAACCTTTGCGCTTGACGGCGAGCACGCGCGCATCGCCGCCACCCCGGCTGTGTTTGTGGATGCCGTCGTGGAGCTGGCTCGCGACAACGACCGCTGGCTGCGGTTATCGCAGGAGGGGCGGCTTCTGGTGGACGAACACTTCTCCTATGCCGCGGTCAAAACGCGGCTCGCGGCGTTGCTGGCTGAGATCAGCTAAGAAACTGACTTGAAAATAGTTTCTTAACGCAAAGGCGCGGAGAAGCAGAGGCGCAAAGGCATTT
>JACSRH010000395.1 GCA_014879855.1 Caldilineaceae bacterium | reverse complement strand
GTTTGCTCACTTACCGACCGTACCGATGTGCGTTGCGGCTCAAATGATCAATCTGACCCACAGCGCTTCGTGCACCTTAGCGCCCGGTCACTTGCCCGATAAAGCAGGCGATATTGTCGCCCTGGAAGACGTTGGGGCTGCACAGGATGCCGCAGTTGCTCCACACGCCCTTCTTCACGCCCGTCGCCTGATAAGTGATGACGCGCGTCTCACCCGGCGCGCCCGGTATAGAAGTCACGCGTAGTTCGGCGCCGTTCGCCGGGAGCGAGCCAGCGCCATCAGCGTAATAGTTCTGGCCGCTGTTGCCGAATCTGTTTTCGGCGCCAACTGTCAGGAAGCCGCCGTCACCGTTGTTGACCGGGCCATAGGTGAAGGTGATGTCTTCCACCGTCCCCAAGCGCATCCACACCTGGAACGAATTGGGGCGCCCCGTGCCATATTCCGGCACCGCGTCCCATTCGGCGATCAGCCAGGTGGAGACGTTATCAGTGAGCGTCGCAAGGCGCATGGCGCCACCCGCGGCCGGGTTCAGATCGGTCCAATACGGCGCCAGCACATTGTTTGGCTGGAGCGGATTGGGGAGAATCTGATTGGCAAAGTTGATGTCGGCGCTTGTGCCGCCGCCCACGACGATGTACCCGTTGCTGACGAGGCCGATGCGCGTCCAGGTCTCACCCGCATAGGTGAAGGCTGGCACGGTGAAGTTGGTGATCGTCTCGTCACCCACGCCTGCAATCGGCGCGATGCCGAAGAGCGACAACGGCAGATAGCCTGCGGGCGAACCGCCAGGATCTGCACCGATCGTGACGATCGGCGGCTGAGCGCCCGCCAGCGGGCCTTTATAGACGACGCTGTTGCCCCAGATGCCAGCGTTGACAACGCTGTTTGGAATCAGGCTCAACTGGGGCGGCAACTGGTCGAAGAAATCAACCTCAGCCGTGGTGAACGTGGTGTTCTTGAGCGTGACGGTGCAGGTGGTCGTGGCGCCGCGCGCAATGACCGCCGGGTCACAGGTCTTGGTAATGTTGACATCCGGCTCACCGCGCACCAGCGTGACCGGGAAGTGAACTGACCGGTCGCCCTGCTTGAACTCGATCATCGCAAAGCGCACCTGACCCATCGGTGCGTAGCGGGCGTCGATGGTGATGTCAAAGGTGAGCGCTTCGCCCGGATTGAGGCGAATCTGCTTGGGCAGACTGATGTTCACATCCGGCGGCGCCGAAACATTAACTTTCCAGTTGCGCGCACGGCTATCGACGCTGCGAATCGTGCGCTGCACCGTGATCTTGCCCGGCATGTCGGGCAGGTAGAGGCTCGGATAGTTTGCATTCCACAGGCTTTTTTCCAACGCCACGTAGTTTGCTTTGGTCTCGTCGAAGGTAAAGCCGGGATTGGTGGCGGCTGCCACATCGACGCGACCGGAGCCGGTGTCGAACGGATTCGCCGGGGTGACGCCATCTTCCTTGACTACGCCGGCGACTTTGGCCGTTGTCATGATCGCCGATTTAATCTGGCCGGGCGTCCAGTCCGGGTGCAGATCCTTCAGGAGCGCGCCTACGCCGGCAATATGCGGGCTGGACATCGACGTGCCCTGGATCGCCTGGAAGAGTTGGCCAGGATAGCCGCCTTCTTCGGTGGCAGGCAACGGGGTGTGGCCGGCTAGAATCTGTACGCCAGGGGCCGTGATGTCCGGTTTGCTGACGCCCAGCAGTTGCTGCGGCCCGCCGCGCGAGCTGAAGGAGGCAATGACGTCACCCTGCACCTGCGTCGCCGTGCCCGGCGTGAAGGTCGCCATGACGCCTGTGTGCGCGTTGAAGAACGCCATCATCTGGTCGCCTTCCGGCCCATCAATGTGCACGCTGGGGACGAAGTGATTGTCGGTGTTCAATCCTTGCAGAATGAGGTTGCGTAGGATCATGCCTGCGGCGTCGCCCTGGCTGACGTTGTAGCTCTTGCTGACACGGGCGTTGACGCCACGCTCGCAGACTACAATCTGACCGGCAAAGGCTCCAGGGGCAGCCGGGTTCAGACACAGCGGATCCGCGGTATTGAGGACGACCGGCAACGGGGTGCTGATGCCAGGAGTGACGGTGGCGCCAACGAGGTTGAGCGTGTCACCGTTGTCCGCGGTCAGCGTCAGGGTGCTGAGGAAGTGACGGTCGCTGGTGCTGGCGGCGACCGTGGTCACCCATGGGCTGCGATGCGCTACGGTCTCAGGCGCGGGGCCGGAATTGCCAGCCGAGGCAGCCACAAACACGCCGTTGTCGTAGGCATTGAGGAATGCTAGTTCGACGGCATCGCCATAGGGCGCGTTGCCGCCGCTGATCGAGAAGTTGATGACGTTGACGCCATCAAGGATGGCCTGTTCGACCGCGGCAATCGAGTCGCTGCCGTAGCAACCTGCGTCGCCACAGACGCGGTAAGCGATCACATGCGCGCGCGGCGCAATGCCGGACACGACGCCACGCGACTCGCCAAAGATGCTGGAGGAAACGCCCGCGTTGCCGGCGGAAGTCGTCAACGTGTGGGTGCCGTGGCCATTGTCATCACGCGCCGAATCGAATTCAGTGGGCAGCAGGCCAACGAACGCCTTGTAGGTGTCGATAAAGTCGTACGCGCCGATCAATTTGTTGTTGCAGGAGAAAGCTGCATCGTTCGGATTCCACGCGGTGTCGCCAAAATCACAGGTGCTGCGGGGAACGCCGCCTGAGAAGCCATTGGAACCGGGCGCAACCGGCGGCGCAGCGTATGGCTTGCCAGAAGGATCCGGATCCGAGACAGAGGGGTGCTCAGGCCAGATGCCGGAGTCCAGGATGCCGACGATCACGCCTTCGCCCGCGCTTTCCTGACCGCCGAGTTGAGCCCAGGCCGCCGGTGCACCAATGAACGCGGGGCTGGCGTCGGTGTCAGGCTGGCGCAGCTCGTCCAGAAAAACGGCCTTGACGCCCTGAGCGCCGGCAACGTCGCCGATATTGCCTTCCGGCACCACCATCGAGACGCCGTTAAAGACCTTGGTGTAGCGATGGACGACCTGTCCCTCACCAGCAGCCACGGCAGGCGCAGGATCAGCGCCTTCTTCGAGCACCACGATGACGCTTGCCAGTTGGAACTGGTCGGGTGAGCGTTGCGTGCTGGCCGCTACTTCTGGCTTGACCGCGCTTTCGCTCGATTCAGGCGCCAGTGCGTCGCCGGGCGTCAGCGGGCCTGGCGTGGGCTGCGGCGTCTGGGCAAGTTCAGCCTGGCTATCGGATAAGACTGCGGGCAGGAACAGGCGCGTTGCAGTATCCGGGGTTGCTGGTGCAGAATCTTGGGCCAAGACAGGGGTGACGGATGTCAGGATAAGAGAGAGGATCAACAAGAGCGCGGGAATACTCCGCCAAGTGACTTTCATGCAGGTGTTCTCCTTTTTTCAGCAATGTTCAAAGAGGCCGGATGATGGAAATGCGCTGGAATGCTGGATCTAGTGCAA
>JACSRH010000469.1 GCA_014879855.1 Caldilineaceae bacterium | reverse complement strand
GGTGGTGGCGGCGGAGATGCCAGATGCAATCGACGATTCGGGCAGCGCCTCAAGCGCTTGACCACCCCCGGCCAGCGCCAGCAGATTCTCGATGCCTTGTTGGGCAAGATCGTTGCTGGCGTCGAGCACAAGGATCTTCTGATATTCGTCGAGCGCAGCCTGCAAGTTGCCCTCTGCCTGGAAGTCGGTGGCGCGCTGCAAGGCAATGCCGATCTGCTGTCGCCGCTGGATTTCAACCTGCTGCTGTCCAGCGCGCACGCCGAGCACCAGCGAGAAGATTAGAATGGAAATCGCCAGGATGGTAATCGCCCCGATGATCCACCAGGCCCAAGCTGGGAAACGCGAATTTTGTGCCATATCGTTCTTTATACCAGACGCCTGGCAGGGCGTCGCATCATCCGTTTTGCCGACTGCAAAGGCAGCACAATCTGATTGGACGTCTGTTACGCGCCGGCGGTTCCGCTGAGAAACCGCAAGCCAGCCTAGAAGCCCACTAAATTAACAGATAGATTGTACATCAGCGAAGTTGACTTGTAGAAAGCCACGGCCGCACCCAACGCACATGGGATGGCGCGCGGGGAGAGAGGTCAGTTATGGCAGGGCTTTATTTCCGCCCGCGCTCGCTAACTGTTGCGTGTCCGCGTCGATGAGCGCGCGCAGGCTGCGCGTCAGCACGTCGTAATCCGTGTACGGGCGCGCATAATCCAGATTGAAGGCGTAGTCGAAGTCGTCCGGGTTGCGCCCCTGCGTATGTTGCAGCACCGTCTCCAGCTTGTCGAAGGCCTTGGCCAATCGCGCCTCCGGCGTGGAGGCCGCGTGGTATTCATCCCACAGCGCCAGGAGCTCGCCTTGCTTGTCCGCGGGAAGCGGCGCCAGCAACGCCACAAAATGCTTGCGCTCTTCGATGGCCTTATCTATTGTTGGATCTTGGTGAATGGCCGGAATATCGCCGTGCAGCGCCTCGCCCAGGTCGTGGATGACGCACAGCTTGAGCACGCGGTGGTGATCGATGGCAGGATACTCGTCTTCAAAGAGCATCACCATCAGACACAGGCGCCACGTGTGTTCGGCCGTGCTTTCGGGACGGCCTTGGGAGGTATAGCCGCTGCGGAGGGTGTTCTTGAGTTGTTCAGCCGCTCGCAAAAAATCGAGCATCTGCCGGATTTTGGCATCCACGCGGTTATCACTTTTGCGCTTCAAGAAGTCCACCTTCGGTGCATCATACTATCTTTCAACGCAGAGGCGCAGAGAGGCGCAAAAGAGACAGTGAAATGAGACGTTTCTGCGTGTCTGACTCTCCACTATAGCTTTACACCTTTGCGTCTCCGCGTTGAGATAGGTTCGCCCTGATGCTCAGACGGTCACAAGCTCGCCCAGACCGGCAGCCATGCGGAGCGCAACCGCGCGGTCGGTTTCTTCCCAGGGCAGTTGCACATCATCGCGGCCAAAGTGGCCGTAAGCTGCGGTCTGCCGATAGATCGGCCGGCGCAGGTTCAGGTCGCGGATGATCGCGCCCGGACGCAGATCGAAGGTCTCTTCAATCAGCTTGGCGATCTTCTCATCCGCAATTTTGCCGGTGCCAAAGGTTTCGACGTTGATGCTGAGCGGGTGCGCCACGCCGATGGCATAGGCAAGCTGGATCTCGCAGCGCGTGGCCAGCCCTGCCGCCACGATGTTTTTAGCGACCCAGCGTGCGGCATAGGCCGCGCTGCGGTCGACCTTGGTGCAGTCCTTGCCAGAAAAGGCGCCGCCGCCATGCCGTCCCATGCCGCCGTAGGTGTCGACGATGATCTTGCGCCCGGTGACGCCCGCGTCGCCCATCGGCCCACCGACCACAAAGCGACCGGTTGGGTTGGTGTAGATGATCATGTGTTTGTCGACCAGCTCCGCGGGCAGCACGGGGTCGATCACATACTCGATCAGCGCTTGGCGGATGGCGTCTTGGGTAATTTCTGGGTCATGCTGCGTGCTGATGAGGACGGTGTGGATGCGCTTGGGTTTGCCGTACGCGTACTCGACCGTGACCTGGGTCTTGCCGTCGGGGCGCAGCCAGGGGAGGATGCCTTGCTTGCGCACTTCACTGAGGCGGCGCGCCAGCTTGTGCGCCAGATAGATGGGCATCGGCATCAACGTGGGCGTCTCGTCGCAGGCAAAACCAAACATCATGCCCTGGTCGCCGGCGCCGACAGCCTCGATCTCATCATCCTCGCTGTCCATCTCGCCTGTCTTGAACTCCTGCGCGCGGTCCACGCCCAGCGCGATGTCGGGGCTTTGCGCGGCGATGGCGATCTGCACGCCGCAGGTGTTGCCGTCGAAACCCTTGGCGCTGCTGTCAAAGCCGATGTCCTTGACAACCTGGCGCACCAAGTCGTCAAAGTTTACAAAGGCCGTGGTGGTGATCTCGCCCAGGCACATCACAAACCCGGTCTTGATCGCGGTCTCGCACGCGACGCGGGCATCGGGGTCCTGCGCGAGGATGGCGTCAAGCACCGCATCGCTGATCTGGTCGCACATCTTATCGGGATGGCCTTCGGTCACCGATTCGCTGGTGAAAAGAAGGCTGGGGGAAGTCATGAAAGTATTCATAAGGCATCTCCAGAATTATCTCAACTGTAAATTGTGAATTGTGAACTGTGAATAGAATAAACGTCCCCCGTTGCAGCGGAACGACGCCACTTCACACTTCATGCTTCACAATTCACGCTTCCAAAATTTAGTGTCCTGTCCCCAGGCTCCACGCGTTCAAATAGGCTGATTGCTCCGGCGTCAGCACGTCAATCTCGATCCCCATTGCCTTGAGCTTGAGGCGAGCGATTTCCTGGTCAATGTCCACTGGCACGTCGTACACCTCGCCTTGCAGTTCGCTGCCGTGCTGAAGCATATATTCGGCGGCCAGCGCCTGGTTGGCAAAGCTCATGTCCATCACCGCGCTGGGATGGCCTTCGGCAGCGGCCAGATTCACCAGGCGGCCTTCGCCCGCCACGTAAAGATGGCGACCGTCTTCCAGCGTATATTCGTCGAGGAAGTCGCGCACGCGCGTGATCTTGGTGCTCATCGCCTCCAGCGCTTTGAGGTCGATCTCGATGTCAAAATGGCCGCTGTTGGCGAGGATCGCGCCGTCTTGCATCACTGCCATGTGGTTGCCATCAACGACGTGCATGTCACCGGTTGCGCTGCAGAAGATGTGGCCGATCTTGGCCGCCTCCATCATCGGCATCACGCGGAAGCCGTCCATGACTGCCTCGAGCGCCTTGAGCGGTTCGACCTCAGTGACGATCACGTTGGCGCCCATGCCCTTGGCGCGCATCGCGATGCCCTTGCTGCACCAGCCGTAGCCGCCGACGACAAAGTTCTTGCCCGCCAGCAATACGTTGGTGGCGCGGATGATGCCATCGATGGTGCTCTGCCCCGTGCCGTAGCGGTTGTCGAAGAAGTGCTTGGTCTGCGCGTCGTTGACCGCAATGACGGGAAAGGCCAGCTTGCCC
>JACSRH010000085.1 GCA_014879855.1 Caldilineaceae bacterium | reverse complement strand
AGTCGCCGATCGCATCGCCGTCTTCGACAACGACGGTACGCTGTGGTGCGAGAAACCGATGTACATCCAGCTCGATCTGATCCTGCGCAAGCTGGCCGCGGCCGCCGAGGCGGAGCCGGCGCTGCGCACGCGCCAGCCGTGGCAGGCGGCGTGGGTGCAGGATTTTGGTTGGTTTGGCGCGGTTGTCACTGCCCACTACCAGGGCGACGACCGCGCGCTGCACGAGTTGATGGCCGGCATCCTCACCCTCTCGAAGGATCGGCCGGTGGAGGCGGTCGAGGCGGAGGCGGCGGAGTTTATCGCCACCGCGCGCCACCCGTCGCTGGGTTTGCGCTACCGCCAGTGCATCTACCAGCCGATGGTCGAGTTGCTGCGCTATCTGGAGACGCATGGTTTTACCAACTACATCGTTTCCGGTGGCGGCCGCGACTTTATGCGCGGCTTTGCGCAGGAACTCTACGGCATCCCGCGCGAGCGGGTGATCGGCAGCACCGTGGCCTATCGCTATGCCGAGGAAGCGGGCGGCGCCATCCTCCAGCAGCCGGAGCTGGGCGTGATCGACGATGGCCCCGGCAAGCCGATCCAGATCTGGAACGTGATCGGGCGGCGGCCGCTCGTGGCCGCGGGCAACTCCAACGGTGACCTGCCGATGCTGGCCTTTGCGGGCGGGCAGCAGCCTGCGCTGCGTCTGCTGGTCGTGCACGATGACGCGGACCGCGAGTTTGCCTACACCGCCGGCGCCGAGAAGTCGCTAGATGCGGCGCAAACGTTCGGCTGGACTGCGATCAGCATGAAAAGCGCGTGGCGGACGATCTTTCCCGCGTCGTGAACCACCCTCCAAGAGCCAGTGACAGTCATCTGCCTGTCCATTCTGTAGCGCCAAGAGAACTTGATGAAATCCACCATCGAAACCAAAGTACAGACATTGCGCCCTGACCGCTCCAATCTGAAATCCGACCTGATTGCTGGCCTTACCTTTGCCGTCGTCAACGTGCCCCAATCGATGGCGCATGCGCTGCTGGCGACGGTCAATCCCGTATTGGGCATCTATACGCTGATGGTGGCGGTTCCCGTCGGCGCCGTTTTCACCAGCTCGGTGTATATGAACGTTTCCACCACCAGCGCGCTTTCCGTGGCAACCGGCGCCGGGCTGGCCGAAGTGCCTGCGTTTCAGAGAGTGGAGGCGCTGGCGGTGCTGGTGTTGCTGGTAGGCGTGATCCAGTTGCTGGCAGGGGTGTTGCGGCTCGGCTTCATTGTGCGCTTTGTCTCCAATGCGGTGATGACAGGCTTTCTCAACGGCGTGGCGGTATTGATCATCCTGGGCCAGCTGGGCGACCTCACTGGCTATCAGAGCCCCTTTTCCAACAATGTGACGCGCTCGCTGGACCTGCTTCTGCGGCTGAACCGGATCGACAGGCCGACCACCTTTATTGGTCTGCTGACGCTGGCGTTGATCTTGACGCTGCTGCTGACGCGCTGGCGCAAATTTGCCTTCATCATTGCCATTGGCGTGTCCACGGTGTTGCTGAGCGTGTTGTCGCTGCCGCTCTTTGGCGCCGAAGAGAGCTGGCAGGCAGTCCGCATTGTGGGTGACATTGGCGTCATTCCGCGCTCCCTGCCGCACCTGGCGCTGCCGACGCTGAATTTGTGGCTCACGATGCTGCTGCCGGCCTTCTCCGTCGCCGTCATTGGGCTGATCCAGGGGGCGGGCGTCAGCCAGAGCTATCCCAATCCAGATGGCAGGTACCCAAATGTCTCGCGCGATTTTTTGGGCCAGGGCGCGGCCAATCTTGTCACCAGCTTTGCCGGCGGTGTTCCGGCGGGCGGCTCGATCTCGGGTACGGCGCTGATGATCGGCGCTGGCGCTCACTCGCGCTGGGCCAACATTGCGGCCGGCGTCTTTGTGGCCGCGATTGTGCTGGTGGCGGCGCCGCTGGCGCAATTGGCGCCGATGCCTGCGTTGGCTGCCCTGTTGATCGTAGCGGGCTATCAGGGACTGCGCATTCAGGCTGCCGTGACGATCTGGAACACGAGTAAAGTGTCGGCCGCTATCATGACGGCGACTTTTCTGGCGACTTTGTTTATTCCTTTGCAGTTCGCGGTATTGATCGGCGTCGTTTTGAGCGTTGTGCTGTATGTGGCGCGCCAATCCAACAAGGTCATCATCACCGAGTGGGTGCTGGTGCCCGGTGGCCTGCCGGAGGAGCGGCCGGCGCCCAAAGCGCTGCCCAGCCATCAATTGACGATACTACAGGTCTATGGCAGTCTTTTCTTTGCCGCCGCCAAAAACCTTGAGGAGATGCTGCCCAGCGTCGACAAAACCGATCATGCGGCCGTCGCCCTCGGCTTGCGGGGCAGGACCGAGATCGGCAGCACCTTTATCGCCGTGCTGCAGCGTTACACCGAGGCGCTGCGCGCACGCAACAGCAGATTAATGTTGGTGGGCGTCGATCAGGCCGTGCTTGACCAGCTTACCAAGACCGGCTTGCTGAAAGTGATTGGGAAAGAAAATGTTTTCATAGCCACCCCGCAGCTTGGCGCGGCCATGAATCAGGCCGCGGCCGCGGCCTACGTCTGGCTTGGTCAGACGCCGGATGGCGCGGCGACAGATCATCCAACATTGCCGTAGCCGGCTGCGCAAGCTGCGCCAGCGATGACCCGGTGATGTAACAGAGGAAGTTTGCTTATGGATGCCTACGCCGTTGATGTTCTCTTTGGCAGCAGCACACTGCAGTGGATCGAATACGCCGCGGTGCTGATGGAAGTGCTGGCCGTCACCATTATCGTATATGCGATTGTGGCCGCGCTGGCGCGCTATTTCTGGCGACGCGTCTTTCAGCGCGCCAGCGGCGATGACTGCTATCACGAACTCAAGGTGAGCGTTGGCAAAACGCTGTTGTTGGGGCTGGAGGTGTTGGTGGCGGCGGATGTGATTCGCACGGTTGCCCTGGAGGCGACGCTGCAAAGTGTTCTGGTGCTGGGCTTGTTGGTATTGATCCGCACCTTCTTAAGCTGGGCGCTGGTGGTTGAGATCGAGGGGCGCTGGCCCTGGCAGCAAGCCAAAAATTTTCAACAAAGGGATTGACAAGCACGCGCGCCGCGCGGCGAGATCTAATGCAGAATCAGACAGACATCGCCGCGTCAGGCAGGGGTCAGGCGGCCATCGACCGCAGCGCGGCCTCGTCGATCACCGGCACGCCTAGTTGCCGCGCCTTGTCGAGCTTGCTGCCCGCGGCTTCGCCGGCCACGACAAAGCTCGTCTTGCTGCTGACGCTGCCCGCGACCTTGCCACCGTGCGCCTTGATAAAGGCGTGCGCCGCGTCGCGGCTAAAGCTGGGCAGCGTCCCCGTGACAACAAATGTGAGACCCGCCAGCGACTGTCCGTCGGCGGGCGCGGCGGGCGCGTCCGCGGCGACGCGCACGCCCAACGCGGCAAATTCCTCGATCAGCGCCCGGTTTGACGCGACCGAAAAGTACTCGACGATGCTTTCGGCAATTTTCGGACCGATGCCCGCAATGGCGTTGAGTTGCTCCGGCGTCGCGTCTACCAGATCGAACAGGCTGGTGAAGTGCTGGGTAATCAGCTCGGCGACGACGGCGCCGACAAAGCGGATGCCCAGCGCGGTCAGCAGGCGGTGGATCGGGCGATCCTTGCTGGCTTCAATGCCGGCCATCAGGTTTTCGACGCGCTTGTCGCCGTACCCTTCCAACTGGCGAATCTGCTCCCACGGCAATTGGTAAATGTCGGCCAGGTCGTGGATAAAGCCCTGCGCGACAAACAGCTCCGCCTGTTTGATGCCAAAACCGGCGATGTCCATCGCGTCGCGCCCCACGAAATATTCAACGGCGCGCACAAGCTGCTCTGGACAGGCGTTATTGACGCAGTAGGTTGCCGCCTCCCCCGCAGGACGCACAAGCGGTGCGCCGCACACCGGGCAGGTCGCCGGCATGGCCCACACCTGCTCGCTGCCATCGCGCGCATCGACGAGCGGCCGCAGCACCTTGGGGATCACTTCGCCGGCGCGCTTGATGACTACTTGATCACCGATGCGGATGTCGAGATCTCGGATGTAATCCTCATTATGCAATGTAGCGCTTTTGACCATCACCCCGCTGACCTGCACCGGCGCCAGCACAGCATTGGGCGTGACCGCGCCGGTGCGCCCGACATTGACGACGATATCTTGGAGCGTTGTGATCGCCTCTTCCGCGGCATATTTGTAGGCTAACGCCCAGCGCGGATCTTTGCCCGTGAAGCCAAGCTCCTCCTGCATCAGCAGCGAGTCGACCTTGATGACGAGCCCGTCCACTTCGTAGGGCAAGTCGTGACGCCGTGCGCTGAAGGCTTCCACATAGGCGGTCACCTGGTCGAACTCGTCGTCCGTGAAGCGCTGCACGTCGGGGCAGACAGGCAGCCCCAACGACCGCAGATAGGCCAGCGCCTCCCAGTGGCTGGATAACGCGGGGCCGCGCTCGACGATCAGCGCCTGGTAGACCCACAGCTTGAGCGGGCGCGCCGCGGTGATGCTCGAATCGAGTTGGCGCAGGCTACCGGCGGCAAAATTGCGCGGGTTGGCGTAGGCGCGTTCGCCAGCTTCAAGTTGTCTTTGGTTGAAGCGCGCAAAGTCAGCCTTCTCGACGTAGACTTCGCCGCGCACCACCAGGCGCGCCGGCGCGGCCAGACCAGCCGCGCGATCCGCGGGAATCTGCAAAGGGAGCAGCCGCACTGTGCGCAGGTTGGCTGTGATCGTCTCGCCAAATTCACCGTCTCCACGCGTGGCGCCCAGCGAAAACACTCCGTCGGTGTAGTGGAGCACCACCGTCAGGCCGTCAAATTTCGGCTCGACGACATAAGCCAGCCGGTCGCGTTCGGCTTCGCTCAGCAGGCGGCGGAGACGGTCGCGCCACGCCAGGAGTTCGCCCGGGTGGAAGGCGTTGGCCAGGCTGAGCATGAGGGCAGGATGGCGCGTCTTCTCAAAACGCGCGGCGATGGCCCCGCCCACGCGCTGCGTCGGGCTGTCGGGCGTGCGCAGGTCAGGATGGGCCGCCTCCAGCGCACGCAACTCCTCGAAGAGCGCATCGAACGCCTGGTCGCTGATTTCCGGGTCATCGAGCGCGTAGTAGCGATATTGATGATAGCGGATACGCGCGGCCAACTCGGCAACAGCTTGTCTCGTAAGTGACATTTCAGATGCGGTCATACCAGGACTTCCCGATAAAAAAGTACGACAGTTCCAGCCTGCAATAACTCATGCTATAGTTGAGAGGCTACTTTTGCAAGTCACATCCATGGGAGAAAATCATCATGAAGGTGCTACCGATCGAATCCAGTGCAACGCATCCTATCTGTATCGCCGGCAAGCGCGCCTGTCCGCCGGAGGATATAGGCGGCATCTGGGGATATAAGGAGCAGCTTGAAGCGTCCAACAATCCAGACCATCCAGAGTACGAAAATCTGATGGATTGGGCAGGCGAGGATTTTGACCCGACGGAATTTGACATCCAAGCTGTCAACGCCAAGTTAGCTGGTTTGCCGAAATAATTGGAGAGTAGATTATTGAGGGCGTCTCCTGCTTGCTGTCCATGGGGCACAGGTGCAAGGGACGCCTTTGCGCACTTCTCTTACCCTCCCTCAACGACTGCGCCACCAGATGCCAGGCAGCATCCACATTTTACGCGAGGTCGCAACAAAGGCGCGCTTGCTAAAGTTGTCGTAGTCATTGCGTTCGATCTCATCCAGAATGCCGCGGTAAAGATCGGCTGCCGCGCTGATGGCAAAGCGACCGTCACGATTTAGCATCGCAATCCCTGGCATCGTTTCATCATACAGACGGCGGTTTCGCTCGATTTGGAAGCGCATAAAGCCGCGCCACTGTTCGGTGACCACCCGCTCCGTAAGCATCTCGTCGGTCACGGCAAAGCGATCCAATTCCTCGCGCGGCAGATAGAGCCGCCCGGCGCGCCAATCTTCTCCCACATCGCGCAAAATGTTTGTCATCTGAAGTGCAACGCCCAGCTTGATGGCATAGGGGATCGCGTCTTGCCCGGAAAAGCCGATAATGTGCATGCTCATCAGCCCGACGGTGGACGCCACACCGTAACAATAGGCTGTCAACTCCTCAAACGTGTCGTAGCGCACTGGTTGAAAATCGCGTGCAACGCCGTCGATCAGTTGCTCTGCGTAGCGAATCGGCACATTGAAACGCATGCGCGCATCGGCCCAGGCAATCGCCACCAAATCGTCCAAGGGGGGATGCGTGGAAGTGACGCGACGTCGCCAGTTCGCCAAGCGCTCCTGCGCATCACATTGCCCGTGATCGACAATATCGTCGCTCACCCGGCAAAACGCATACAACGCACGCGCGGCGCGGCGCTTTGCAGTCGGCAATAGGCGCGAAGCTAAATGAAACGAACGGCTGTTGACTGCTGTGATCGATTCACAATGCCGATAAGATTGCTCTAGAAGCGTGCGCTCAAATGTAGCCTCTCCGGCAGGCGAGTCTCCATGCAATGCTTCATGGGCAAGATCCAGTAAAGTCCGCTCCCAGGCGTGCTGTAGCTGCATTTCGCTTCCTCCAGGTCTGGCGTCGGTCAGTAACGCGTCGATCAATGATATAAGCAGTAGACACAAGGCTGTGTCATTACACTTGCGAAGGTAACATAGATCAGAACAATTGTCAAGGAATCGGCCCCACATTTGTCCAGATAATATCCAGAAAAAATATGGAAAAACATTATGCAAATGATTGACAAAAAACTCTGCCTATGTTATGGTGTGGGAAATGGAATGGTGCACAAGGTGCAATGGTTCTACTACCGCAGGCTGGTGTGATGACTTATCGAGATAAAACGCCGATTTATAATTTAAAGGCAGTTGTTCAGGAGACCGGGCTAAAGGCTGACACTCTACGTGCGTGGGAGCGGCGCTATGGCGTACCAACGCCGCAACGCACTGACAGCGGTCATCGGCTCTACTCACAGTACGACATCGACATTATCAAATGGCTGATCGAGCGCCAGGACGAAGGGATGAGCATCAGCCGCGCTATCGAATTACTTCGTAAGCTGGAAGAAGAAGGCAAGAACCCGCTCGATGCTTCTCTGGCCTCGGGCCTACACCGCTCTGAAGCACGCGCGCAGGAGATGCGTTCGGCGCTGATGACGGGGGAATTGCCCACACTGGGCGAGACCGGCCCAGTCGCGCAATTGCGCGAAGCATGGGTGAACGCGTGTCTCAACTTTGATGAGTTTCGGGCGGAACAGTTGCTCGCTCAGGGATTCGCCCTCTTTCCGGCTGAAATCGTCTGCCTGGAGCTCATTCAGAAAGGACTGCATGAGATCGGCGCGGGCTGGTACGAGGGCAAAGTCACGGTTCAGCAAGAACATTTTGCTTCGGCGCTTGCGATCCGGCGCATGGAGGCAATGTTGGCGTCGACGCCGGCGCCCACGCGTCCGGGGCGCATCTTGGTTGGTTGCCCGCCAGAAGAAGAACACACGTTTGTGCTTCTGCTCATTTCGCTTCTGCTGCGTCGCCGCGGCTGGGACGTTGTCTATCTGGGCGCCAACGTGCCGCTGCGCAACCTGGAAACAACGCTAAAGGCAGTGCGTCCAAACTTGGTTGTGCTGACTGCCCAGCAACTGCACACTGCCGCCGGGCTGCTGGAAATGGCTGAATGGTTGTTCCAGGCGCGCGTGCCAGTTGCGTTTGGCGGCCTGGTGTTTACCGAGGAGCCGGACCTGCACGAGGTGGTGCCAGGCTATTTCCTGGGCGCCAATCTGGAGGATGTGATCGGCGAACTCGAGCGGATTATGACAAACCTGCGCCCGCAGCCGGCGCAGCGGCAAGTAAGTTACGAATACAAGGAAGCGCTTGACCACTTTCGTTCCCGCCAAGTGGTGATTGAAGCTGACGTCTGGGAGAAGTTGTCGGATAAGATGTCTCAGCGGCTGTTAGCGATTGCCAATCTCAACTTCGGCCGCGCTGTCATTGCCGCATTAACCTTGGGACGCATGGACTATCTGAATCCCGATCTCAACTGGGTGGAAGGGCTGCTGGTCAACCACCACCAACTGCCTGCGGAGATGCTCGAAGATTACCTCAATGTCTATTTTGAGGCGTCCCTTCTTCACCTAGAAAAACGAGGATATATCGTGCTGGAGTGGCTGGCGCGTCTTCTGGGGCGGCCACTGCACGCGCCAGTTCAACCGCAGCGTGCAGACATCAAAAATATGCGGCGTTAAGCGTGTTTATAATATCAAAAAGGAGAGAAAGATGCGTGTACTGATTTCAGGCGGCGCGGGTCTGATTGGCCGGCCCCTTAGCCAGGCGCTGCTAGCAGATGGGCACGAAGTGATCGTCCTTTCGCGCCAGCCGGAGAAGGTCAAGGACATGCCTGCGGGCGTCAAGCTGCAAAAGTGGGACGGCAAAAGCGCCGACGGCTGGGGAAGTCTTGCTGATGGCGCGGGCGCGATCATTAACCTGGCCGGCGCTGGCATCGCCGATCAACGCTGGTCCACGGAGCGTAAGCAATTGATCCGCCAAAGCCGCCTCGATGTGGGCCGGGCAGTCATGGAGGCCATTGCCGCGGCCACTGCCAAGCCTGGCGTGCTCATTCAAGCCTCCGCCGTTGGCTACTATGGGACGCAGAGCGGTGACGCGCAGATCACGGAATCCTTCTCCCCGGGCGGCGATTTCCTGTCCAAGATTTGCTTCGACTGGGAGGCCTCGACCGCGCCTGCCAGCAAATTCGGCGTGCGCCGCGCCGTCATCCGCACCGGTGTGGTGTTGAGCAATGAAGGGGGAGCATTTCCCAAGCAGGTGTTGCCGTTCAAATTGTTTGCAGGCGGCCCGGTGGGCAGCGGCAAGCAATGGTACCCGTGGATTCATATCGACGATGAAGTGCGTGCGATCCAATTTCTGCTCCAAAACGAAAAGGCGACAGGGCCTTTTAATCTGACTGCGCCCAACCCGGTCACCAACCAGGAATTTGGAAAGATCGTCGGCGAGGTGCTCGGCCGTCCTTCGTTTGTCCCCGCGCCTGGCTTTGCAATGAAAGCAGTCTTTGGAGAGATGTCGGTGGTGCTGCTTGAGGGCCAACGCGCCATTCCGCAAAAACTGCTCAACCAGGGCTTCAAATTCAAGTACGAGACGGCCCAGGCAGCCGTGCGCGCTCTGCTGGACACATCAGCGCACGCCAATGGCA
This sequence comes from Caldilineaceae bacterium, assembly GCA_014879855.1. Lineage (GTDB taxonomy): Bacteria > Chloroflexota > Anaerolineae > Caldilineales > Caldilineaceae > Caldilinea. Next base: position 8,402 of record JACSRH010000085.1, on the reverse strand, counting down.
GCGCCACGCCTGGCGCTGAGAACAAAGATAAATCGCCCGCAACCGCAAGCAAGGAGTAAAGCGCCGTGCGTTATGAGCATCGCTTCACCGTCAACGCGCCTCTCGCCGCGGTGGCGGCCTTTCATCAGCGTTCGACGAGCATGGGCGCCATCACCCCGCCGCCGATTCTCGTGCGCGTGCATGAAGCCCCCGCGCAGCTGGATGAAGGCGATCGGATGGACTTCACGATGTGGCTAGGCCCGCTGCCCGTGCGCTGGGTCGCGCAGATCGAGCAAACCACGCCCACCAGTTTTGTGGATCGCCAGCTCAGCGGGCCATTTGCAAGTTGGGAGCACCTGCACACCTTTTTACCGATCGACGCCCACACCACACTGGTGGTCGACCAGGTCACCGCGACCCTGCACCGCCACTGGTTTTGGAAGCTGGTCGGTCTGAGCATGTGGGGAGGACTGCCGATCCTCTTTGCCTATCGCGGTTGGAAGACGCGCCGCTTGCTTGCGCGTGCAACGCCGGCGCGGCTGCACGCGCCGCACTGATCTGAAGGAAGTTGCTCTTATGCCCAGCCGCGAGCCTGTTGTAGTCATCGGCGCAGGGATTGGGGGGTTGACCACCGCTGCCCTGCTGGCCCAGGCAGGATTGGATGTCACCGTACTGGAGGCGCATGTCTATCCAGGTGGTTGCGCGGGCGTTTTTTTTCATCAAGGCTACCGCTTTGAGGCCGGCGCTACACTGGCTGGCGGCTTTTATCCCGGCGGCCCCATGGATCTGGTGGCGCGCGCCGCTGGGATCGAACGCTGGCCCGCGCACGCCGACGACCCCGCGATGATGGTGCATTTGCCGCACGGGCAGAGCATCACCCGCTACGGGGATGCACGGCGCTGGCCGGAATATGCAAGCGCGTTTGGCGAGCCGGCCGCGGCGTTTTGGCGCTGGCAGGAACGCACTGCCGATGCTCTGTGGGATCTGGCGGTGCGTACGCCCGCCTGGCCGCCTCAGACGCCTGGCGAAGTGGGCGCGTTGGCCGGCGATGGGTTGCGCTGGCTGCTTGCTGATCTGCCAAGCCGCTTGCATCCACGGCTGCTGGCCGACGCTTTCCGTCCTGTCGCCGCCCATTTGCAGGCTGCACCCAAGGCGCTGCGGCTCTTTGTCGACGGACAACTGTTGATCGCCGCGCAGACGACCAGCGCGCACGCCAACGCGCTCTACGGCGCGGCCGCGCTGGACCTGCCGCGTCGCGGGGTGGTGCATCTGACCGGCGGCATCGGCGCCATTGCACAGACGCTGGCCGACGCGGTGCAGCGTCATGGTGGCAAGGTGCGCTACCGGCAAGAGGTGAGCCGCATTATCTATGCAGATGGACAGCCGGTGGCGGTTGAAACCAAGCGCGGGCAGCGCTATCCTGCACACACCGTCATTGCCAACCTGACGCCCTGGAATATTGCCAGATTGACAGGTGATCACACGCCGGCGGCCCTGCAAAACCTTCCTGACGCGCCACAGCCAGGGTGGGGCGCGTTCATGATCTATGTCGGCGTGGACGAGCGCGCCATCCCGCCGGACCTGCCGCTCCACCATCAGGTGTTGGCACGCGAGCCGCTGGGCGAAGGAAACAGCATCTTTCTATCGCTCAGCCCTGCGTGGGACAGAGGGCGTGCGCCGGCTGGCCGCCGTGCCTTGACGATCAGCACACACACCGCGCTTGCACCCTGGTGGCGGCTGTTCCGCTACGATCCCCGTCACTATGCACAGCGCAAATCGAACTATGCTGAGCGGATGTTGCGTGCAGCCGAGCGCGTCCTGCCTGAGCTGCGCGCCGCGGCCGACCTCATCCTGCCCGGCACACCCGTGACCTTTCAGCGCTTCACGCGGCGCGTCCAGGGCTGGGTGGGCGGCTTCCCTCAAACAGATCTTTTTCAAGCCTGGGGGCCGCGTCTTGGTGCAGGCTTGTGGATGGTGGGCGACAGCATCTTTCCCGGACAATCGACGGCAGCCGTGGCATTAGGCGGTTTGCGGGTGGCGCGTGCTATCCTTGCCGATGGGCGCGCGAACGAGGCGCTGCCTATCGACCGCCGCGCCTCCACAGACGCGCCGCTTGTAGAAACAACCTGACCTGCTTATCCAGCCAGCAAGGAGCAAATTTATGTTATTACGTGGCAAAATTGGGATTGTGGGCAGTGGATTCGTCGGCGCTACAGCGGCCTACGCCATGGTAATGCGCGGCGTCGGCCGCGAGATCGTGCTGGTCGACCTGAACGTGCAACGCGCCGAAGCCGAGGCCAACGATATTCGCCACGCCATACCGTTCGCCCATCCAATGACGATCCGCGCTGGCGATTATGCGGATCTGAGCGGCAGCCTCGTCGTCGTGATCACCGCGGGCGTCAACCAGAAGCCGGGTGAAACGCGCCTGCAATTGCTCGAACGCAACGCCGCGGTCTTTCGCCAGATCGTACCGGCCATTTTGGAGCACGCGCCACAGGCCAAATTGGTCGTCGCCACCAATCCGGTGGATATTACGACGCACCTCACCGCCCACCTTGCGCGTGCGCTTGGCGCCTCCCCGGGCAGTGTCTTTGGCTCTGGCACCACATTGGACACAGCGCGCTTTCGCACCCTCCTCGGCCAGAAAATTGGCGTTGATCCACAACATGTCCACGCCTATGTCCTGGGCGAGCATGGTGATTCAGAGGTGCTGGCGTGGTCGCAAGTCACCATCGGCGGCGCCACGCTGGATGAATTCTGCCACCACCAGCAGATCCAACTCACCGACAAAGAGCGCGTGACCATCGACCAAAGCGTGCGCCGCGCCGCGTACTCGATCATCGAAGGCAAAGGCGCCACTTATTATGGCATTGGCAGCGCGCTGGCGCGCATTGTCGAAAGCGTCATCGAAGACCAACGTTCGATCCTGACAGTGTGTGCGCCGGCCGCAGAGGTGGCTGGCGTCAAAGATGTCACAGTTGCCTTGCCGCGCCTGGTCGGCGGCGATGGCATTCTCGCCACCTTCCCCCAGCCGCTCAGCGCTGGCGAGGAAGCCGCGCTGCACCGCAGCGCCTCGATTGTGCGTGAAGCCATTTCCAGCCTCGGCCTCTGAGTAAGTCTGATTAGCAGGTCTGACTACCAGCCCGTCTTGTTGTTTACGAAACCTGAAAGGGAATCAAATGACAGCGAATCCATCACAATTCCCAGCGCCCGCGACGCCCGCCGCGCGACCTGCGTCATCCCCCCCGCGCCAGGATCGCGCGGTGCTCTGGGGCGGCATCTTGTTCAGCGCGGCGTTTACGCTGCTGATCTGGATGCTTGGCCCACGGCTTGCTGCTTTTCCACACCTCCCCGACCAAGGCGCAACCTGGTACTATTGGAAGCTGCCGGCGCCGGAAACCTGGGCGCGCGCCACCGCCTGGGGCTTCTACTTGCTGCACAACGCCGCCATCTGGGCCATCCTGGTGCTGGCGCAACGGCGCCGCACTAAATATGGAACAAGCCTGAGCAAATACAATATCGCCGCGCTGGCCGTCAATGCCCTGTTCATCCTGCTGCATCTGGTGCAGACGCATGTCTGGTATGACGGGCTGGCGCAAGATGTGCACATCTTCACCTCGCAATGGTCGGTCATCTTGATGCTCGTTTTCATCGTGATGATGGAGAATCCGCGGCGTGGCATGTTCTTTGGCAAGAAGGCGCCCCTTCCGCAGCGCACTGTGCAATTTGTGCGCAAATATCATGGTTACATTTTTTCCTGGGCCGTCATCTACACCTTCTGGTATCACCCGATGGAGACGACGTCTGGTCATCTGGTCGGCTTTCTTTATACGTTTTTACTTCTGCTGCAGGGCAGCCTCTTTTTCACGCGCGTTCACCTGAACAAATGGTGGGGCTTTGCGCTGGAGACCCTGGTGTTGGTGCACGGCACGCTGGTGGCGATTATCGCTGCTAACGGGCTGTGGCAGATGTTTTTCTTTGGGTTTGCTGGCATTGTGGTGGCGACGACCATGCACGGACTAGGGCTGCCGCGTTGGGTGCGCCTGAGCATCGTTGGCGCCTACAGCGCGTTTGCACTGTTTGTCTACAGCCAGATCGGCCTCGCCAAGATTCATCAGATCACGTGGATTCCGCTCACCTATTATGGGGTGGTGCTGGCGCTGGCGTTGCTTATTGGGGTGGGTCTCTGGCTCGTGCAAAAGATCGGCGCACGATTGCGCCCCGCACGCGCGTTGCCAGATGCATAGGCGTCATTGGGCAGGTCTGGCGGCAGAATCACAGAGAAGATCACAAAAAGATTACAAAAAGATTACAAAAAGATGCAAAGACAGCTCAAGTAGAGACTATCGATAAATCATGACGACTGCTATCTGGTGGCTCCGGCGCGATCTGCGACTTACCGATAATCAGGCGCTTGCCGCCGCGCTGGCGCACGCCGACCAGGTTGTCCCCGTTTTTGTGCTCGACCCAAAGCTGCTTCAGTCCCAATATGTGGGTGAGAAACGGCTGGCGTTTCTGTTGGGTGGCCTGCACGCGCTGGCTGCCGATATCGCCGCGCGCGGGGGCTGTTTGATTGTGCGCAGCGGTGCACCCGCCCAGGTGCTTGCGAGGCTATGCCAGGAGTGCGCTGCCGTCGCCATCTACGCCGAACGCGACGTTTCTCCTTACGCAACTGCGCGTGATGCAGCTGTCAAAGAGGCTGTGGCGGCTCCCCTGATTCTGACTGAAGGCATTGCCATTCGCCCCCCGGCAGCAATCGTGAAGCAGAACGGCGCGCCTTACACAATCTTTACGCCCTACAGCCGGCGCTGGCGGGCGCGCCCACCAATGCGGCGCCGCGACATCCTGTCCGCCCCGCGCACCCTCAGGCTGGACATCCACATTGACGGAGAGACGATCCCACCACAGCCATCCTTGCCACAGCTTGAGGTGTTTCCGCCAGGCGAAGCAGAGGCGAAGGCGCGCCTGGACAACTTTAGCAAAGGAGAGCAAGCGCCGATCTATGTTTATGCCGAAGATCGGAACCGGCCCGAGCTGGAGGGAACTTCTCAGATCTCTCCCTACCTGCGCTTCGGCATGATTTCATCACGTGCAGCAGCAGTGGCCGCTTATGCTGCAATCGAAAGCGCCCCCAGCGCCGCGGCCCGCGCCAGCGCCGACACATGGCTGAACGAGCTGATCTGGCGCGATTTTTATTTATCGATCCTGCACCATTTCCCCTATGTGCGCGAAGGAAGTTTTCGACGCCAGTACGATGCCATCGCCTGGCAAAACGACGAGACCTTGTACGCGGCCTGGCGCGCGGGTCTGACCGGCTATCCCTTTATCGACGCGGCAATGCGCCAACTTGCCACGCTGGGTTGGATGCACAACCGGGCGCGCATGGCAGTGGCGTCATTTCTGGTCAAGGACCTGCTTATCGACTGGCGCTGGGGCGAACGCTGGTTTATGCAGATGCTCATCGACGGCGACCCGGCGGCCAACAACGGCGGCTGGCAATGGTCGGCTGGCACGGGCACTGACGCGACTCCCTACTTTCGCATCTTCAACCCGACAGCGCAGGGACAAAAATTCGATCCGGACGGCGTTTATGTGCGGCGCTGGGCGCCTGAACTGCGCGCCGTGCCCAACAAATACATCCACGAACCGTGGCGAATGGCGCGCAGCGAGCAATTGCGCGCAGGCTGCATTATCGGCCAGGATTACCCCGCGCGCATTGTCGACCACGCGTACGCCCGCGAGCGCGCGCTGGCGGCCTACAAAGCAGCAAGAAGCTAAAGAGGTAAAAAGTGGAAAGGCAGATGCACCCTCGCGAAGGCTGGCTTCTGGCGCCCTCAATCCCCAATCTCCTAATCTCTTAATCTCCTGAACTATGGTACGATGCTTCCCTATGAAAGACGATCTTGACCTCTACATCCGCGCCCGCTATCCATTGTTGTGGGTCGTGACCGCGGAAGAAGGGCGCGCACTGAAGGAAATCGAAAGCCTCGCCCAGGAGCAGCGCAAGCGTCTCTTGTGCTGGAGCACAACGGTTGGGCTGGTCAACCCTGCCCTGCCCGACCGCGAGGATGCCAGCAAACGCGACCCGCTGGTGCTGCTCAAGACAATCCTGGAGGACAAAGAGCCGGGATTGTGGGTGCTGCGCGATTTTCATCCCTTTCTCAAGGACGCAGGCGTCGTGCGCCGGCTGCGCGAAATTGCATTCAATTTGGGAGCCAGCGCCAAGACCGTCATCCTGCTGGGGCCTGTGCTCAGAATCCCGCCTGAGCTGGAGAAAGAGGTGACGGTCGTCGATTTTGATCTGCCTGGCAGCGCCCAATTGCAGGCGCTCCTGGAAGGCGTGATTGCCAAGCTGCGCGAGGGCAAGCGCGTCGACCCGGCGCTGGATCGACGTCAACGCGCGCTGCTGGTGCAGGCCTGTCTGGGTCTGACCGAGACGGAAGCCAGCAACGCACTGGCAAAAGCCATCGTCCAGGCAGGCGGCGCGCTCAGCAGCGAAGCGATCGAGGCAGTCACCGCCGAAAAGAAGCAGATCATCCGCAAAAGCGGATTGCTTGAATATTACGACAACACCGAGTTGATCGAGAATGTCGGCGGCTTGAGCACGCTCAAGGAATGGCTGCGCAAGCGCGTGCGCGCCTTTACGGACGAGGCGCGCGCTTTTGGCCTGCCCGCACCCAAAGGCATCCTGCTCGTCGGCGTCCAGGGCTGCGGCAAATCGCTGATCGCACGCTCGGTGGCGAACATGTGGCGGCTGCCGCTGCTGCGGCTCGATGCGGGCCGGCTCTTTACTTCGCTGGTCGGCTCCAGCGAGGAAAACTTGCGCCAGGCGATCAAGACCGCCGAAAGCATTGCCCCCACTGTGCTCTGGGTGGATGAAATCGAAAAAGGCTTTGCCGGCGTCGGCTCCAGCAATGTCAGCGACGCCGGCACGGCCGCGCGCGTCTTTGGCAGCTTTATCACCTGGCTGCAAGAAAAGCAGAAGCCGGTCTTTGTCGTTGCCACGGCCAACGATATTTCCAACCTGCCGCCGGAGCTGGTGCGCAAGGGCCGCTTCGACGAGATCTTCTTCGTCGATCTGCCCAGTGCAGGCGAACGCGCCGACATCTGGCGCATCCATCTGACCAAACGCAACCGTGCGCCCGATCAATTCGACCTGACGACGCTGGCGATGTCGTCGGAAGGGCTTTCCGGCGCCGAGATCGAACAGGCGGTGATCGCGGGTCTGTACGAGGCGTTTGACGCCAATCGCCCGCTGGCGATGAACGATCTGCTGGAAGTGCTGAACGACACTGTGCCGCTCAGCACTATGATGAGTGAAGAGCTGGAAGCGTTGCGCACGTGGGCTCGACAGCGGGCGCGTCCCGCCAGCACGCGTTGAACTTCTGGCTCCCGCCCTCGCGCGTGGGCTGTCAGCCAGGAAGCTTTAGCCCGGCTCGTTGCAAGAGGGTACAGATAAACGCCGATAGCCGCAGGTTTAACAGTCTATTCCGCTTCCTCATCGAATTGGCGCGTGATAGCGCGCCACCACTGACTGCCCGGCTGGGCTGAGCACAAAATCGATAAACTGACGGATGCGGCCTGCGGGCCTGCCACGCGTAATCAAATAAAGCGGCTGGGTGAGTCCATATTGTTGTTCGGCGAGCGCGTCACGCGTTGGCCAACGTCCTTCCAACGCCAGCACCTTGACGCGCGCGGTTGCGGACGGCTCTCCCACGACAGCGGGCGACGTTTCATTTCCCGGAATCCACGGCACAACGTGTGAGCGCGAGACATAGCCGAGCGCGGCCGGGTTGCCGGCGACGAAATCCACCACGTCGCTGCTGGTTGGCATCACCACTGCCGTCAGCGAAACACGCTCCTCCGCCATGACGCGATCTTCAAACAGGATGCGCGCGCCGCTGCCATCCTCGCGGCTGACCAGCACAACTTCTCCGGCGTCGCTGCCCAGCGCCTGCCAGTCCAGGACGCGCCCGCTGTAAAGGTCGCGCAACTGCACCAGCGACAGCGCCTCCACAGGATTGCTCGGGTGCACAATGATCGCAAGCCCGTTGATGCCGATCGGCGTGCGCACAAGGCGCTCATCTCCTGGCGGCACAGGGCGTCCGGCCGCGGAGTCGGGAGGAAACAACGTGCTGGCGACGATGTCGTAGCGCCCAGCGCGGATCGCCTCCTCGCCCAGTGTGCTCCCTCCGCCGCGCAGGTCGAAGACGACGTTCGGATGCTGGCGCGTGTACGCATCCGTCAGCGCCTTGAGCACCGGGCCCATTGCCGTCGAGCCCGCGATCGTGACCGTGACCGGCGGCGGCGTCGCCACCGCCGCGCCCTCACACGCGGCCAGCCAGAGCGCCAGCCCCAGCCACCAGAACCCGCGCACAAAGCGCATCATTCGTAGAAAGAGAACTGCTTTTTGCATGGTG
>JACSRH010000408.1 GCA_014879855.1 Caldilineaceae bacterium | reverse complement strand
GCGCCCGGCTGCACGCTCTCGCCCGGCTTTGTCAACGCACACGCGCATCTCTACGGGCTGCTCGCGCACGGCCTGCCGCTCGACAAGGCGCCGTCCGGCTTTTGGCCTTTCCTGGAGGATTTCTGGTGGCCGCTGGTGGAGGATCGCCTGGATCACGAACTGATCTGCGCAGCGACCGACGCCATCCTGCTGGAGATGCTGCGCAGCGGCGTGACAACTGTCTACGACTGCACCGAGGCGCCCTACGCGCTGCCCGGCTGCCTGGCCGCACAGGCTGAAGTGGTGCGCAAGCGTGGCATCCGCGCTGTGCTGTCGTTTGAAGCGACTGAACGCGTGAGCAAGGAGAACGGCCAGCTTGGCCTGCACGAAAATGCTGACTTCATCCGCGCCTGCCGCGAACGAGGCGGGCTGGTTTCCGGGTTGATGTGCTTTCACACCACCTTTTCCTGCTCGGCGGAGTTCATCCAACAGGCGCACCGGCTGGGCGAAGAGCTGGACGTGCTTGTGCATATGCACTGCTCCGAAGGCGTCCACGAGCCGGCGTACGCGCTTCAACACTTTGGCGTGCGCCCGATGGAATATTACGACCGGCTCGGCGTCGCCAACACGCGGATGCTCGCCTCGCAGTGCGTGCAGATGAGCGACGCGGAGATCGCGAGCATGGCGGCGCACGGGGTGAGGATGACGCACATGCCGCTCTCCAATTGCGAGGTGGGCGCTGGCATTGCACCCGTGCCCGAACTGGTGGACGCCGGCGTGACCGTCGGCCTGGGCAGCGACGGCTATATCAACGACTTCTACGAGGTGGTGCGGGCGACTTTTCTCATCCACAAGGCGCATAAGCAAGATCCGCGCGTCATGCCTGCATCGTTGGTCTGGTATTTGGCAACAGAAGGCGGCGCACGTGCGCTCGGGCTGGAGAAGGTCGGGCGCATCGCTCCGGGCTGGCAGGCGGACCTGCAACTGGTCGATACGCGCATGCCGACGCCCACCGAGGCGCACAATCTCTACGATCAACTGGTGCTTTGGCGAAGCCACAGCCACGTGCGGTTGGTGATGGTGGCCGGCCAGGTGCGCGTACGCGACGGCGCGGTGCTGGGCGCCGACGAAGCGGCAATCTACGCGCGGGCGCACGCCGCCGCGCGCAAATTATGGGAGATGCAGTAGGCTCACACCTTAATGTCTGGCAAATTGCTTGTGACGCAGGAAGTTGCAGAATCGTCTGGCGCAGATTTGTGCTGAAGATCGCGGCGAGGCGTGGATCGCGATGGATGAGGATCAACTCATGAACAACAGCTTGATACGCGTTTCAGGTCGAATGCCAAAGGATTTTCTGTTGAATCAGGTTTGCTTGCGAAGCTGAAGCAAATAGGAGGCGCTGTTCGGCAAGGCGTGGCGCGTGTGCGATAATGCAGAGACGCCATGAACCTCCACCACGTGCGAGGCGCGCTTGCCTCTTCTCACCGGTTTGGCCCACAGGCCCGCCACCAACTGGCGCTCTGGCTGCTGCTCACGCCTTTTCTCGCCGGCGCGTTTCTGCTGATCGGCCTGCCGGCGCTGATCACCTTTGGTCTCGCCTTCACCCGCTACGATGCGATCTCCCCGCCTGTCTGGAACGGGCTGCAAAACTTTGCGACGATCTTCCAGCGCGACCTCTTCTGGATCGCGGTGCGCCATTCGCTGCTCTTTGCGGCCACCGCCGCGCCGCTGCAGGTGCTGGGCGCGATGATGCTGGCGCTGTTGCTCCATCCGCCGCGGCGCGGCGCAAAGCTCTACCGTGCGGCCGTCTACCTCTCCAGCGTGCTGCCCGATGTCGCCTACGCGCTGATCTGGCTGTGGCTCTTCAACCCGCTCTACGGGCCGATCAATCTGCTGCTGGGTAGCGCGGGGCTGCCGCAGCCGGCGTGGCTGGTCGACCCCGCCACGGCGCTGCCCGCGTTGGTGATCATGGCCGCGCTGCGTGTGGGCGAAGGCATGTTGCTGCTGATCGCCGCGCGCCAGGCAATCCCTGGCGCCTATTTTCAGGCCGCGATGCTGGACGGCGCCGGGCGTTGGCAGAGTTTCCGCTATCTCACCCTGCCACTGCTGACGCCGTGGTTGCTCCTGCTGCTGGTGCGCGATGTGGTGCTCGGCGCGCACGGCGCCTTCACGCCCGTCTACATCATGACTGGCGGCGGGCCGGGGTATGCGACGACCCTGCTGCCCTTTCTCATCTACGAAGAAGCATTTGGCCACCTGCGCATCGGACAGGCCGCGGCGATGATGACCGTCATGTTTACCGCCATCGGCCTGCTGGTGGGGGTCGTCTACCGCTGGGCCAACCGCCTGGCATATGACGATGACCTCTAGACATACGGTCGAAGCGCCGGCCAGCGTCTTGACCGCGCCCGCCGCAGAACGTCCACACAAACGCACGGGCGCGTGGCGACGGCGTGGCAGGCGTCTCCTCTGGCAGATGCTGGCGCTGAGCGTGGCCGCGCTCTTTCTGACGCCACTGCTGTGGATGGTCGTCGCCTCGTTGCAGCCAGTGGGGCTGCCGCCGGCGCGCACGCTTGGCTGGTTTCCGCAAGGCGTGGCGTGGTCGAACTACAGCGAAATCTTTCGCATCATTCCGCTGGCGCGCCAGCTTGGCAACTCGCTGTGGGTCAGCAGCGTCGGCGCGGCGGTGACGCTGCTGACCGCATCCTGGGCCGGCTTTGCCATGGCGCAGATGGCGCCGCCGGTGCGTCGCCGGCTGGTGGCCCTGGCGCTGCTTCTGCTGCTGACGCCGGCGAGCGCGGTCTGGCTGCCGCGCTATCTGCTTTTCTCCGCGGCCGGGCTGATCGACACCTACACCGCGCTGGTGGCGCCGGCGCTGATGGGCACCAAGTCGCTCTTTGTGCTGATGTATTATTGGTCTTTCCGCCGCGTTTCGCTCGAACTTTTTGAGGCGGCGCGGCTGGAGGGCGCGGGGGTCTGGGCAAGCTGGCGCCACATTGCACTGCCGCTGGTTGGTCCGACGACGCTGGCGGTGCTGGTGCTTTCCTTCAGCCACTACTGGAGCGATTTTGTCGACCCGCTGCTCTTTCTCAAGTCGGCGCAGCGCTTTACCGTGGCGGTTGGCCTGCGTATGCTGCAGCAGATGGATGTGACGAACTGGCCGCTCTTGCTGGCCGGCGTCGTGATCATGGTCGCGCCGGTGCTGCTGCTCTACGCACTGCTCCAGGTCATGCTGCGCGGGGATGCCCACTTCTGGCGCCGCACGCTGCGCAACGGCGTGGGTGGGGAAAACGCACAAGAGGGATCACCGCCCGCAGAGTTGTCTGGTTGATGCTGCGCAACGATCAGGCCGTTTGCCGCTTATAGATTCCAGCTTGAAAATAGTGTCAGTAGTTCACGCTTTGTAGTGATGGCTTCAGCCATTCCAGAGAGGGGCCACGACTGAAGTCGTCACTACGGTGAGAATCGTGAACTGCTGAGTTTTACCGTGAACTGCTGAGTTTTGACGAGAGCCGCAGAGGCTGGCGGAGAAAAGAGGTTCTTACTGCTCATGGCGGCTTACAGAGGTGTGAACATTCTTGGAAAGGAACGGATTATGTGGGCGCGTGTCACGCTCGTTGCTTTGATCATGGTGGTGCTTGCTGCCTGTGCGCCGGTTGCCCCACCGCCCGTCGCGCACAAAGCACAGGAGACGATTCTCTTCCTGATCTCCGGCGACCCAACGGATGAAGCTGCCTACCGCACGCTCGCCGATGCGTTTATGGCAACCGCTCCCACCGTGCAGGTCGATCTGCTCAACATTCCCAGCGGTGGTGACTTTCGCCGCCGTCTAGCCGCTGATTTTGCCGCGGGCGCGCCGCCAGACATCTTCCTGATCAACTATCGCCGCTACGGCCCCTATCTGGCCGCTGGCGCGATCGAGGCGGTCGAACCTTATCTGGCGCGTAGCACGCAACTTGCGCGCGAGGATTTTTATCCGCAGGCGCTGGACGCCTTTACCTGGCGGGGGACGCTCCAGTGCATGCCGCAGAACATGTCAAGCCCGGTCATCTACTACAACCGCGACCTGTTCGCCGCAGCTGGCCTTGCTGATCCCGCCGCAGATTGGGCGTGGGCGGACTTTCTCGCCACGGCGCAGGCTTTGACGCGCGATCTCGACGGCGATAATGAGATCGACCAATATGGTCTGGGAATCGAGCCGGCGCTGGTGCGGGCGGCGCCCTTTATCTGGATGAATGGCGGCGAGGTGGTGGACGATCCGGTGGGGCCGGCGCGGCTGACGCTCGACAGCGCGGCCAGCAGAGCCGCGCTGCAGTGGTTTGTCGAATTGCAGACCGTGCATGGCGTTGTCCCCGATGCCGTCGCCGAGGCGGCAGAGAGCAGCGAGAGTCGCTTTCTCAACGGGCGTCTTGCCATGATCATGGAGAGCCGCCGCGCCACGCCGGAATTCCGCGCCATCGACGGCTTTGACTGGGATGTGGCGCCGCTGCCCCAGGGCGCGACGCGCGCCAGCATTTTGCACTCCGACGCCTACTGTATGGCAGCAGCGAGCCGCCACCAGGACGCGGCTTGGCGCTTTATCGAATTCGCCAACACGCGAGAAGGACAGTCGATCCTGGCGCGCATTGGGCGCACTGTCCCCTCGCGCATCGATCTGGCCGAGGCCCCGGTCTTTCTCGATCCACAGGCTAGACCGGTCAACAGCCGCGCCTTTGTCGATGCCATTCCAGAGATCCGCACCTTTCCAGCCATGACTACGTGGTTTGACATTGAAAGCGCGGTCGAGGCGGAATTGGAGCAGGCCTTCTATGGGCAGCTTTCGCTCGACGAGGCGATCCGCAACGCCGAAGCGCGCAGCGCCGAATTCTTTCAATAGCGTGATGATTCAATCTTTCCGTGCATCACATCGCCGGCGAGCGTGGCGAGTTGCACGGGTGCGAGCATGTTGTGCAGGTCGGCGTCTTCCGGGACGACGGTTGCCACGCGCAGATAGTTGTCCGTCAGCCCGAACCACAGCCGGCCGGGCTCATCGGCGAGCGGCTTGCCGTCGCCCTCGAAGAGCACGGGCCGCGTTGTCCCCACAAAACGGCTGCGTTCGACCTGACCGGTGGCTGTCACCACGGCCTGCATTTGCTGTAGCCGCGCCCGCTTCACTTCAGTCGATAATTGGTCGCCAAAGCTGGCTGCGGCCGTGCCTTCCCGCGCGCTGAAGGGGAAAAGGTGAGCATGGGTAAAGCGCATCTCCTCCACAAACGCCAGCCCTTCGGCAAAATCCTCGTCGCGTTCGCCGGGGAAACCCACGATCAGGTCGGTCGTGAGCAGCAGATCGGGGATCGCCGCGCGTGCATCCGCGACAAGGCGGCGATAGCTGGCGGTTGTGCAGCGCCGCGCCATGGCGCGTAGTTGTCGATCCGCGCCGGCCTGCAAAGGCAGATGCAGATGCGGGCAGAGCCGGCCGGGCCAGCGCGCCCACAGGTCGAAAAAGCCATCGCTCAGCTCCCACGGTTCGAGGCTGCTCAGGCGCAGACGCGGGATCGCAGTTTCGGTCAGCAAAGCGGCAACCAACTGCTTGAGATCACTGCCCGCGTTGCCAGCCAGGTCGCGGCCATAGCTGCCCAGGTGCACGCCCGTCAGCACTGCCTCCATGACGCCTGTCTCTGCCGCACGCTGCACTTCGGCGACGACATCCTGCCAGTGGCGGCTGCGACTTTCCCCGCGCAGCGTGGTCACGATGCAGAAGGTGCAGCGGTTGTTGCAGCCATCCTGCACTTTGACAAACGCCCGCGTGCGCGCAGTGCGTGCGTCTGTCGCGGCCAACGCGCCGAACGGCGTGCCGTCGGGCTGCATGTGCGCCAGCGTGGCCGCGTCGTCCAACTCGGCGCTCCAGGGTTCGAGCAGGGCAAAGAGCATCTCCTTGCGGCGGTTGTCGGCGACGAGCGCGACCCCGGGCAGCGCGGCTGCTTGCTGGGGGCGAAGCGTGGCCCAGCAACCAGTGACGGCAATGCGCGCCTGGGGAGTGGCGCGGTGCAGCGCATTCAGCCGCTTGCGTGAATCACGTTCGGCGCCTGCGGTCACCGCGCAGGAGTTGAAGATCACGACCTGCGCCTGCTCCGGCGCGGCGACGATGGTGTGACCCGCGTGGCGCAACTGGCCAGCGAGCGTCTCCATTTCACTGTAGTTGAGGCGACAGCCGATTTGATCGAAGAAAATGCGCATTGGGAATCCGTTACACTTCCTCTGCTAGCGGCAACGAGGCGTATACATCCATCCCCAACCCATCTACCTGCGATGGGTGCGTGCGCCAGTTATAGAAGGCAGCCGCGCCGATCATGGCGGCGTTGTCCGTACAATACACGAGCGGCGGAATATAGAGCGGAATGCTTAGCGCGTCCAAGCGCGCGGTTGCGGTCGCACGCAGCGCCTGGTTGGCGCTCACGCCGCCACAGATGCAGACCTGCCGCGCGCCAGTTGCCAGCGCCGCATCGACGGTCTTGTCCACCAGCACATCGGCCACCGCCTGCTGAAACGACGCGGCCAGATCCGCCAGCAGGCGCGGGTCGCGCAGATCTTGGCCTTGCGCGGCGAGACGTTTGGTCAGGTTGAGGGTCGCGGTCTTCAGGCCAGAAAAGCTGAAATCGAAGCGATGGTCGGGGTCGTGGCGCAAGGCGCGCGGCAGGTCAAACGCGGCGGGATCGCCGTGCGCCGCCATCTGCTGAATTGCGGGCCCGCCGGGAAAACCCAGATCGAGCAACCGCGCCACCTTGTCGAACGCCTCACCCGCGGCGTCATCCAGCGTGCCGCCCAGCCGCCGGTAGCGACCATGCCCGCGCATCTCGATCAGCTCCGTGTGTCCGCCGGAAACGATCAGCACAAGGACGGGAAAGGCGTCGGTCGGACGTCCCTGCGCTCGTCCTGGCGCGTCGAGCCAATTGGAGTAAATGTGTCCTTCCAGATGATTGACGGCCAGCAGCGGCAGGCCGGCGGCCAAGGCCAGCCCCTTGGCGGCATTGACGCCCACCAGCAGACTGCCTGCCAGGCCCGGCCCCTGCGTGACGGCGATGGCGTCCAGCATCTGCACCGAGACGTCCGCTTCCGCCAGCGCCTGGGCGATCACCGGGGCAATCGCCAGCACGTGCTGCCGGCTGGCCACCTCGGGGAAGACGCCGCCAAAGCGCCGGTGCAGGTCAATCTGGGTGGCGATGACATTGGAGTGGACGATGCACCCATCTTCCACCACGGCTGCCGCGGTCTCGTCACAACTGGTCTCGATCGCTAGAATTTTTGTCATTTTTCTCGCTCCGGCCACAGCACCAATCCCAGACACACCGCCAGCGCGACCGCCGAGATCAGCAGCGCGGCTGTACGCACCGGCGTCTCGCCAAAGCGCGCGTCGATGCGATGGCTGCCCCGCGGCAACTCAAACTGGATCGCGCCAAAAACAGGGTCGGGGGCGATCGCCACCGGCTGACCGTCCACTGCCACTGCCCAGCCTGGAAAATAATAGACATTGAGCCGCACCGCGCCCGGCGTGCTCATCTCCACACTGCCGCCAGCGCTGGAGCCACCGACATGACTCTCGGTCACGCGCCCCTCGCCTGCCACGATCTCCAGGCGCCCTTGCGTGGGAGCATCGCCGCGGTGTTCGACGTAGTCCGGTGCGGCAAACGCCGCCGACAGGGCGGTCGTCGTGAACGGCGCCGTCACCCAGACCGTATAGCCGAACATGTCGGGGTGTTCGCGCTCGAACTGGTAGACGGCGCGGCCATCTTCGCGCCAGGGTTCCACCGGCGAGATCTGCGCCTGGATGTACGGATAACTCGCCAGCATCGCCAGCAGGCTCATGACGATCAGTCCGCCCTCGGTGTGCGGACCCGGCAGCGGCGAGGGCAGCAAATTCCACAGCACCAATCCGCCCAGCGCGCTGAAGACAAAACCCGCCAGCGCCAGCAGCCGCCACGGGAATTGGATCACGGCCAGCGGCGGGATGGCTTCCCACAGCGGCTGCGAAAGGGGCGACATCACAAAAAGCAGGCCGCCGCCGATCACGAGCAGGTACGCCATCTCCGCGCGCGCCTGCACTGTGCGGCGCACCACGAACAGCGCTGCGATCGCCAGGATCACGGCCACACTGCCAAGCTGGAAAGACATGCCGTCGTTGGCCCCTGTCGGGTCGTCAGAATAGCCAAAGCCCCAGAACGGGCTGAAAAACTGGCCGAGCTGGACAAAGTGGTTGCGATAATCGTAGGTGTTGGAAACATAGACCTGCTGGTCAAGATACTGTCCTTCAGCCAGCAGGGGAATCAGAAAAACCGCGTAAAGCAGCAGCGCCAGGCCCCCTGCAGCGCCGGCCAGCAGCGTCATACGCAGGGGAAAGCCGCGCTGTCGCCATGGCTGCATCAGGCGGAAAAGCACCAGCGTTATCACCAGGGGCGCGATCGAAAGCAAGGCAAAGGCATGGGTCAGCAGCGCACCAGCCAGCACCAGCGCGGCCACGCCCAAGCGGCGCGGCCAGCCACGCGTCGCGCCGCGCACAAGCAGGCGGTCAAAAACAAGGATGAGCCAGGGCAGCCATGCCAGAAGCAGCGTGTCGGCCAACGCGCCGCGCACATAGAGACCAACAAAGTGGTACGGCAGATAAGTGTAGATCAGACCAGCCGCCACTGCCGCCAGCCGCACGCCGTCAAGTGGCCGCGCCGCGCTATCGGCGTTTTCCCAGATGTTCGCCGCCTCCGCTCTCAGCCATGCGATCACGAGGCGATACATGCCCCACGCACCTGCCAGCGCGCCGGTGAGCCAGGCCAACTTCACGGCGGTCGTGATGGTTGCGCCCAGCAGCACGAAAATCTCCGCCCCATAAAAGCCGAGCGGCGCCTGAATCAGAAAGGTGGGATAGCCAAGCCCTTGATTGTGATGCAATGCCCACCGCGGCCACAAAGCGCCGTCGCGGATCGAGGCGTCGAACATCTGTAAAAAGAAGACGCTGTGCCGGCCGTCGTGCGCGTCAAACCAGTAGCCGGGCGCGGCCAATGGCGCCAGCGACGGCAGCACCAGCACCAGCAGCAAGATCAGATAAGGATCCAGGCGCACTCTACGCATGTTACAAAACTCCAGCAGACGGCTCGCCATCGATTCAGCCGCGATGAAGCCATCATACCTGAAGCACGCGGGAATCCACGAAGCGGGTCCGCCCCAGTTTTTTGGAGCACATCCCGCAGGTCGGGCTGGTAGCCGGACAGGGTTGCGCCAACGATCCGGGCGCCATCAGCCCGCAGTGGGCCGACGAGAGGCGGTAACGTTCAGTAAAATGATGGAAGCTATGGCGGGCAGACAGCCTGACCCACTTATCTGACCGGTGCGATGCACCTTCTACGAAATTCACACGCAGGTAAAGATTACAAATTTATGGTATAGTCCTTTCATCTTCACAATTTGCATAGTCACCGATAAGGACGGTTTTATGCTGACATCACTATCTCTCCTGGAGCGTTCTGAGGATCGGGTGAATGCTCTTGTCCAGTTGGCTGCCGAGCTTGGGCAACGCAACGCCGGCGGTGGCATGACGCGTCGCCGCAGCACAGGGATCGCGCTGCGCTGTCTGGCCGCGTTCGCACGCAAGCAGTTTGATTTCTTACGCGCCGGGCTAGGGACTGACGGTGCATTCGAGGCCGATGCGCGCTTCCCGCTGGAATTTTTGATCGAAGCGACCGCGCGCCAGGTTTCGTTTGACACCGATGTGCTGCTGCGCACGCTCAGCCACCGCGAGGCGGCCGCGTCGATCCAACCGATGCGCGACGCGCTGGATTTGGCTGATCGGCTTGCTACAAACGCGATTTTGCCCGCGGTGCGCCATGGCCTTGTGGCGCCAACAGTAATGATGACCTACTTCCAGAAGTCGCCTACGATCCGGTTGATGCCCTATGTCCCGCTGGCCGTGATCGGCATCGACTTCAGTGCAATCAGCGACGCCACTCGGCTGTTGGCAATTGCCCACGAGACCGGCCACCACGTTTACCGGCAGATCACGGTCAACTACACGGCGCACCTCGACGCGCAGATCGAGGCGATGGCGGCGGCCGCGCCTGAAGCGAGCAGATGGCCGTTGTGGCTATTGGCATGGGAGGAAGAGATCTTTGCCGACATCTACGCGGCGCTGGTGGCTGGGCCGGCCGCGGCGCTTGGCCTGCATCAGGTCATCCTGACCGGCACGCGCACTGCGCTCACCGTGGACGACGGCGATCATCCGCTCGACGCGCTGCGTCCCTACATCATGCATAGGACGCTGCGCGCGCTGGCCGCGCAAGGCGCGGCGGCGCATCAGCCGTCGCTGCTGGCGGCTGCCGATGCGCTCGACGCTCTTTGGCAGGAGCAGCTCGTGGCGCGCGGCGCGGCGGGTGAATTTACGCCGGTTGGCGTGGAAGAGCCTGTTTCCCTGGCCGATGCGCAGGAATTACTGCAGGGCTTGGTCGAAGAGATGCTGAGCGGCGCGCTGGCGCCGTTAGTCGCGGATGCGCAGCACAGCCCCTGGAGTACAGGATCGGCGGATCCAGCCGCTACCGCACAGCAAAGTTTTGAGCAATTTGTCGAGTTTTGCGCCCTGCTTGTGGATGAACCGCTGCCGGAGCTGGCTTTGCGCAGTGCGGGAGCCGTCGTCGTCGTGACGCGCTTCCCTGTGAGCAGGGAGAATGTTCAACTTGCCGTCGGCGAAACCGGCGATGCTTATCTCGATGAACGGCGCGACGCTGGCCTGGGCGGGGCAACACTGACCGCGGTCGAGTGGAAATCTGTCTTCCTCGCGGGCGACTGGACGACGCAAGAAGGCGGCAGCGGGATCAAGCCGCCGGTGTTCCGACCTACGTGGTGGCTGAGTCCTATGCCCACTGCACCCGTCTCGCGCCCCCTGCGCCGCTGAGGGCAAGCCCGAGCGCGGTGGGCGCGCACAACGCCATGGGTATGCTTGTCCTTGTCTGGCGAGTTTTTGGGCGCTGCAACCGCGTTGGTGGCTGACGACCTGGCTGCCGGCGCTGCTGGTCTGGCGGATACGTTGCCACCCTACTGGCCGAGCGCCAGATTAAAGTGCAGCGGTGCTTTTTCCTGCGTCTGCACCGTGGCCAACGGCTTCGAGTAAATCGAGGCGCCTCCTGATGAAATGGCGTGTGCTACGATTCCACGCGATCCCGCGGTGGCGTCACTTTTGCTTTCTCCTTGACCACGGCTGGGCCTAGATAGCGCAGGTGAAACTCGATGGCAAAGCCGAGGAGGACAAAGCTGAGCAGATAGCCGGCCACGACATCGCTCAACCAGTGTGCGCCCAGGAAGATGCGCGAAGGGCCAATCAGCACCACGAATCCGCCGCTCACCAACAGCACGAGCCAGCGCAGCAGCGTGCGCGGCAGACGCGTCAACGCTAGAAAAAAAATCAGCCCGAAAAAGACCGTGTAGAACATAACGTGACCGCTGGGGAAGGAGTTGCCGCTTACTTCCCGGAGCACTTCAACCAGATCGCTGCTTGGCCGCGGTCGCCCTACCGTGGTCTTCACCAGCGTATTAATTAGCCCCTGCACCCCGACTGCCGCCAATAAAAACGCACCGTCTTTCCACCCCAGCCACAGTCCGACGATGATCGTTCCTGTTCCCACCATGACGAGCGACCAGGGCAGATAGCCCGGCCATGAGAGGGCATCCATCAGCTTGCCAAACCACGCCCCGCGCGGCTCTTGTAGTTCATAGGTCGTCGCCAGATCAAACGGCACGGTCTGGTACAAGTAGGAAATGGCAGCCAGCGCCGCGACCACGGCAAAGGCCAACAGGCTGAAGCCGATCAGCAGCCGCAGCCGGTAGCGCTCATCGTAGACGAGGCGGCGCAACTGGCGAAAGCGCTGATCTCTTTCGTGCGCTGTCTCAACAGAGGTCGGTGAAGAATTTTCTTGTTTGTCCATGCTGACTCTTACTCGATGAATAACTGGGCGCCTGCGGCCGCGCTTTCCTTGTTGACCGAGCGCTGACCTTTGTCAGGAGGTCTTTATCATAAATGGGGATTGCCTATTAACGAAGATGTATTGTAGATGCAGATCACAAATCAGCCTCGTGAATTTATGCATCTTTCGATAATGGCAGGTGCTAATGGATGCATCCTTTTCCCGTTGAAGTGTCGCATTCTTGCAATTGGTTCTCGAATGCCTGTACTATCTGAACGAGGAGACCGCAAGATGCTGGTCAGTTTCTGTCTGACAAGCTCTTTCTGTTCAATCAAAAAAGTGTCCGGCAGGGAGCATGTCGTATCAACAGGTCGTATCAATTCGACAAGCATAGCAATGGAGAACACTGATGGAATTCAAAGATATTGGCAACCCCACCTATATTGCGCTGGAGACGTTCCGCAAAAGCGGCGAAGGCGTCATCACACCGGTCTGGGTGGTGGCGGAAGGGGGTAAACTCTACGTGTGGACGATCGGCGACAGCGGCAAGGTCAAGCGCATCCGCAACCACAGCCGCGTGCGCATCGCCGTCAGCGACTCGCGCGGGACGCCCAAGAGCGACTGGGTGGAAGCGCACGCGCGTGTCCTCGACGCCCCCGCCGACGAGGAGAAGCAGCGCCAGCGTCTCGCCAGCAAGTACGGCTGGCAGTTTCATCTGTTCAACCTGATGGGGCGCTTTTCACGCAACAAGGCGCCGCACGTGGCGCTGGAGATAGGGCCGGAAGATACAAGTGGTTGAGAAACAGCCAGCGTAGTAGTTTTTTTTAACGCAGAGGGGCGCAAAGGTGCAAAGAACAGCAGCATTCAGCAGTTCTCTGTTTCTTTGCGCCCCTGCGGCTTTGCGCTAAGCAAGCTGGGACTTGTCTGTGCTACAGCTTGTCGCTGCCCGTTGCGATGGCATCGGGATCGATGCCCAGTTCGCGCAGCTTGGCGGCCAGCAGTTCGGCGCGCTGGCGCTCCTGGTCGGCGCGTTGGCTTTCTTGCTCGGCGCGCTGGCGCTCCTGGTCGGCGCGCTGACTTTCTTGCTCGGCGCGTTGGCGCTCTTGTTCGGTATGCTGCTGCTCCTGCGCTTTGGCCTCTGGCCCGGTCGCCAGCAGGACGCCGGCGCCATCCACCCAGCGCAGCCAGTTGTCCTCCATGCCGCCGTAGACTCCGCGCCAGATGGTCAGCCCCAGGTTTACGCCCGCCAGCCAGGGATCGGCGGTTTCGACAAAGCGCGCGCCCTGCCGTGTAAAGATGCGCAGCGGCTCCCGGCTGATCTCGCCTTCAGGGTCGTAGACGACGTAGTAGGAGACGCCCAGCCGCGCGTAGTCCAGCAGCTTGTCGCCCAGTTCGTTCCCCTTGCGGTTGGAGACAATCTCGATCACTACCTCCGGTGGCTTGCCGTAGAGCCAGATAAAGTAACTGCGGTGCTCCTTGAGCATCGCTTCATCAGGCAAGCTGACGTCCAGGCTCAGCAGCAGATCGGGCACGAGCGGTGGCAGGAAGTTGGTGGCGTAGAGCGCCACGTTGCCCATCGCCACAAAGGGACGTCCCTCCCCCGGCCCCTCCCAGGAGGTGTAGAGCGTCTCGCGCAGCAGCGCCATCTGCCGTTCAGAGAAGATGTTGTCCACAGGCGTATCATCCTCGGTGACAAGATGTGAGACATCGGGCGCGGGAATGACGAGCTCGTCGTCAACCTGCTCCGCCACGGGTGTTTCAGCCACAGTGACTCCTTTCCAATCAACCAGCAGATCGCTGGCAGGCCAACGATTGCTGCGGTTGAACAACTGCTGCCGGTATCATACACAGCTGCGCCGCAGCGGTCAATCTGTTTTTGCGCGCGGCTGCTTTTCGCTCCATTGTGGGTGTGTCCCCAGTGGTTGGAAGCGTGCGTCGCACTGGTCAGCGGATAGTACTTTGCGCGATCCTTGTGACCAGTGCGACGCACGCGGTGGTAAGCTCACCATAATCGCGGGACGTATCCACCCATTGTCACCTGCTTGGCAAAAGCGGGCAATCGACGGTATGATCGCAAACGTTCAGCCAATTATAGAGACACCGGTCGATTATCCACGGGAGGATACGTCATGAAGAAATCCCTTGTCATGCTGCTGGTTGCCAGCCTGGTGCTGGCCTTGCTGGCGGGCTGCACAACGCCCCAGCCGCCGGCGCAGACTGACCAGCCGGCTGCAGAACAGAGCGACGCCAGCCAGACAACACCGCAGCGCATCGTCTATCTGATCAACGGCGCGCTGGGCGACAACGCCTTCTACGACTCCGGCCAGGCGGGCATCGATGCGCTGGCCGCGCAGTACGGCGTCGAGACGCGCACGATCGAGGCCAACTTCGACGCCGGCAAGTACGAGCCGTCGCTGCAGGCCGCGGTGGGCTACGCCGACGTGATCTTTGTCATCTCCTACGGTTTCGAGGATCAACTCAAGGAGATCGCCGACCGCAACCCCGACAAGATCTTCGTCAACATCGACACCGTGGTGGAGAACAGCGGCGGCACCATCACCTCGGTCGACTTTATCGAGGAGGAGAGCGCCTATCTCGCCGGTGTGGTGGCCGGCATGTTGACCACCGACACGAGCGTGCCCAACATCAACCCGGCGAAGATCATTGGCGTGGTCGGCGGCGATGTCGACCCGGTGGTGAGCGCCTTTGTCTACGCCTATGAGCAGGGCGCGCAGTCGGTCGATCCGGAGATCGTGGTCGAGACCAAGTCGCTGGGCGGCGCGTGGGACGATGCGGCCAAGGGCAAGCAGGCCGCGCTCCAGCTCTACGACCAGGGCGCGGATGTCGTCTTTCAGGTCGCCGCGGCCGCGGGCATTGGCGTGCTGCAGGCCGCGGCCGAGCGCGACCTCTACGCCATCGGCGTGGACACCAACCAGAACGACCTGGAGCCGGGCCACGTCGTCGCCAGTGACATCAAGGATGTCGGCAAGGCGATCCAGGATGTTTACGCCAGCATTGTCGACGGCAGCTACGCGCCGGGCGCGGTGCTCGAGTACGGCCTGGCCAGCGGCGGCGTCGACGTGGTGACGGAGGCGCAGACGCCGGTGCTGCCGGAGGCGATCGTGCAGCGGGTGAACGAGCTGCGCCAGCAGATCATCGACGGCGCGCTGCAAGTCGAACTCTACGACGGCAGCGAGGTCTGGCAGTAAGACAGACCAAACAGCGCAACCACAAAGACTCAAAGAGCGCAAAGAAGCACCAAGAAAAGCCTTGTTCTAAATTTCTTCGTGCCCCTTCGTGCCCTTCGAGTCTTTGTGGTGAGCTTTTAAGTCGCTCATCAGGAAAGGTTCTTCGTTGACCACTCGCTCCACGCCCCTCGCCCCCGATCTCATCCAAATGCGCAACATCGTCAAGGTCTACCCGCCCAACGTGCTGGCGCTGGACGACGTGACGGTCAGCTTTGACGACGGCGAGATCCACGCGCTGGTCGGCGAGAACGGCGCGGGCAAGAGCACGCTGATGAAGGTGCTCTACGGTCTGATCCAGCCCAACAGCGGCGAGATGCGCTACCAGGATCGGCCGGTGCGCTTCCGTTCGCCCGGCGAGGCCATCGCCGCGGGCATCGGCATGGTGCACCAGGAGATCGTGCTCGTCAACGAGTACACGGTCTGGGAGAACATCGTGCTTGGCGCGGAGCCGGTGGACTGGCTGGGGCGCATCGACCGCACGCGCGCGCGCCAGCAGGTGCAGGCGATCATCGACCAGTTTCACTTCGACCTCGACCCCGACGCCCAAGTGGACGATATTTCGGTGGCGGCGCGGCAGAAGGTGGAGATTCTCAAGCTGCTCTACCGCGACGTGTCGGTGCTGATCCTCGACGAGCCGACCGCGGTGCTGACGCCGCAGGAGATCCCGCAGCTCTTTGCCGAACTGCGCGAGCTGCGCGACGAGGGTCACACCATCATCTTCATCTCGCACCGGCTGGAGGAGGTGCTGGCGCTCTCGGATCGCGTGACGGTGCTGCGCAAAGGCCGCGTCATCGCCACCGTGCCCGCGGCCGGTGCGACGCGCGGCGAACTGGCCGCGCTGATGGTCGGTCGCGAGGTGCTCTTCACCTCGCGGCGCACACCACAGCCGCCCGGCCCGGTGGTGCTAGAGATCGACGGGCTGCGCTGCGAGGATGGCCGCGGCCGCCCTCTGCTCCAGGAGATCAGCCTGCAGGTGCGCGCCGGCGAGTTGGTCGGCGTGGCCGGCGTCGAGGGCAACGGCCAGTTCGAGCTGGTCAACGCCATCACCGGGCTGATCCGGCCGGTGGCGGGCAGCATCCGCGTCGCCGGTGAAGAGATCACCCACGCGCCGATCCTGGCGCGGCGGCGCCACATCGCCTATGTGCCGCAGGATCGCGGGCGCATGGGCGGCAGCCTGCCCGCGTCGGTGGTCGAGAACGCCGTCATGACCCATCACCGGCTCAACGACGCGCTGGTGCGTTGGGGTGGGCTGCTGCTCGACAACGGCGCGGCGCGGCGCTTCACCGGCGGGCTGGCCGAGCGCTTCAACGTCAACCTGCCCTCCCTCTCCTCCCCGCTGCGCGCGCTCTCCGGCGGCAACCAGCAGAAGGTGATCCTGGGCCGCGAGCTGCTGCTTGACAGCCCCTTCATCCTGCTCGACCAGCCGACGCGCGGGCTGGACGTCGGCTCGATCGAGTACGTCCACGACCAGATGCTGGCGATGCGCGGCGCGGGCCGTGCACTGCTGCTGATCTCCGCCAACCTGGAGGAGATCTTTCTGCTCGCCGACCGCATCGTCGTGCTGCACCGCGGCGAGATCGTGGCTGACGTGCCGGTGGAGCAGGCGAGCATCGAGCAAATCGGCCGCTATATGCTCGAAGGGAGAGGCGGAGTCGCTGATGCGTAAGTTTCTTAACGCCGCACTCGGCATTGTGATCGCGCTGGGCATCGGCGCGCTGATCATGCTGGCGCAGGGCTACGACCCGCTGGCGAGTTACGCCGCGCTCTTCCAGTTCTCGCTGGGCGACCCCTACGCGCTGGCGACGACGCTGCGCAACGCCACGCCGCTGGTGCTGACCGGCCTCTCCGCAGCGATCGCCTTTGCCTCCGGGCCGGTCAACCTGGGCCAGCCGGGGCAGCTCATCATGGGCGCGCTGGCCGCGACGGTCGGCGGCCTCTATCTCGACCTGCCGCCGTGGCTGATGATCCCGCTGCTGGCGCTGCTGGCGATGGCGGGCGGCGCGCTCTGGGCGGGGCTGGCCGCGCTGCTGCGCCAGGCCTTCCAGATGAGCGAGTTCATCGTCACGCTGATGCTCAACATCATCGCCGACTTCTTTGCGCTGTGGGCGATCACCTACCCGCTCAAGGACGCCACCGCCTATTCGCCGATGACGCCGCCGATCGCGCGCAGCGGCTGGCTGCCGGAGTTTGGCGACTGGAACAGCATGATCCTCTGGATGCTGGTGACGGTGGCGCTGATGTGGCTGCTCTTCAACCGCACGCGCGCCGGTTACGAGTGGCGCATGGGCGGGCAGAACCCACTTTTTGCGCGGCTGGGCGGCTGCCCGGTGGATCGCAATTTTGTGGCCGTGATGCTGCTCACCGGCGCGCTGGCCGGGCTGGCGGGCGGACTGCTGATCATGGGCGGGCCGCACCGCTTTCTGCGCGGGCTGGGCGCCAACTATGCGTGGGACGGGGTGATGATCGCCATCGTCGCCAACAACAGCCTCCTCGGCGTGCTCTTCTACGGCCTCTTCTTCAGCGCGATCCAGACCGGCGCG
>JACSRH010000227.1 GCA_014879855.1 Caldilineaceae bacterium | reverse complement strand
GCCAGCCACTCGTTGCGCGTGCGGTTGCGCGGCGTGTCCGAGAAGGTCAGGGTGATGGGCGGCAGGTTTTCGACGCTGCCATAGCTCGAGTCCGCGATGGCCTGCAGCGCAGCTTCGGGATCGTAGCCCCAGCGGTTTTCCTCAGCATCGTAGCCAGGGAATCCCGGTGGGATCCAGGTCAGGGTTGGGCTGCCCAGACCGCGCAGCACATCAGCGACCCAGCCTTCGCGGTCGAGTGCATGGGCAAAGCCCTCACGCACTTTCTGATCGGTGAAAGGCTCCTTGAGCTGATGGAACATAACCGCGAAGGTGCAGGAGCCGGGGTAGATATTGGCTTCCTGGCTCAGCACCGGGTCGGCCTGGACAACTTCCAGGTCTTCAGCCGAGAGCGGGATGATATCGAACTCGTCGTTCTTGTAGGCTTCGAACGCCACGGCCGAGTCGGTGACAAAGGCAAAGTCGACGGTAACCTGTGGCACTTCGCCCCAGTAATTGGCGTTCGGCGTATAGAGTGCGCGCACGCCCTGCTCCAACGTGTCCACGACAAATGGGCCATTGCCGATGTGGTTGGCGCCGTCCAGCCACCAGTTCTCACCGGCGGCGGTGATCAGTTCTTCCTTGGCCGGGAAGGTGACCCACAGCGACATGACGACGTGGAAGTACGGCGCCGGCCGCGAGAAGGTCAGCGTCAGCGTGTTGCACTCGGCATCGTCGTAGCCGGTGCAGGCCGCGCCGTCGGCATGGGTGGCCATGACGCTCTCCATGACCTGCGCCATGGCGGCTTCACACGCGGCCGCGTCTTCGCCACACGCGCGCCATTCCGGAGCGCCTACAATCTCATCCGTGATTGCGGCGTATTCACCGGCGGTCGTCGGGTCGATATTGCGGCGAATCGAGTAGGCGAAGCGTTCGGCGTTGAGTGGTGAGCCGTCGCTGTACATCAAGCCGTCGCGCAGGGTGAAAGTCAACTGCGTCGCGTCGTCGTTATAGACCCACGACTCAGCGGCCGCCGGCACAGTGACAAGATCGCCGTCCTGACGAGTCAACCCTTCATACACCATTTTGAGATTGGCGATCTCATTGACAAATGAGCTTTTCTGCGGGTCAAGCATGTCTGGAAAGGTGCCCAGATTGACGCGCAGCACTTTATCGGCCACGGCGGCCTCGCTGCCGGTTTCCCCAGCCACCGGGGCAGCAGGACTTGCCGTCGGCGCCGCACAGGCCGACAACATCAGGACGACGATGGCAAGCATCGCCAGTACGAAACGGCCTTGTCTGTTCATTGACATCACACGTCTCCTTTCGTGAGTAACAGTGAATAGTAGGTGGAAAAATTCAACCACTGACGCCGTTGCGCCGGATGTCACAATTGGCGTCAGATGATTACAGTGTACAGGATGACAGTCGATTTGGGAAGCGACTGTCATCGCATCGGTGCGCCGCCATCCGTTGACCCGCGTGACGTACACTTCAAAAAATTTGAGACAGACCGGCACGACACGCACAGATCACGCGGCTGGCGTGCTGCGCCCGCTCTGCTCGACCAAATGACACGCCACCCAGTGCCCAGGTCGCTTCTCTTCAAACTTTGGCTCGATCTGGCTGCAGATGCTTTCGGCAATCGGGCAGCGCGGATGAAAGCGACAGCCCGACGGCGGGTTGAGCGGCGACGGCACCTCCCCTTTGAGCACGATGCGTTCACGCTTGCGCCGCGGGTCGGGCACCGGAATCGCTGACATCAATGCTCTGGTGTAGGGATGGAGCGGCTCGCTGAAAAGTTGTTCGCGGCTGGCCATCTCCACCAGCTTGCCCAGATACATCACGCCGACGCGGTCGCTGATATGTTCGACCACGCTCAGATCGTGCGCGACAAACAGGTACGAAAAGCCATATTCGCGCTGCAAATCTTTGAGCAGGTTGAGAATCTGCGATTGAATCGAAACGTCCAATGCCGACACCGGCTCGTCGCAAACGATAAAGCGCGGGTTGAGCGCCAGCGCGCGCGCAATGCCGATGCGCTGGCGCTGGCCGCCGGAAAACTCGTGCGGGTAACGGTGGGCATGGTAGGGATTCAAGCCGACTTTGGCCAGCATCTCCTGGACGACGACGTTGCGTTGCTTGCTATCCTTGACGCCGTGAATCAGCAGACTCTCCGCGATGATGTCGCCGACAGGCATTCGCGGATCCAGGGACGAATACGGATCCTGGAAAACAATCTGCATATTGCGGCGCAACGCCTTGAGTTCGTTGCTGCGCAGGTTGAATACATCCTGCCCTTCGAAAAAGACCGAGCCGCCATTGGCGGGAATCAGCCGCAGGATCGAGCGAGATACAGTGGTTTTGCCACAGCCAGATTCGCCTACCAGCCCGAAGGTTTCACCCTCCTTAACTGTAAAACTCACATCATCGACGGCTTTAACCCAGGCGGAGATGCGCTGAAAAACGCCAGAACGCACCGGAAAATAAGTTTTAAGATTCTGAACAACCAGGGTGTCTTTTTTTTCTACATCAACCGAAAAAGCCATAACGTCGTCCCCACGCGGATTGGTGAGTGAAAGAAAGGCGAGCGTCGCCCTGAGCTTGCGTCGCCTCTGACTGTAGATGTTTACTCTTCGAGACTCAATCCTTGATCGCGCAACTCCACCTCCTGGGTGGTGACGCCCAGCGGCAGCCGATCATCGACCCACGGGCCAGGCGCGGCCAACTCTTCCGTCCCCTGGAATTGCCAGGTCGCTTTCTGGACGCCCGCCCATTGCGCCGCGGTCTCCGGATCGCGCATAAAACAGCGCACCAGGTGGCCGGGCTTGGCCTCGATCAGCCGCGGCTCGCGCTGGATGCAGACTTCTTTGACATAGGGGCAGCGCGGCGCAAACTTGCAGCCAGGCGGCAGCGCGATAAGATTTGGCACCGAGCCGGGGATCACCGCCAGGTGCTTCTGGACCAGACCCAGCACCGGGATCGCGGCCAGGAGACCTTCCGCATAAGGATGAAGTTGATCGTCGAAGAGCGAAAATACATCAGTATATTCAACGATCTGCCCGGCATACATCACCGCTACGTTGTCGCACATCTCGGCGATCACGCCCATGTCGTGAGTGATCAGCAGGATCGATGCGCCGGTTTCGGCGCGCAGATTGCGCATCAGATCGAGAATCTGCGCCTGAATCGTCACATCGAGCGCGGTGGTCGGCTCATCAGCGATCAACAGCTTGGGTTTGGTTGCCAGCGCCATCGCGATCATCACGCGCTGCGCCTGCCCGCCGGAAACTTCGTGTGGATAGGACTGAGCGCGCTTTGCTGGGTCAGCAATGCCGACGGTGCGCAACATCTCGACTGCCTGACGATGCGCCTCTTCCTTGCTGATCTTGGCGTGCGTCAGAATGGCCTCAGCGATCTGGTCGCCGAGGCGGAAGACCGGGTTCAAGCAACTTGTGGGCTGCTGGAAGATCATGGAAATCTCGTTGCCACGAACTTCGAGCAGGCGTTTCTCCCCCAGTGTGGTGAGATCCTCGCCGCCAAACCAGATCTCGCCTTCGACGATCTTTCCCGACGAAGGCAGCAGACGCATGATCGACAGTGAGGTGACGCTTTTGCCGCTGCCCGACTCGCCGACCAGACCCATCACCTGGCCCGGCGCAATGGCGAAGTCGACGCCGTTGATCGCCTGGACGACGCCATCTTCCGTATAAAAATAGGTTTTCAGACCTTTCACCTGCAAGAGCGGCTTCTGATCTGAGTTTACACCGTTCGTGTTTGCCATACCATCTCTTATAGAGTTGACTGATAGCGGTTAGATGCCTTTGCCCCTCGCAACTTGTCCCTTTATCCTATCGCTTCAACCGCGGATCCAGCGCATCGCGCAGCCCATCGCCGATGAAGTTAAAGGAGATCGTCACCAGACAGAGCGGGATGCCCGGCACCAGCGGCAGCCAGGGATGCTGGAACATATAGCTCTGCGCGGTGGAAAGCATATTGCCCCACGAGGGCGTCGGCTCCTGCACGCCCACGCCCAGAAAGCTCAGCGTCGCCTCAGCGATGACAATGCCGGCAAGACCGAGACTGGCGTTGACCAGGATCGGCGCAAGTCCGTTGGGGATGATGTGGCGGAACATGATGCGCGTGTTGGAGGCCCCTACTGCACGCAGCGCCTCGACGAAATCCTGGTTGCGCAACGTAAGCGCCATGCCGCGCATCAGACGCGCGGCGCCTGTCCAGCCAAGCAGGATCAAAATGACAATCAGCACGATGACCTTGTTTGCTTCTTGGGGAGGCGACGCTAACATCCACGAAACAAAGCCGGTGACGAAGGCGGGCAGCGGCAACTGGGCTTCGGTCTTGATCAGGATCGAAGCTGTGATCAGCAGGATCGGCAGGGTGGGGATGGAGAGCAGAAACTCCACCAGCCGCGAGATGAAGATGTCGAACCAGCCACCCATAAAGCCCGCGGTGGCGCCCAGAATCACGCCAAACACCTCCGACACGATGACGACGATGAAGGCGATGGAGAGCGACACGCGCGCGCCGTAAAGCAAGCGCGTAAAGAGATCGCGGCCCAGATGATCCACGCCCAATAGATGCACCTGCCCGGCGCTGCTCATAGTGCCGGGCGGGCCGGGGCGGGTGGCGACGGCAACATCGACCGCGTCGCGCGGGAAGGGCGCAATGTACGGCGCCAGCAGCGCGCCGACAAACATGATGACAATCACGGCGACGCCAGCCACCGCCAGCCTATGGCGCAAGAAGCGGCTCAGCACGATCTGGAACTGGCTTTCTTCTTTGCCCTCACGCGGGATTTTGCGAATGGCGATCGGTTCAGCGGAAGCAGTCATGGGTGCACCTCTTTTCTCTACGAATACCGAATGCGGGGATCGATCACAGAATAGAGGATATCGCCCAGCAATGTCGCCACTACCGTCAGAATCGTCGTGACGTAGATAAAGGCCAACGCAATGTTATAGTCCGACCGGTTCAAGGCGTCAAAAAAGAGGCGCCCCATCCCTGGCCAGGCAAAAACCGTTTCGGTCACGATGGCGCCGGCAAAAAAGAGCGGGATTTGCAGCACCACGATCGTGATAAAAGGGATGAGCGCGTTGCGCAGCGCGTGCTTGTTGATCACCAAGCGCTCGACCAACCCTTTGGCGCGCGCGGTGCGGACATAATCCTGGCGCAGCACTTCCAGCATTGACGAGCGCAGGAAGCGACTCCACGCGGCCACGCTGACAATGGTCAACACCATCACCGGCATGAGCAGGTGCAAGAAGCGATCCAGCGGGGAGCCTGGCTGCACGCTTGTCAACCAGCTTGCCACATCATAGGGGCGCACGGCCTCACGCAGTCCGGGCGGCAACGTCGGCCACCACGCCCACATATCCTGAATCTGACCCGCCAGAATCGTAAATACCAAGATAAACATCAGGCCAAAAAAGAAGGTTGGCATCGACGAACCGATAAACGCCGCGGTCGTAAAACTGTAATCAAACTTCGAGTATTGATGCACCGCGCTGTAAATGCCCAGCGGAATCGCAATGATCAACGCCAGCGCCAGCGAGATTACCTGCAACTCCACCGTTGCCCACAAACGGCTAGCTAACAAATCCCACACCGGCTGCCCTGCCTGCACAACGGTGGAGGGGCCAAAGTCGCCAAACAGAATGCCGCGGCTACTCCTGACCTTCGGGTGCAATTGCGGCACTTCACTCAAATAAACATAGTCAGCGCAGCCACCGCCTTGTTCGGGCGTGGCTTCCAGGTAACAGCCCACGGGCACATTCGCAAAAAATTCCTGCCCATTGATCACCAGCGGCCCCTGCGGCCAGCCGACCAGCCAACGCGTGTAGCGCACGGGCCAGTAGAGATCCAACTCATATTGGGCGCGGATGCGCGCCCGCTCTTCAGGGGTGATGCGCCGCTGCTGTTGTTGCAGACCGGTCAACGGCCCACCCGGCGCAATGTTGAAGAGGGAAAACATAAAAATCGAAACACCGAAGATGACGATTGTCATCTGAAACAAACGGCGAATGAGGTATGCGGTCATGGCAGGTCTATCCGTGTTGAATCTACCCATATCTGAGGAAGCAAACGGGCGGGACAGCAAGCACCGCACCCGCCCGTTCGGCTCCTCAGACCATGCCGGAGAGAGACCAGGATGCTTAGAAAATCCTGGTCTCTTGGTTCATCCGGCTTACTTGGTGAACATGTTGATGTCGATGTGCTCCCAGGTCGGGCTGGGGCTGAGCTCGTATTCGATGGGCTGACCCGCGGCCGCGGCATCGATCACAGTCTGCACTTCGGCGCCAGCGCCGAGCGTGGATTTCTCAACGATGTCGACATCGCCGTTGAGGAGCTGCGCTACGGCCTGGTTGGTGTCGGCCACAAAGACAAAGATGATGTTTGGCGTCGCCACATCGCCTTCATAGTAAGGGTTCTGCTCGAGCACCAGGTTCTGACCCTTGTTCCATTCCTTGACGTAGTACGGGCCAAAGGAGAGCGGGCGCTCAGCGATCTCAGGCAGCGTCAGCCATTCCTGGGCCGGGACATCAGCCAGTGTGCGGCCATCGCCCACCACCTGATGCGCCGGATAGAGCCCACCCTTGCCGGTGTTGCCGAACGGATAAAGGTAGTAGGTCGGGCTTTGCGCACCGGGGAGATACTTGACCGTCATCTCCAGCCCTTCGCCAAAGGTGATGTTGTCCAGGACGTTCTGCACATCCTCTTCGCCCATGCCGATGGTGTCACAGCCAGCAAAGCTTGTTGCGCCCGAAGTGCGATCGCACTCGATCTTGGCAGCTAGCTCCATGTCAGCCGCCGAACCTGGCGTGCCATCGCTCCAGGTGTAGGGCTTGAGCTTGTAGGTCACGGTCAACTGGTTCATCTGCAGCGGGCTCGCGCCATCCCATTCCACGGCATTGCCTTCGGCGTCGTTCACCTTGACGCCAGCTTCTAGGACTTCGGGCAGACCGTCGTAGGTGTAGACCACATCACCGGCAGCAACGTCAACTACTTCGTTCGTGGCCAAACCGCTCTCGACGGTGGAAAGGCCGTCCTGCACGACTGGCTGGAAGTCATAATCAAACTGGGTGAAGGTCTGGCCGACGCCAGGGGCAATCACGTAGGCGGAGGCGGCCATGCTGGAGACGAGACCCCAGAGGCTGTCCGGCTCTTGCGTCATCGCCACCACGATGGTGTCGCCGCCGTCGGAGAGGCTCCATTGTGAGGCGTTGGCCGAGGAGTACTCGGTCGGGTCGACGGTGAAGCCTTCAACGTTGGCGCCCCACGCTTCCGCCTCGGCGCGCTGGAAGACCGGGATTGAAACGACATCTTTGGCGAACTCCTGCTGGACGATGTTATAGGCGTCGACGCGATCCTCGCGCAGCAGCGTATTGTTGGCCTTCACGATGGCGCTGCTGGCAGCCTCGTTACACCAGCCCATGGTATTCTGGCCTTCCCAGCCGTTGGAGGGCAGCGGGATCTGGTCACATGCGTACAGCGTGCGCCCACCTGGATCCGCCTGACCGACCCAGGCGTAGGCGCCCAGTTCGAAGTCGCGGCGCGCCAGGCCAGTCGTGTCGCCAAACCACCAGGAGGCCGGCGCGTAGGTCGGGATGATCTGGAAGCCACAATCGGCCACATTCTGGATCATTACCTGCGACCAGGTCTGGCGGAACTGGGCGCTCGTTGTCGTGAACTTGAGCACGAGCGCGTCGCCGTTGGCATTGGTGCGCACGGGTTCGCCTTCGGCCTGCGTCCAGCCAGCTTCCTCGAGCAGCGCCTTGCCTGCTTCCGGATCATACTGCGGCATATCTTCGTAGGGGCCGCTGTAGGCCCAGTGCGTCTTGGGCAGGAAGCTGTCCATCTGCAACCCGGCTGCATCTTCAGCATACGGGTAAACCGAGGCAATCAGCGCATCACGGTCGATACAATGGGCCAACGCCCGGCGCACCTTGACGTCGCTCAGGATGGGGTGCGGCGTGGTGAATTCTTCAACGCCACTGCTGCTGCCCATCTCCTGCCCTGCTTCGGGCGCGGCGCCAGGCATAGTCGCCGGCGCAGCACAGGCGCTGACCACCAATGACAGGATGGTCAGAAGCGCAATTACTAAAAACTTCTTTGTTTTCATGGTATCTCCTTCTGAAAACCGGTAACCGTTGAACTATATGTACGCGTCTTGACACTACACCGTTCGGATATGGAGGGCGTGAAGACGGTATCCACAAAAAAGACTGAAAGTCTGAGCCTATAGTGCACCCAGGCTCTGAACTCTAGGCTCTTGCTTCGTAACATCCTCATAGAGGAAGCAGGCTGCATAATGCCCGCCGCCGTAATCTTTGAAGGGCGGCTCCTGCTGGCGACAGATGTCCATCACTTTGGGGCAGCGCGTCGAGAAGTGACAGCCTTTGGGCGGGTTAGCCGGACTGGGCACGTCGCCTTCCAAGATGATGCGCTTGCGCTGGCTTTCGATGGCTGGGTCGGGAATTGGCACTGCGGAGAGCAATGCCTGCGTGTAAGGGTGCATCGGCTTGGCGTACAGTTCATCGCGCTCGGCCAGTTCGACGATTTTGCCCAGATACATAACGGCGATGCGATCCGAAATGTGGCGCACGACAGAGAGATCGTGGGCGATGAACAGATAGGTCAGGTTGAATTCCGACTGCAAGTCTTCAAGCAGGTTGATGATCTGCGCCTGAATTGACACGTCGAGCGCCGAAATCGGCTCATCGCAGACAATGAAGGAAGGATTCACTGCCAGCGCGCGCGCGATCCCGATGCGTTGGCGCTGACCGCCGGAAAATTCATGCGGATAACGGTTGATGAAATAGGGATTCAGACCGACGATCTTGAGCAGTTCCTGCACGCGATCCTGGCGTTCCTTTTTCGAATTGCCAATGTTGTGCACTTCGAGCGGCTCGCCCACAATACTGCCGACTGTCATGCGCGGGTTGAGCGATGCGTACGGGTCCTGGAAGATCATCTGCATGCGGCGGCGCATCTTGCGCAAATCTTCGCCGGTGGTTCGAGTCAGGTCTTTCCCTTCGAAGACGACCTCCCCCGCGGTCGGCCGGTAGAGCTGCAGAATCGCGCGGCCAGTCGTCGATTTGCCGCAGCCCGATTCGCCAACCAGACCCAGCGTCTCGCCGCGATAGAGCGTAAAATCGAGGCCATCGACCGCTTTGATGGCGCCGACCTGACGCTGAAAAACGATGCCCTTGGTGATAGGAAAGTGCATCTTCAGGTCGTGCACATCCAACAGAATCTCTGGCTGAGTTTGTCCGTTCGTGCTGGGGCTTCCGCTCGCCGCACTCATGACGCCACTCCTTCTGCGTTAGTAGTCAGCACCGGCACGCCCGAAATATCCACCCAACAAGCGCTCTTGTGGCCGGGCGTCACCTCCATCAACGGCGGGTTTTCCTGCCAGCATTTCTCTTGCACAAAGCTGCAACGCGGTGCAAAGGGGCAGTGCATCGGCGGTTCGAGCAGATCGGGCGGCAGGCCATCGATAGGAATCAGACGCTTCTGACGCCCAAGGTCGAGACGCGGAATCGAGCGCAGCAGGCCAAGCGTATAAGGATGTCGCGGCCTGCCGTAGAGATCGTTGACATTGCCTTCCTCGACGATGAAGCCGGCATACATGACAAGCACACGATCCGCCATGCCCGCGACAACGCCTAAATCGTGGGTGATCCAGATAATCGCCATGCCCAGTTCATCTTGCAGGCGTCGGGTCAGGTCTACAATTTGCGCCTGAATGGTCACATCGAGCGCGGTCGTTGGTTCGTCGGCGATCAGCAACTGCGGGTCGCAGCTCAAGCCCATTGCAATCATCACGCGTTGGCGCATCCCGCCGGAAAACTGATGGGGATAGTCGTCCAGGCGCGCATCAGCGCCAGGAATGCCCACCATTTCCAAGAGTTGCACTGCCCGTTTGCGCGCTTGCTCCTTGTTCATGTTCAGATGGAGTTCGAGCGCCTCGGTGATCTGGCGTCCGATCGTCAACACGGGGTTGAGCGAAGTCATGGGGTCTTGGAAGATCATGGCGATGCGGTTGCCGCGGATGTCGCGCAGTTCGTCTTCCTTGAGCTTCAGCAGATCTTGGCCATCGAAAAGCACTTCACCATCGACGATTTTGCCTGGGGGCTGAGGAATCAACCGGATGAGCGACATAACGCCCACGCTCTTGCCCGACCCAGATTCGCCCACAATGGCGACGGTTTCGCCCGTGTTGACATGGTAGCTGATCCCATTCACGGCATGCACAACGCCGTCCTGCGTGAAGAACTGGGTTTTCAGATTCCTCACCTCGAGCAATTTTGGCATCTAGGCGGTCTCCGTCTTTGTTGTGTTTGCTTGATGACTATCGAGCAATAGTCTGAGAACATGCAAAGCTTTTATGCAAGCTACATCATAAGTCAGATCATGGCGTGGAGGCTGATCTTTTATCGTGCGCAAGCGTAACAAAGTTTATCAGTGTTGTCAAACAGTTCTAGTCTTAGAGGGTCACCCATGACGGCCTGCCAGCCAGGCGCGTAAATGGGCAATCTGGGCGAGCACCGCGCGCCGGCTTGTGCCGCCGTCGACATCACGCCGTTCGACGCTTTCGTCAAAGTCCCAAATGGCGATGGCGTCTGCCTCGAACGCACTGTGCAGTTTCTGTAAATCTTCCACTGCCAGTTGCGAAAGGGAGATGCCTTGCAGCTCGGCCATCTGCACGGCCGCGCCGGCGACGTGATGCGCTTCGCGAAAAGGAACGCCTTTGCGCACGAGATACTCGGCCAGGTCAGTCGCCAACATTTCAGGACTTAACGCGGCGCGCATCGCCATAGGGTTGACCTGCAAGGTCGAAAGCACGCCGCAGGCGATCTGCAATGAGCCGGAAATATTGGTTACGGCATCGAAGAGTGGCTCCTTGTCCTCTTGCAGATCCTTGTTGTAGGTGCTGGGCAGCCCCTTGATGGTCACGACCAGCCCTGTCAGATGGCCGACCATACGCCCTGATTTGCCGCGCAATAGTTCCAGCGCGTCGGGGTTTTTCTTCTGCGGCATCAGGCTGCTGCCGGTGCTGTAGGCGTCCGCTAATGTCACGAAGCCAAACTCGCGGCTGCTGTAGACGATCAGGTCTTCGGCAAAACGGCTCAGGTGCACCATCGCGAGCGTTGCCCAGAACAGAAACTCGATGATGAAATCGCGGTCGCTGACGCCATCCATGCTGTTGTAGGTGATGTCCGCAAAATTCAGCTCCGCCGCCAACCGCGCACGGTCGATCGCAAAGGGGTTGCCAGCCAGCGCGCCGCTGCCCAATGGCATGATGTTGACGCGCGCCGCCAGTTCATCTAGCCGATCAGCATCACGCTGCCACGCCCAGACATGACTCAGCAGCCAATGGCTCCAGCGCACGGGCTGTGCAGGTTGTAGATGTGTGTAGCCCGGCATCAACAGATCGATCTCCTCGGCCGCGCGTTCGAGCGCGACGCCGATCAGCTGATCGGCGTGCTGGCGCAGGTGAACGATTTCCTGGCGCAACCAGAGACGAACATCGGTGGCAATCTGATCGTTGCGGCTGCGTCCGGTGTGCAACTTGCCCGCCACCGCGCCGACCAGTTCGGTCAACCGTCGCTCGTTGGCGGTGTGAATATCTTCGTCACCCTCGCGGATCGCAAACTCGCCCTGCGCCCACTCTTGTGCAACCTGTTGCAGGCCGGCCACAAGGCTTTCAGCTTCGGCAGCGGTCAGCAACCCCGCGTCCACCAGCGCACGCGCATATGCCTGACTCCCCTGGATATCCACCTGCCACAGCCGTTGGTCAAAGTTAATGGAGGCGTTGAACGCTTCCATCAGCGGGTCAGTCTTGCCGGTAAACCGGCCTCCCCACAACTTTTTGGTCACAGCATGTCTCCGTGCATTGATTGAATTGATCCTCACCACGCCGCGACCCTGTTCCAGCACGCAGCCCCACCCTATCTGCCGGTTACGATGGCAGCCGGACGTGTAGCCGCCGCAGCGATAGGTCTCCGTAACGCCACCTGACCCATCCCACAATTGCCATCATGCCGGCAACCGTTGCTAGAATTCCCAACAATCCCGCTTCCGGGCCAAACGCGCCGCCCGTCCACAGCTCAGGGCCATGTTGGTTGATAGTGATGAATGAGGTTGCGTACTGCATTTTGCCGCTCACGGGAAAACCATACACATTCCCCTGCACCAGGTTCCACGTGAAATGCAGCCCGATCGGCAACGCCAGCTCGCCGGTCAACGCAAAACCTAACCCAAACATGAAACCCATCAACATCAAATTGGTGGTGCTCGTCAAGGTGGCGTGTGGATTGAAGATGTGCAATAGACCGAATATCACTGACGAAATGATCCAGGCAATGAAAACGGCCAGGACATAGCCGAATGCAGACATTCCCTCGACAATATTGAGCATTTGATTGCCGCGCGTGAGTAACTCTTCGGCAATCGCTACAACCAGGTACAGCATAAATGCCGCCAGGAAGGCCGGCGCAAATGACATGCCAGGAGGATCGCTGTGCCAGAGGTCAATGATGGTAATCCAGCCTGCCAGCCATTCGACAAAAAACACCAGCGCCATCAACGCCGCGCCCAACAACAATCCGAAGCAGAAATCGATCCACCATACGGCTGACAAATGAAATCCGTAGTCGGCAAAAGGACGCCGATCCACATAGCGCGCGACGGCCCACCCTGCAGCAAAGATGATCGCCATCCGCAGCAGGTTGAGGGCCATCCCTTGCAGCCAGAACCACTCCGGCGCCACAAAGCGCAAGAGCGTGCTTTCCAACACGCTGTGCACGATGGCTGGCCCGTAGCCCCACAACAAGAAAAAGAGGGCAATCCGGTAGCCGGCGCGCAGGCGATCGTCGGCAGCAAAGAATATGGTTCTGAACGCTCGCCCCTCCACACCAGCCTCGCGTCTTTTGATCAGATAAATGCCATTGGCCTGTATTTTACTTCACGCTCTACGCTTTCCCAACCTGTCGTCAGAAGCAGGGCGCGTCGTGCGCTCACCACCCCGCTCCTTATCATACAGCATGAGGAATGTCCGACTTGGCCAGGAGACGCAGGGAGGCGTACAATGGCGGCGCTTTGTTCAAGCATGAGGTGAAGCATGACCAAACCATCATCCAACCCACACATCCGCGCCTACACCGATCGGCGCATGCAGGAGACAGACGCGCCTCAGCCGCCCACCCCCCAGCGCACGCCGGAGCAATGGCGCGATCTGATCAGCGAGCGCATTGAAGAAGCGATGCGCGAAGGGAAATTTGACAACCTGCGCGGCAAAGGCAAGCCACTCAACCCGGCGCCTGAACCTTACACGCGGCCAGAGATGCAGATGGCAAATTCCCTCCTCAAAAATAATGAGTTGACGCCAGCCTGGATCGCTGACCGCAAAGTGGTGTTAGCCGCTATCGAACAATTCCGCCAAAAGGTGCGAAACGGCGCAGATGCGCACCGCGTCGCCCTCGCGCAAAGTCAACTGGCAGAGGAACGCGTCAGGATCGAGCAGCGCTGGCAAAAACAACTTGCCGCCTGGCGGGAAGAAGTTCTTATCCTCAACCGCCGCATCGAAGTGCAAAACTTCAAGCAGCCTGTTTCATTTCTGGAAATCATCAAACTGCGGGTCGAGGATGAGGTGAACAGGGCAAGAGGTGAGCAAGAAAATTAGGCGAGCAGTGCGAGCCGCGCACAGAACGTGAAGGAGAACGCTCCGGCGCGGCAATTTCCAAACGCCTAATTTTCCTGACTACAACCACCTGAACTTAACTTCCGTTGCTATCCGAGTGGGAGCGCCCCACCGCGCGATAGGCAAAGCCAAGCGCGTGCATTCGCTCCAGCTCGTAGATATTGCGACCATCCACGACAACCGGCTGGCGCATGACCGAATGGAGCCGGGGCAGGTCGAGCTGCTTGAATTCGTTCCATTCGGTGCACACCAGCAGAGCATCGGCGCCGTCAGCCAGGTCGTAGGCGTCTTCGGCAAGGCGCAAATGAGGATCGGAGCGCGAAACATTGCGCATCGCCACCGGGTCATAGCCAGAAACCAGCGCGCCTTCGTTGCGCAGCATGTGGGCAATTTCCAATGCCGGCGCCTCGCGAATGTCGTCGGTATTAGGTTTGAACGCCAGCCCCATCAGCCCGATCTTCTTGCCATCCAGCTTGCCGCCCACCATTTCGCGCAAGTTGTAGACCGCCCAGCGTCGCATGTCCCGGTTGATATCGATCACGGCGCGCAGGAGGGCCGGGTGCGAGCCATGCACCAATGCCATGTGTTCGAGCGCTTTGACGTCCTTCGGAAAGCAACTGCCGCCGTACCCCAGACCGGCGCTGAGAAAATGGGCGCCGATGCGGCGGTCGAATCCCATTCCTTCGGCGACTTCCTCTACATCCGCCCCAAGTTTTTCGCAAATGATAGCAATTTCGTTGATAAAGCTGATCTTGGTGGCCAGAAAAGCGTTGCTGGCATATTTGATCATCTCGGCAGTGCGCAGGTCAGTCATGATGATGCGCGTGCGCAGCGGCAGATGAAGTTGCGCAACTTTCTCCGCAGCTTCCGCGCTGCGGCTGCCAATGACGACGCGATCCGGGTTCATGAAGTCATGCAAGGCGGAGCCTTCCCGCGTAAATTCCGGACAACTCACCACGGCGAAGTCGATCGGCTCCGGCTGGCTGCGCCGCACAATGTCTGCCACCCAGTCGCCAGTGCCAACAGGCACCGTGCTTTTGTTGATGACGATCACCGAGTGCGTCATGGCGCGCGCCACGGATTCGGCGGCCATCCGCACATATTGCAAGTCGGCCTCGCCGTCAACACCACTGGGCGTGCCAACGCAAATAAAGATAAATTCGGCATCCTGGAGCGCCTCGTCGTAATTGGTTGTGAAATGCAGGCGGCCAGCCTTCATGTTGCGCACGATCATCTCGTTGAGTCCAGGCTCATAGATCGGCGCTTCGCCGCGCTGCAACATCGCGATCTTTTCTTCGCTGATGTCGATGCAGGTGACATTGTTCCCCATGTCGGCAAAACAGGTGCCAGTCGATAGTCCGACATAGCCAGTGCCGGCAACTGCAAGGTTGCGCATAATTTCGCTCCTCTATCAAAAAACTGACCTAATGGCCCGCCATACGTATGGTCTGCCATACGTATGGCGGGCCATATGTATGGCAGACAGTGTTATGGCAGGGATTCGTTTCTGACCGCGATCACCTCTGCCGGCGCTTCGGCTTGCTGGCGAGCCGCGTCGATGTCGCTCATGTGCAGATGTTCACGCCAGAAGAAGTAGCCGCCCAACAGCGTCACTGGCGCCCACAAGGCCGCATGTAGCGTGAAAGTATAGCCCGCCGCCACCGACGGATCAACGCCAAAAGCCTCCAACGTCTTGATGCCCGGTGTGTCAAAAGTGCCGATGTAGCCTGGCGCGGCCGGCAACGTTGTCGCCAGGTTGACCAGCCCGTTCATCAACATCAGCACGATGAAGCTGACGGAAAAGTCGAACGCATGCATGACAAACCAATATTTGATCGTTTCCAGCAGCCAGATCAAAACGCTGGTCAAGAAAATCATGATCACATCGGACGGATGGCTGAGGCTGCTCAACCCCAACATGAAGCGGTGGTAGAAGCCATCTGTGCGTTGGCGCACCGGGCCGCGCAACACAGCGCTCGCCACGATAGCGTAGAAGCGTTCGACCCGCTGCGGTTGGCTCGCCATCCACATGAAGATAACGGTCGCCGCCAAAAAGAGGATGGTCATGGAGATGACGGCGTTGCGATAGGCGGAAGGCATCGGGGCAAACGGCAGCGCCAGAAATACAAAAAGCAGCATCACCAAGCCGTCCGTGATGCGTTCGACGATCACCGTAGCCAGGCTGGTGGAGATAGCAATGTCGGTGCGCCGCTTCAGGACATAAGAGCGCAGCAGTTCGCCGGCGCGGAAAGGAAAGATGTTGTTGCCAAAGTATCCGATGCAAACCATCGGAAAAAGCGTCGCGACCGGAACAAGCTTCACCGGGCGCAGCGTGTATTGCCAACGCCACGTGCGCACCCAAAGCCCGATCATATAAACAGCGACGCCAGGCGCCAGCCACCAATAATTGGCGCTCTGCAATGCCTCGACGACAGTAGGTAGATGAAGG
This sequence comes from Caldilineaceae bacterium, assembly GCA_014879855.1. GTDB lineage: Bacteria > Chloroflexota > Anaerolineae > Caldilineales > Caldilineaceae > Caldilinea. The sequence continues at coordinate 1,574 of JACSRH010000227.1, read as the reverse complement.
CCGGGTAATGCCCAATAAATAAAAATGGCGCTGACGAGCACACCGATCGTCAGTTGAAGATAACGCTTCAAGCCGGTTGATTCTCCCTTAGACACTTCAAAAGCAAAGCGCAGAATATCACACGCACAAGGGACAGCCAAACCCCTCAGGTGGATTTCGAGCTTCTGTCTCCGCGCGGGCCACGAATTATGTTAGCTCCTCTCTAAAAGAAATGAGGGACGGCTATGCCTCCCCCATTTCCCAGGTATTCGGTTCAGTGCATTCGTCTAACGCGAGGTAGCCATCATCGCAGGTTCCACGGAGTCACCCAAAATCTCCTCCATTGCCATGATATGTGCGCAGACGCTGCGCAGCAAAAACTCCTCACAATCACATTTCCAGTTGCCCCCATCATACATAACAAGATGATTGTGATTGTCACCGTGAAGTTCAACTTCAAAGCTATGAACCTTGACACGATGGTCGCGTTCCGCCGCATACTGTTTGGCCTTGAGAATTCTGCTCACCGCGGAGTCCATGGTTCGATCCTTTCTGTTGAATGTACGAAAAATGTACGGACGTATGTGTATCGGCTTGTTAAAGAAGGCTTACGCGCTAACAAAAACACCCAGGCACAATGGCACACTGGGTGTTATCAGCAACATATGCAATTCAAAGCTGGAATTAGCGTTTTGAGTATCACCGTTTCGCGCCCCCCTTGACTGCTATAGCTCGGTTTGACTGGCTCGGTGAAATGAGATTACCGTTTGCACACAGTGGAACCAACTGTACGCCAAGCGTTCAACAACTGGTAAACGTTGACAACAGTATATGCCGGACGCCAAGTGCTGTCAAACCCCGTTGGGGGTCGTACTTCACGCCCTTCACGCGGCGCCCCTACACTCATCTTCCCCGAAGACAACTCGATTCTTGCCTCACCTCTTTATGCTGCGTACAATAAAGAGTCCAATCGGTTTGACAGTCTTTAACATTGCATGGAGATGGCTATGGCAGACACTGTTGAGACCCCAATGGAATCTCTCGAGTACCGCACCGAGGTCAAACAACTACTGGATATCCTTGCTCACTCGTTATATACGGATCGCGAGATTTTCCTGCGAGAGTTGATCTCGAATGCGTCGGATGCGTTGAACCGCATTCAGTTCGAAATGCTGACCAACCACGACGTCGTCGACCCAGAGGCAGAATTAGCGATCCATATCGAGGTGGACGACGAAGCTAAACTCATCACGATCCGCGACGCCGGCATCGGCATGAATCGGGACGAGTTGGTCGAGAATTTAGGCACGATCGCGCATTCCGGCGCACGCACCTTTTTGCAAAACGCCGGGCAAAGTCAAAACACGCTGGAGGAGATCATCGGTCAGTTTGGCGTCGGCTTCTATTCGGTGTTTATGGTCGCCGAAGAGGTCACGGTGCTCTCCCGATCTTTCCGCCCTCAGGATCGCGCGGCGATGTGGCGCTCGACCGGGGACAGCCGTTTCAGCCTCGCTGACGCCGAAAAGCCCCAACGCGGCACGGAAATCCGCATTCGACTCAAAGAAGACGCCGTCGAGTTTGCCAGCGCGTGGCGG
>JACSRH010000259.1 GCA_014879855.1 Caldilineaceae bacterium | reverse complement strand
CATGGCAATTTTTACCGTAACTAAGACTCAATGCTGGAGCGTATCTTGATCGGAAGTGAGAAAGATTAAGTGAGAAAGATCGTTTGCTTTTTCGCCTCCATTCGAGTATCGTTATATGTTTGATGGGAACACCTTTGCCCGTGATGGCGTTGACCAAAGTGAGTCAAGTTTGAAGTGCAGGCTCATCTTGTTGGTGTGCATCTATATTGGCAATGGCGCCGATTTGACGGTAATCACTGCCAATAGCCACTGCCAAGTGGCAGCCATCAAGCGGCAGCCATCAAGCATACTGCCAGATTTGGAAGAGGATTTGTTGGTATGGCCACAGAGCGAAATGCAGAGGAATTTAACCGCACCCTGGCCGAAGGGGCCTGGTTGTTGCGTGCGAACCAGCCCACCGAAGCCATGGAAAAGTTATTGCCGCTTTATGAGCAGGCGCCAACCAACGTCGATGTGGCGATCAACCTTGGCGGCGCGTATATTCTCCTGGCAAAATGGAACAAGGCAGTGCGTGTGCTGAGCAAGGCAGCCGAACTTCAGCCCAACAATGCCATGATCTGGTCCAACCTGGGGGCGGCGCAGCTTGGCCGGCTAGAACTGGCTGGCCCCCAGCAACAACAGCGTGCAATACGCGCCTATGAACGCGCGTTGGCAGTCGATCCGACCACGCCCAATGTGCATTATCATCTGGGGCTGATCTATAAAGAGCGCGGCGAACTGTCTCAGGCAATCAGGCACTTCGAAGATGAATTGGCGCTGAATCCTCTGGATCAACATGCTCGTTACTGGATCGAGCGCCTTGTGGCGCGGGCGGCCAGCGAACAGGAGCACGCGACGCAGCGCCAGGCCGAAGGGGACAGCGAGGAGGAGGCATGAGTTCCAAATTGACAAGCGCGTCATCGACCGATGCGGTGTGGGAGGGGCAGCCTCGTCACACGGTGCGCGAGAACCCGGAGCGATTGGCCTGGACTGTCCTGCTCAGCAGTTTTGCGATTTTTGTGGTGTTGGCGATCGCGACGCCGCTGTCGGTGCGCTATGTGCTTGAGGTGGCAACGGTCAGGCAGACCGCGGTGCTCAACCCCACGCAAGGCACGGTGCTACTTTACACGCCAGGGGCAGTCGAACCGATTGCCATCACCGACCTGCGCGATGAGGTGACGGAAGGCAGCATTGTGGAGGCGGGGGATGGCCCTACTCAGGCAACCATGCGGCTGATCAAGGAAAGCGACGGCGACGAATCCTTAGGCAGCGTGCAGATCTTTTCTGGCACGCGCTTGCGCATCGACCGCATGCGCAGCCCGATGTTCGACCTGAGCCGCGCTCCTTATCAAGCCCGCTTGACGCTCAATCAGGGGCAGATGCGCGTTTTTACGAACAGCGGAGAACAACGCCCGTTGTCTGTGCGCATTGTTACGCCTCACGGCGAGATCGATCTGGACGCCGGCAGCTATCAGATTGCGGTTGGTGAGGCGCAGACCGACATCACGGTGAGTTCGGGGCAGGCGACGCTGCATAAGGGCGACCAGGCGCATCTGGTGGTGCCGCCCGGTCTGCGCGCCTGGATCACTGACGACGCGTTGGCCGAACAAGCCGTGACCGCCTCGCAAAACCTGCTGCGCAATGGCAACTTTACAGAGTCGATGAAGGATTCGTGGGAGAGCTATGTCATTGCCCAAAGCGTGACGCCCGGCAAAGTCAGCATCATGGAGCGCGACGGGCGCCGCGTGGCCTATTTTGTGCGCCAGGGCGAAGACAATGTGCCGACAGAGGTAGGCATCCGCCAGCATATCGGCAAGGATGTCAATGTTTACGACAAACTCATGCTCCAGGTCGATGTCAAGCTGCTCTTCCAGAGCCTCTCCGGGGCTGGCTATCTCAGCTCAGAATATCCGCTGCGTCTTGAAGTCACCTACACGGACATCTACGGCAAACAACTCACGTGGGGACATGGCTTCTATTATCGCGATCCGGACAACGAGAATTGGAAGATCGTCAACGGCGAGAAAATTCCCCCCTTCAACTGGTACACCTATCGCTCGCCTAATCTCATGGAGTTGCTCAAAGAGACGCGGCCAGCGCGCATTGACTCGGTGCGCATCTATGCCAGCGGTTGGAACTATCAGAGCATGATCAGCGAAGTTTTTCTCGTGGCTGAGTAGTGGTGCGCTCCTCTTTATCTCCGCCATTATGATAAATCGTCGTCGTTTCTGGCTGCTGCTCGTTACTGTTATTTATCTGACGTTTTCACTCTATCAACTTGGGCTGCCCGGCCTTCATTACGATGAGGCGCGCGAGGCAGGCGTTAATGCCATGGAAATCCTCACCGGCGCGCGGATCACCGCATTCCGCGGCGCTGGCGTCACCTTTGGTGGCCGCACATTTCCTTTGATGGTGCAAGACTACATCGGCGCGCTCAATGTGTATCTGGCCCTGCCGTTCTTGGCGTTGACAGGGATTGGCGTGCCCAATTTGCGCATCCTGCCGGTATTGTGCGGGCTGCTGGTGCTGCTCTTGGTGGAGCGCAGCGTCTCCGAATGGATTGCCGGCATGAGCAGACAGCCGCCTGAGCGTGACGAATCGACTGTACCCGCCGCACCGCTTTCCTTTTCTGGGTTGCTGGCAATTTCGTTGTTGGCGGTTTCTCCGAGCTTTATCTTTTGGAGCCGACAAGGCATCTTCGTCACCAGTCTGACGCAAGTGTTTGTCTTCTTGTGTATATGGCAGACGCTGCGTTGGCTGCGCACAGGTAGGCCGCGTTCGCTGGTTGTGGCGGCGCTGGCGGCTGGGCTGGCGCTCTATGCCAAGCTGTTGGCAATCTGGGTGGTTGCCCCGCTTGCGCTCTTTGCGGCGTTTGCCTGGCTGTTGGCGCGGCGCCGGCGACCTGCGCACGCGCCGCGGCTTGCGCCTGCCACTTTGCTGCTTGCCGCCCTCGCTTTGGTGCTGCCATTGCTGCCCGTGATCTGGTTCAATGTCCAGAGCAGCGGCACGCTGGCCAGCATCGGCGACAACTTGGAGCAGAGCTATTACGGCGTCAACAATCTGGCGGTCGGCGCTAACCTGGGCATCCGTTTGAATCAACTTGTGCAGGTGGTGCGCGGTGATCAATTCTGGTATCTGGGCGCATCGTTTGCGAATCAGTTAGCGCCCTGGCTGGCGGCGACGGCGCTTGTCGTGGGTGCAGCGCGTGCGCCACGTATGGTGACGCCACCGTTGCTGCTGCTGAGCGCCGCCGTGCTTGCCAGCGTCTTTACGGTGAGCGACCTGTTTGTCACCCATTACGCGTTGCTCCAGCCGCTGATGTTGGGGACGGTGGGCGTGGCGATGGGGGCGATTTTCCAGGAAACCACCGATGGCGTGACAGCCGCAGTGGTTTATGGCGGGGGAGGCTATCGGCGGCGCGCTGTGCCGCGGCTTGGCGTCTCGCATCTGTTGGTCGGAGCCTTCTTTCTGACTTGGATCGCCACCGATCTGGTCAACACGGTTGCCTATCACCGTGCACTGACGCAAAGCGGCGGCTTGGGTGCTCATTCTGATGCCTCTTACGATCTGGCCTACCATTTGCGCTACAACGGGATGGGCGCGCCGCTTGCCCTTGATTGGGGGATCGACGCCCCCGTGCGTTATCTAAGTGGAGGGACTGTGACGCCCATTGAAATCTTTGGCTATGCATCGCCGCAAGCGCCAGATGAAGAGTTTGCGCAACAGCTCGCGCCTTTTCTAGACAATCCCGATAACACCTATCTGCTCCACAGCAAAGATATGACCGTTTTCCAGGGTCGCGCGGAGGCGTTTTTGGCGATGGTTTCAGCAAGAGAGTTGATCCCATTGCTGGAGCAGGAAATTTCCCAACGCGATGGGACGCCTGTTTATGAAATCTGGAAGGTTTACAAGTAATACCGATGACGAATAACCATATTATTTTCACGATTCTTGACCACAGCGGGATGAGATGTTACGATGAGCGCTGCGTCAGGATGAAGCTGACATCGAGACATGCGATGATCGATTTGTGGGGGCCACGTCACGAATCTGCTGATCAGCAACGCAGATAACCTAGCTTGAGTGACCCATGACAAACCAAACCAATGGGCAGACAATTGAATCTTCGCCTTCGCTTTGGAGGCGACTACGCCAAGCACGCGACCGCCGGCTGACGGATAGCCTGCTTGGCGCCATCTTGGTGGCATTGCGCCTTGATCTGGCGCTGGCGCTGACCTTGCCCGCGGTGGTTGGTGCGGCGATTGGAGGCTGGTCCGCGGGGACATTGCACTGGGCGAACTTTGCTTTTGCCGTGATCGGCGTTGCGCTCTCCGCACTTGCCTTCCAGACGCTGACGGCGTATCAGGATTTTCAGCAAAGTCTGAATGTAGACGCGCGTCCGGCAACCGACGCTTTAGAAAGCACCTTCACCCTCCAGCAAAATGGCGTCCTGCCGCCGGCGCTGCTGCTCAATCTTGGCGCGCTGCTTTATACTGCCAGCGTGTTATGCGGTCTCTGGCTGGCCCTGTTTGCCGGCTGGCCGATCATTTTCTTCGGAGTGGTCGCCGTATTGGTGCAACTTGCCGCCGTGGCCTCCCCTGTCCGGTACGCCTATCGTGGGTGCGGTTTGGGAGAGATCGGCATCTTTGTAGCTTTTGGTCTGCTGCCACTGCTGAGTTCCTTCTATGCGCAGACGCAACAAATCGGGTGGTTGCCGATTTTTGGTGGTTCGCCGATCGCACTGCTTGCTATCCTTGTCCTGTTGAGCCAGAACTTGGCAACCTTACGGCGCGACTGGCTGATCGGCAAGCGCACGTTGGCCGTTATGCTGGGTGCGCCACGCACCATAGATTTCAACGCATTCCTGACGATGGTCGCCTATTCTAGCATTCTCGCCGTCACCGTACTCGGACGTCTACCGCTGTGGTATCTGGGTGGCCTTGCCACTCTCCCCCTGGCCATGGGATTGTTCGCTGAGATTGACCGCAACCGCATTTTGCCGGAAGACGCCGCCCGTCTGCGCAGCGTTGCCACCAAAGCCGCGTTTTGGACCACCGTGTTGTGCATTGCTGCTTTGCTCATCAGCCGCCCGGGGTGAGCCAACTATTCAGGACGCTCCGCCGCCCGCCGCCATCCCCTGTACGCCCGCTCGATCGCAAGCTCTTCTACGATTTGGCAGTCGAATGCCGCATCTACGCGGCTGAACTCGCCAACTTCGACCAGGATCGCGTCAATCTCAAAGAATGTCATCGCTTCAACGCGTGGCTGGCGCACGTCAAGTGTTACGACCGGCTGGCGCCGCGACTGGCAACGATCTCCGCGGCGCGGCCGATAGCGCGCTGGCAGATCGTTGCATTGATGGTCGTTGTCTGGCTGTTGCTGGCGTTGGCGCTGCCTGGGCAGGTGCAGCAACAGTGGGTGACTGTGCTCCTGGGCGCATGGCTGCTCACCATTGTTGTGGTCTTTTTTATCCCTGAATCGTTCTATGGCACGACGACGGAACTGCTGGAAGCCAAGGTCCTGCTCGTCGTCAATGCGATGCTGGATATTCTTGACAGCGGCGTCATGGAATTCACCGATGGCGCGTTCTTCAAGACCCGACAGAACCTGCTGGCGGCAAAGGAGGAGCTGCGCTTGCAGATTGATCTGGCGCATCGTCCGCACAACGGCCCGATTTTGTAGCCGCACCCTTTGGGTTGGCCGCGGCGCTTCTTCTGCTAAATGTCCCAGGGAATGCGTAGGTTGACGAAGCACGCGCCCTCCGCTACAATCGATAGGAGCAGGCCCCCATGGCGCAGAGGAGAGCGCAACTGCCTTCTAAGCAGTGGGTCGTAGGTTCGAATCCTACTGGGGGCGCCAGGTTACGCCCATTGCGCCGATTTGGCGGCGCAATGGGCGTTCGTTTTTCTGGATATTCCTGGATGACGCGCCGATCCCCAACCATTTGAATGCGGCCTGAATCTTTTTTAGTGTTGGCCGGCGTGAAACCGACGCGGGCTTCGGTGCGTATTGTCGCCAGGAGATTGACTGCCATTGCTTCAGTGCACATCAGCAAAGGACACAAATATGCCGTACCAAGCCGAAATCAGCCGCACCAACCCGTCGTGCTTTCTCTTTCTGATCGATCAGAGTGGCTCCATGGAAGATCCTTTTGCCGGCGGCGAATCGAGTCGGCGCAAGGCCGATCTGCTGGCCGACGCGGTCAACCGTCTGCTGCAAAATCTGGTGATCAAATGCGCCAAAGAAGAAGGCATCCGCGACTACTTCTATGTCGGCGTCATCGGCTACGGGGAGAAAGTCGGGCCGGCGCTGAGTGGGCAGCTTGCCGGGCGCGAACTGGCGCCGATCAGCGACATCGGCAACTTGCCCGCCCGCATCGAAGAACGCAAGAAAAAGGTGGAGGATGGCGCGGGCGGCATCGTCGAGCAGACCATCCGCTTTCCAATTTGGTTCGACCCGCTCTGCCACGGCGCCACGCCAATGGCGCAGGCGTTCACTTTGGCCCACGATGTGTTGGCGCGGTGGCTGCCCCAACATGCCGACAGTTTTCCGCCTATCGTGATCAACATCACCGATGGTGAGGCAACGGATGGCGATCCTTCCACGGCGGCGGACGCGCTGCGCAGCCTTGCCACCAGCGACGGCAATGTGCTTCTTTTCAACGTGCATCTTTCGGCGAAGGGCGCCAAACCCATCGAATTTCCCGACAACCCAGCCCTGCTGCCCGACCAGCACGCGCGGCTGATGTTCGATCTCTCCAGCCTGTTGACGCCCACCATGCGCACTGTGGCGCAGCAAGAGGGGTACGCGGTCAGCGAAAACAGCCGCGGGTTCGTCTTCAACGCGGATATGATCTCCGTGATCAAGTTCCTTGATATTGGCACGCGACCGAGCAATTTGCGATGAGGGACGAATGGCGAAGGTAGAGGTAGAGGGGAGCCGCCTTGTCGATCACTGTGCGCGTGATGGCGTTGCCGAAGGCAGGCAACCGCAACGACGAATATGAAGATGCGTGCTGGCCGGATCGTGCACTGACCACGACCCAGCCCGTTGTCCACTGTGCGATTGCCGACGGCGCCACTGAAAGCGCGTTTGCTGGGCTGTGGGCGCGACAGTTAGTTGCTGCCTACGGCGCGGCCGGCGCTCTGGGTGCAGAGGATTGGCTGCCGGCGCTAACGTTGGAGCAGGCGCGCTGGCAGAGCCAGGTCGCCGCCAAAGTGTTGCCCTGGTATGCCGAGGAAAAAGCGCGCAGCGGTGCATTTGCCGCGCTGCTCGGTGTGACGATCGAGCAGGAGATGCAAGCAAAAGTGCGCCCGTGGCAGGCGGCCTCTGTAGGCGATTGTGCGCTCTTTCAGGTGCGCCGCGGCGTCCTGCTGAGGTGCTTTCCCGCCACCACATCGGCTTTTTTCACCAACCGGCCGCTGCTGCTCTCCAGCCTGCCCGAACAGAATGCAGCGCTGGCGGCGTATAAATGCCACGCAGTGGGCGAACTATGGCCGGGTGATGTGCTCTATCTGACCACCGATGCGTTGGGGCAGTGGTTTCTGAACAGGGTCGAACACGGCGCGGCGCCCTGGATGGAGATGGAGGCCGCGCTGGCGCGGCGTAAGCGTGGCTTCACGCGCTGGATCGCCGCGCTGAGAAACAATGGGCAACTGCGCAACGACGATGTTACACTCTTGCGCATTGCCTGGCCGGAACAATAGGCCGGAATCATAGGAACTATGGCGTGGCCGACACCCCAGGAATATAACGAAGCGATCCAAAATCCAGCGACAGCTTTTGTCGACCCCGAATTGCGCGCGGGCCAACCGGTGCTGACGCCGCTTGGTCTGCCGCGACCGATTACTGGCGGCTTTGCCAGCGTCTATCAGATGGTTTGCGCGCATCAACGCGTATGGGCGGTGCGTTGTTTTCTACGCGATTTCGGCGATCACCAGGAACGCTACGCCGCCATCAGCGACCATCTGGCGCGCGCCAATCTGCCGTACATGGTAAATTTCTCTTTCCTGGCAGATGGCATTCGCGTGGGCGGACGCATCCATCCCTTACTCAAGATGCAGTGGGTCGAGGGTGAATCCTTTCTTGCCTACGTCGAGCGCAATCTACAGGCGCCGACCCGGCTGCTCGACCTGGCGCAGCAATGGGTGCAGATGGCGCAGACGCTGGCGCGCGCCGGCGTTGCGCATGGTGATCTGCAACACGGCAACGTAATGGTCGTCCAGGGGCGGCTCAAGCTGATCGACTACGACGGGATGTATGTGCCGGCGTTGTCCGGGCGCCAGAGTCATGAGGTCGGGCATCGCAACTACCAGCACCCGCAACGCAGCGAAACAATCTTCAGCCCGGAGATCGATCACTTCTCCACCTGGATTATCTACAGCTCGTTGGTGGCGTTGGCGGCTGAACCGGCGCTGTGGCGCCAACTCCATGGGGGGGATGAATGTTTGATCTTCCGTCGCGAGGACTTTGTCCGTCCAGAGCAGTCAGCGGCATTGGCCGCGCTGGAGCAGGCAGGCGACGTGCGGCTGGAGCGCCTGGCTGATCTGCTGCGCAGGCTGCTGGTGCTGGCGCCGGAGCAGATTCCGCCCATTGATGGTCAGTTCGACCTGAACGCCATGCGCGCGCGGCCAGCCGCTCCGTGGGTGCAGGATTATGTAACAGGCGTCAGGGCAGCGTCGTCGCCTGCAACCACAGGTCAGGGCAAGCCAGGTCATCAGACAGCGCCCTCTTGGATCGGCGATTTTATCAACCTGCCGGCGTCGTCGACCTTTTCCAGCAAGTCAGATTCATTCGTGCGCGCGCGGCTCGTGGCCGCTCTTTCGGCAGCGTTTGTCGTGGCGGCCTGGTTGTTGCTTGCGATGGGGGCGGTGGGGCTGGCCGCGCCAGCGCTGCTCACGGCTGCGTTGGTGGCCGGCAATACGGGGCATCTGGCGCACCTCTACTGGCGCAAGCCGGAGGTCGTTGCGCGACGCGCAATCCACAGCCGGCTGAGCACAGTGCAGAAAAGCTGGAGCGCAGCCGGACGCACCTTGTCCCTGGCAGAGCGTGAGCGCGGTCAGATCCAGCACGTCTATGCTCAACAGTGCGCACGCATTGACCGGCTGATCGGCAAGGAACAGACAGCAGAACAGCGACAACTCGCCCATTACAATCAGCGCCGACAACAGGCGCTCGACGCGCTTCAGGTGCAGCGTCATCGCGCCCAGCAGGAGGAAGTTCTGACTGTCCAGCGCGTCGAGAGCAGCTATCGAGAACGCATTGGCGACATCGATCGACAACTTGCGGCCATCCAGCAAGGAGAAGCGACGGCGCGGCGACGGCTGCTGGAGCAGCGTCGCCAACAGTTCGTCACCGATTTCCTGAGTCGCCAGAAGATCGAGAAGGCGTTGATCGCTGGCATCGGGCCGGGCGTCAAGGAGCGGCTCAAGCAGTATGGCATTGTCCGCGTGACTGACGTAACGGCGGCGCGGCTGGCCGGCGTGGCGGGCATCGGCGCGGCGCGGGCGGATGTCCTGCTTACCTGGCGTCAACGCGTCGAGGCGCTGGCCTGGCAAGCTGCGCCGACCAAGCTTGACCGCCGCGATGAGCGTGACGTGCACCGGCATCACGAGCAGTTGCATGCACGGTTGGGCAGGGAGCGGGAACAGTTGGAGCGCAAGCTTGCAAAAAAGATCAGCAAAGTGCGCGAACAGGCGGCGCGGCGCATGACAGGGCTGGCAGAGCAGGAGACACGGCTTGAGGAGCGTCACCGCGACCAGATCGCCGAGATGCGCAAGCGACATCGGGAGCGCGTTCTGGCATTACGCAGCGAACGCACCGTGGTGGAAAAACATTCCGCCAGGTTTCTGGCTGCCGTGGAGCAGGAGACAAACCGGCTGGCGCAGACCCAGCAGCGGCTGGAAAGGGAACGCACACTGCTCAAAACTGAACTTGATCGATACGCGCGCGCCAGCTTTCCCGGCTATATACGCCGCGCGTTCTTGCCACGCTGAGAAGCTGCCGCTTTGACGCAGAGAGACGCGGGGCGGCAGAGGTGAGCAGAGGTGAAACAGAAGACTTTTTTGGAACGCACCAAATTTTTGAGAAGCTCCCTGGAGGCCGGGCTACCAGCCCGATGGTGTTGCGTCAACTAACATCGCGCTTTACTCTTCCAACGCCAGTGTATACGACTGGAACACTTTGTTCTCCGTATCGCGCACGAAGAGCACCATCTGTCGATTGGCAACGGCGCGGCGATATTGCGTCTCCACCTGACGCCGAGAGGCAACCTGAAGCACCAGCACGAACTCCTCAAAGGGGAAAGCATGGATCTCGCTGCTCTGCACGTCGAGCAGCATGATCGGTTGCTGCTCCGCAAACTGGTTGTAGATTTCGGCAATCGCCGGCCACTGCTGTTTGATCAGCGCAAGATATGGGTCGTTTGTCATGGGTTGCCTTCTGTCGCTGTCTTTACACTTCCAGAGATAACAGTCATTTTCAGAATGATGGTTATCTCTGGATAAGTAGGATGACTTGAGCAAAGATTACTGTGGCTGCACGCCATCGCGCCGAAACTCGATGCGCCAGATGCTGTATAGTCCCAGCCCCCCGACCACAAAAGCCACCACAAGCGCCTCGCTAAAGGTCGCCTGAGAGACAAAAATCGCCACCAGCCCAAACGCGCCGCCGATCAAATAGCAGACGAGCACTGCTTCACGTCGGCTGCCCAGCAGCGCGGCCAGGCGGTGGCTGACATGATCCTTGCCGGGCGTAGTCAGTGGATTCTTGCCGCGACGCAAGCGGCTGATGAAGACGAGGGTGGTGTCGAAGATGGGCAGCCCCAGCACCAGCAGTGGAATCATCCACGTGACGGCAGTGCTGTTGCTGGGAAAGCGTAATTTGATCGCCACCGCCGCCAGCATGAAGCCCAGAAAGAGGCTGCCCGCGTCGCCCATGAAGATATGCGCCGGGTTCCAGTTGTAGACCAGAAAGCCGGCGCAGGCCCCAGCGAGCGCCGCGGCCAGTGCGCCGACGAAGTACTGGTCGCTCAATGCTGCCAGCAAAGTGAAGAAAATCGCAGCGATCATGGCGATGCCGCCGCTCAACCCATCCATATTGTCGAGCAGGTTGAACGCGTTGGTGATGCCGACCACCCATATCAGTGTGATCGCAATGTCGAGCCAGCCACCAAGCAATTGCACCTGCACGCCGGAATAGATCAGAATGCCGGCTGCCGCCACTTGCGCGGCCAGTTTGACGTAGCTGCCCAATCCCCAGCGGTCGTCCACCACGCCCAAGAAGCTCATCAAGGTGGCGCCGGTGAAGATGCCGATGACTTGATTGATGTAGTCGCGGTCGCCAAAGAAGATCAGCACGAGAATAAACGCGATATAGATGGCTGCACCGCCCAGCAGAGGCACCGGCGAGCTATGGATCTTGCGCGACGATGGCTTGTCCACGGTGCCGGTTTGCAGGGCCACGCGGCGCATCACCGGCACCGCGCCGATGGCGAGCAACAGCGCGCTGGCGCCGATCAACAAAAATGCGGTCAAAGGTAAGGTGTCGGGCATAGGTGCGTCTCAGCCGCCTGCCTGGGTGATCAGCGCATCGATGGCCGCCTGCTGCTCCGCAGGAGCAATGCTCCTGGCTTGCTGGAACAGAGTTAACGCTTCGGGCCGGCGTTCCAGGTTTAGCAAAGCCATCCCAGCCTCGACTGCATATTGGTAATTCCCCGGGTCGAGCGTCATCAGCGATTGGGCAATTTCGAGCACTTTTTCCTGATTCCCCTGGGTCGCATAGAGTGCGCTGAGCGTTTGCAGCGTGTTGAGGTCGTTCGGAGCAAGTTGGCGCACCGCCTCGAGTTCGGCCAGCGCGGACTTCGTGTCGCCTTGGCGTTGGTAGAGTTCGGCGGCCAGTTGATGCAGCCCGGCCACTTCCTCCGGGCTGGCCGCTGCGCTGGCGGCAAGGGCCTGCTGCACATAGGTGATCGCCTGATCGATGTTCTCCTGGTCGCGCGCAATGATGGCAAGGTTGCGCAATGCCTGCAAATTGTCAGGCAGCAGTTCAAGCAAGCGCAAGTTTGCGGCGGCGGCGGCGTCCAGGTTGCCCTGGCGCGCTTCGATGACGCCCAGGTAACTGAGCAACTGACCGGTCACCGCCTGATTGCCACTCTTAGTGAAGACATCGATCCCTTGATTCAGGATGTCAAGCAGGCGGTCGGTCTGGCCGGTGCGCTCGAAGAAATCGGCTAGCAGCAGGTAAGTCTGGTCGAACAGATTGTCCAGGCTGAGGCTATGCTCAAAAGAAGCCAGCGCCTGGTCAGTCTGACCCGCGGCCAGCAAGGCATTGCCGCGCTCGTTCCACAGATGGGCCGCGTTGGGACTGAGCGTGACCGCGGTCTCATACATGGCAACACTGTCGTCCAGCTTTTCAGCGCGGGTGACAGCGTCGTCGGTGGTGAGGTCCGCCCAGGTGCGATAGAGGCGCGCCAGGTTGGCAGTGTGATCCGTGTTGAGCGGATTGACGCGCTGCGCCTCCTTGAGTACGGTCTCGGCCGCGCGCAGCACGTCGGTGCGCCCAAGCTGCGCGATCGTATCTGGCGTCAGCGTGAGCACGTCGTCCAATGTCAGGGTGGCGGGCAGCGTTGCGGTTCCGGTGGGTTGCGACTGTTTGGCCTGCTCCAGCAGCGCGCGGCCCAGGAAAAGCATATAGTGATCTTCCGTCTTGCGTGTGGCGAGCGCTCGTTTGTAGAGTTCAACGCTACTCAGCCAGTTGCCCTGGCTGTCGAACTGTTGCCCCTGTTTGTAAACGATGTCGGCCCTGACCAGGTTGACATTGACGCTGTAGATCAAGAAAACCGCCAAGATGACTGACACCGCGCCGGCAGCCGCCGCGATCCAGACGCGCCCTGCCGCCGGCAAGGTGCGTTCACGCAACGCTGGCCAGGCATACACTGTGCCCGCCGCCACTATCCAACCGATCACGATGGCGGTATAGAAGCCGAAATGACCGCCGACGCGCTCCAGTTGCATGTTGAGGAAGTCCTGATTCGCGATGCCAGGGGGCGGCGTAATCGGCGCCAGGCGCGTGGCCTGGATCAAGCCATAGACGAGCCAGAGACCCCAAACTACGGCAGCGTGTAGGCCAAAACCGGTAAGCCACCAGCTTGCCTGGGGCGCGCGGCGTTGAACCAGCGATTCTTCCGCCAATCCAATCGTGGCGGCGATCAACCACGTAAAGAGCATCAAAAAGAAGATGGCAGGACTGGCGCCGCCAGTTTTGGGGTTGAAAAAGATACTATCGCTCAGAATGCGGGAAGGGTCGGTGAGATTGCCGCCGTTTGTCGAGTAGATGTAGACAAAGGTCAGAAAAACCAGCACATCGGTCATGATCGTGCGCGGCAAACGCGTCAGACCGATGGCAGGTCGCGGACGCCGGGCGGATGCAGGAGCGGATCTGGCTTGTTTGCCGCGCTTGGCTGGCGCGTTGGCCGGCGCAGGCTCTGGCGCAGGGTCGGGCGTGGCCATGACCAATTCGGCGGGCATGACCGGCGTTAGCTGCATGCCGACCACCATCAGCACGGCCGTAAACACCCAGAAGTAGGTGCGGGTGGCGCCGATGGCGATCCCAAAATGAATTTCTAAATAATGGGCCACGATGGCGGTCAGCAAACCGATGATCAGCATCAGACGTGGCAGATCGGCGCGGTCTGGTCTGTCGCCGGCGTGGAGAAAAGCTGCCAGCGCCGTATACGCGCCAAAGCCAGTGACGATGCCAAAAGGCAGCCCCACGCCGGCCATGCGCAATTGCCAGCCATCGGTTGCCATCAGCGCCAGCGAGCCAGCCAAGCCAGAGCCGGCCAGAATCGCGCCAAAGAGAAGGTTGTCGCGCGGCCCCCTGATCAACCCCAGCCAGCGCAGCGACCAGAAGAAGATGGTCACGAAGAGGCTGATGTAACCGATAAAGCCCAGCAGCCCAGTGATGACAATGCTGTCCCACGCTTCATTGTGCGAACGATCCGGGCTGGCGTTGCGCGCTTCGGTCTGCCCCAGGGCGGGCGGGTAGAAGGGATTGAACGCCACCCACATCGCCTCTGGGCCATAACCAACCAACGGGCGCATGAAATTGACGCTGTCAGTGCTGCCGTCAGGAAAAACCAACGGCTCGTGCGGAAGCAGCATCTCTGCGGCGCCGCCCCAGATCAATTGGCGCACCTTGCCAGTGCCGGCGTCTGCATTGAAGACATCGACAAAACGGCCGACATAAGGAACCTGCTGCACAAATTTAAACGCGGGGATGAAATTCGCCGCCAGCACCACAAACACCATCACCAGCACGCCGCCGACGGCTGCGCCCAGCAGTGCACGGAAGTAGCGGGGCCGCACCGCGCTGACGGTTAACAGCGCAAAGAGAAAAATGCCCGGCGCCCATCCCAGCCATGGGCCGCGGCTCTGCGTCCAGACAATCGCGATGCCCTGAACAAGCAGCACGAACAAATACGCGCCGCCTACCAGCGAAGATTGCCAATCTTGTGGTTCGGCGTTGGCCGGTTGGCCGATGCCCATGAGTCGCACGAAGCTCATGAAGACGCGTTCCAGCGTCAGGAAAAAAGCCATGATCAAATAGGCGGAAAGAAAGATGGCGTTGCCCGCATTGGCGGCGACGCGCGTCGTGACATCGCCGCCCCAGGGCAGCGGGTCTAAATTGTAATGTTGGATGACGCCGTAAATGGAGATTGCCAGACTGGTAATGATGACGGTGTGCTGAAAGCGGCGCAACTGTTCTGGGTAACGCAGGGTGGCGGCCGCCAGTCCGGCAATGGTGATATATGCCAAAAAGCTGTAAGTTCCTTGCAACCGTTGATAGGAGCCAAACCAACTTACGAAGACAGCCACGCTAAAAATGGTGGCCAGCACAAAGGCAATCATTACCAGGACCACCGCCCAAATGAACGGGTTTTTGACAAAGCCGCGCCAGTTGCCGCCGGGCGGGCGAGCTTCTGGCCGCGTATTGGCGGCGGGCAGCCAGGCATAGCCGCCGTTGGCCACCTTGATTCCCCACACGGCTAGCATCGCCAGCGCAATGCTGCGCACCAGGCTGATCTTGTCAGGCTCAAAGACGCGACTGGAGAAGACATTGAAGAAGAGCGGCGCCACCACCAGTGCGGCCAACCAGCCGGCTTCGAGGGCGCTGTCACACCATTGGTCAAGCTTGGTTCGATTCCACATCAAAGTTCGACATCCTCTGCATAAGCGTCGGCAAACTCATCGCGGGCGAGCAACCAGACGGCGCCGCGCACGTCGGGAGCCTGAGGCATGGCGTGCACAGCCTCGCTACGCACAGCCTCGCTACGCACAGCCTTGCGGATCGAATCGATGTCAAGAGTCATAACGCCACCTCGTCTTCAATCTCCTTGGGAGATGCACCCGAACCCCAATGGTAACGTAAGCCGTTCCACGGGTCAAAAATCAGCAAGCTATCGGGTCGGCAATGCCAGCGCTTCTTCATAGAAGGCTTTCGTGCTGCGCACCATGCCGTCGATCGTAAATGCTTGTTCGACGCGACGGCGTCCTGCTTCTCCCCATTGTGCGCACAACGTGGGATCGCTCAGCAGCCGGTCGATCGCGGCGGCCAGTGCTTCGGCATTGCGCGGGGGCACGACCAGGCCGGTGACCTCGTGCTGATTGACATAGGAGGTGCCGGTGCCCAGCTCGGTGCAGATCACCGCCCGGCCACACGCCATCGCCTCCAGCTGAACGATGCCGAAGGTTTCCGCGCGGTTGACGGAGGGCAGGACAAAGAGATCAGCGGCATAGTAGAGGGCAGTCACCTCTGGGTCAGCCAACTCGCCAAGGAATTCGATGCGTGTATTGGCGCCGCTTTGCTGTGCCCAGGCACGCAGCTCGGCCTCCAGCGGCCCCACGCCTACAATCAAGGCAACGGCATCGTGATGCAGGCGCATCATTGCCTCGATGAGCACGTCGACGCCTTTGTAATGGCGCAGCCGTCCGACAAAGAGCACTAACGGGCGTCCATTCCAGCGGCTGCGCCAGCGCGCGGCCTGCTCCTGGATCTTCTCCGTCGGTGAAAAGCGCTTCAGATCAATGCCATAGTGAATGATGCGACACTTGGCCGCGTTGGCGCGTAGAAAAGGCGAATCTTGGATATAGACGGGCGTGGCGACGGCGATCAGGTTGGCGCGGCGCAGCGTCTGCCACAGGAAGGGTCGATAGAGTGCGCCGAGCACCCGCTGGCGCACGATGTCGCTGTGATAGGTGGCCACCAGGCGACGGCTGCGTCCCAGCAACAGATGCGCCATTTCGCCAGGCGGATAGGGCATGTGCAGGTGGGCGATGTCTACGTCCGCTTCCAGGCGGTGCACGGCAGGCAGGAAGGGCAGGCTCACTGGCGCTGAAGAGATGTTGACCTGCCGCGCGGTTTTGAGCACGGGCACACCGTCGATGGTTTCCTGCACCGTGCGATTGGCAGTGTTGGTGACCAGCACCTGCGTCTCCACACCCAGAGCGCGCAGTCCCTCGGCCAGCAGCTTGATATGATTTTCAATGCCGCCCAGAATGGGGAAGTAATCTTTGTAAAGATAAAGAACGCGCATCAGATTTTCCCAATTGATCAAATATATGTCTGAACTGTCAGCCTGTGCAGTGGTTCTGGACGTCTAACGAGCAGTTCCTTGAGCAGCCTGCTAGCTGACAGCTTTTCGATAGACAGCCAATGTCGCAGACGCTGTGCGCGCCCAGGTGAATTGTCTGGCGCGTTGTTCGCCTTTTCCCGCCAGCCTGCAGCGCAGGGCATCATCGTCCAGCAGAGATTGCAGCGTCTGTGCAATACTTGCCGGCTGCATCGGATCAAAGTACAGGGCGGCGTCCTCTGCAACTTCCGGCAAGCTGGACGCACTGCTACACGCCACCGGCGTCCCGCAGGCCATCGCCTCCAACACGGGCAGACCAAAGCCTTCATATCGGCTGGGAAAGACAAAGAGCGTCGCCGCGCTGTACAAACCTGGCAGATCAGACTCAGGCGCTGGGCCTAAAAAGCGTACGCGGTCGGCTAATTGCAGACGATTAGCGGCCTGCATCGCCTCTGGGTAGCGACGATCCCAGGCGCCTGCAATCACCAGCGGCGGCGTCTGGGAGGACAACTGGGCGTAGGCTTCCAGGAGGTTCACCAGGTTTTTGTGAGGTTTATTGATCCCCACGTAGAGGAGAAAAGAAATCGGCAAGCCGTAAACGCTGCGCACCCGCTCACGCTCAGAGAGCGGCTGGGGATGAAAGTGCGCGTCGACGCCCAGGGGAATCACGGTAATGTGACGCCGGTCAACGCCGAAAATAGTGGCCAAATCGTTGGCGGTTGTAGCGGAAATGGCGATGATTTGCCTGGCCGCGCGCCACGCCAGGCGGTGCGTCAGCCGGAACAGAAGCCGCGCCCGTGCGGTGGCAGCGTCGGGCAGCAGGATCGGGATAAGATCGTAGACGGTCAGCACGGTCGGCGCGGCGGGTCGATAAGACATCAAATAATAGGGCGAGTGGTACACCAGTGGCTCCCCGCTGGCCGCCACCTTGCGCAGCGCCTGCGGAACCTGCCACTGTTGGGAGAGCGAAAACGGAGAGGCTGGGACATAACAAATGCTGACCCGTGCGTCGGGGGTCAATAGATGCTCGAATTGGGCAGCCTGAGCAGTGTCTGCACCCAGCAGCAGCAATCGCTCATCTGGCGCCAACTGCGCGGCCAGCGCCGGCGTCAACCCTGCCAGATAGCGGCCGATGCCGGGAAAGTGGGGGGTGGCGGTGCGAATGTCGAGGACAAAGGT